>JALSSW010000176.1 GCA_026984035.1 Planctomycetota bacterium
GCACCTCGATTCCCGGGGGGAGATCGAGTCCTGCCATTGCTTCTTCGACCTGCTGTTGCACACTGGACATGGCGAGTCCTTGGACCTGTCCGGAGACCGTTGCTCCCCTGCGACCCCCGAGCCTTCTGACTTCGGAGGGTCCTTCTCGCAGACTTAGATCCGCTACAGTGGAGAGCAAAACAGGCGCCATTCCCTTGGGAGAGATGTTGAGATTGCGCAGGCTCTGGATGCCTTGGATCTGCTCCGGATCCAGGCGCACTCGGACATCGATCTTTTTATCCCGTTCGCTGAAACGGGTGGGAATCTCTCCTTGGACGCGGGCAGCCAAGCCTTTTGCCGCCGTGGCGATGTCGATTCCGGACCTGGCGAGTTGTTCGCGATCAAAGCGTATGCGTACTTCGGTATTTCCTCGAGCCAAAGTGCTGCGGATATCGCTCAGGTTCGGAATGCCTTGAAGTCGAACCATGACCCGATCCGCAGCCTGGCGAAGCGCAAGGAGGTTGAAGCCGAGGACTTCCACGGAGATCGGTTGTCGATACGTGAAGATGGAGGGGTTTTGAAAACGGTAGTTCTGGATCTTTGGTTCTTCATCCAAGATTTTTCGGCAGAGAGTCTTCACCCTCATTTCCTCCCGGGCTTGATCCCGGTTGGGGGCGAGAACAACACGTAGCCGAGCAGAATGTCTCCCTTCTTCGGATCCACGCAGTTCATCCGCTGCGACTCCCGAGGTCAGGAAGGTGCGGGCGACTCCCTTGAGTTTTGCAATTTTTGCTTCGAGAGGTTGGACGATTCGATCGGTGGTCTTTACGTCTACATCTCGAGGGAGGAAAACTTGGACTTCGAATTCACCTTGATGTACTTCGGGAAGGACTTCGGAACCCAGAGACCGAGCATTCTGCACAGAAAGGAAAAGGAGCAGGATGCTGGCAAGCAGGATCGGAACACGCAGGCGCAATGCGGCCCGCAGGATGGGGGGATAGGCCCTTTCAACTTTTTGCCAAAGCCATTGGAAAGCCAAGAGGGGGAAGGCAACGCTGATCTTGAAAAGCCCAACCGCCCCTTGGATACAAAGGTGGCCCAAGCGCAAGAAGGGCAGGCTCATCCCTTTTACAAGGCGTCCTAAACGAGTCTTGGGAGGAGGAACCGGAAGATGGCCTGGGGTTTCCCCGCCTCCTTTGGCTGCATAGACAGGTAACAAAAAGAGGGCGACAGCCAGGGATGCCAGAAGGGAAAACACGACCGCAAGAGCTTGGTCCTTGAATAGCTGCCCCGAGATCCCTTCCACAAATACGATGGGCATGAAGACCGCAACCGTTGTCAAAGTGGAGGCTGTTACGGCATTGGCAACCTCTCGAGTTCCCCGCAAGGCTGCGTCGCGGATTGTGTCCCCCTCCTCGCGGCAGCGCTGAATGGATTCGAGAACCACGATGGATGTGTCTACTAACATGCCGATCCCGAGTGCCAGTCCACCCAGGGACATGAGGTTTAGGGATACTCCCTCCAGGTAAAGCGGTGCAAAGGTCAGGATCAGGGATACCGGGATGGCCAAGCCGATCAGGACCGTGGTCCGGAAGGAGCGAAGAAACAAAAAGAGAATGAGGATGGCGAGGACCCCCCCAATAAGAGCCGAACTCTTTACTTCGGAGATGGAATTGCTGATATATCTCGAGGGATCGCTCAGGAGTTTCAGCTGCAGGTCCTTAGGTAAGCGAAAGGCAATGTAATCAGGGGGAAGATCTTTTTTTCCAAAACCCCTTCCGTGTGGGCCGCCATGTTTTTTTTCTGCAGCCTGGACCGTCGTCTTTTTTTTCTTCTCCTTTTTGTGTGTGCCCTCTTGGGCTGCGAAAAACCCTGCCTCCTTTTTCCTTTTTTTTTCTAAATAAGCTTGGCCTGCACGCCGTTGTTTGGTGGTTCCAAGAACTTGGTTTTTAACACGATCTGCAAGAGAGACCAGGTTTGCGTCAGCCTCCTTGAAGACCTCGATCAGGACGCAGGGTTTCCCGTTGATCCTGGTAATGACGTTTTTTTCTTTGATGGACTCACGGATGTTTCCGACATCTTTGAGATAGATATTGACGTTCCCCCGACGCTCCAGGACCAAGTTTTCGATTTCCTGCAAGCTGCGGTATTCGTTGAGGGCTCTGACGAGATACTCGGTCTGCCCTTCTTCGAGAAGGCCTGCGGAGGAGTTGAGGTTCTCGGCGCCGATGCGTTGGGCAATCGTGTTGACGTCCAATTGCAGGGCTTGGAGGCGAACCGGGTCCAGTGCGACAAGGACTTCTCGCTCATCACCACCCTTCACCTTGACCGCAGCAACTCCCTCGATTTCTCCGATTTCGCGTTCGAGCTCATCTTCAGCGATTTCCCTTAGGATGGCAGGGCTTCGATGCCCGCTGAGTCCGAAGACAAGGGTGGGATCCAGGCTGGGATCGTAACGAAGGATTAATGGTTTTCCTGCGTCGCTGGGCAGAAACACACGGTCGAGTTTTTCGCGGATGTCACTGACCGCATGAATCATGGGTGTCCCCCATTCGAACTCAATGAGGACATCGGATTGGCCGGTGCGTGATATCGTAGTCGTACGGACGACCTTTCCCAAGACGGAGACCGCTTCCCGAATGGGTTCGGAGATGCGGTCGTCCAGGTCCTCGGGGCTTGCGCCTTCCCATGTGGTCCGAATGGTCACGGTCGGATAGCTGAGGTTTGGGAGGAGTTGCACCGGGAGCCGGGCATAACCCACGAATCCAAGGACGATCAGCGCAATGGCAATCATGGTAACGCCCACCGGCCGGGCAATGGCGAGGGCGATGAGGCCCCTCGGCCTCTCGTTCTGTGGGGAGGGGAGGGTCATCTGTTCAGTTGTCCTTGTTCTGGGAAGCTGCCGCGGCTGGCTTGGAAGGTTTTTCCTTGGGATGACCGGGAGCCTTTTCCTTGATACGAATTGGCTGTCCGTCATGAAGCCCCTTTTGCCCCGCTACGATCAAAAGGTCTCCAAAGGCGAAGTTGCCTAAGCCCGGCATTTTTTGAACATTCCTCGCCTGGACCTTGTCGGATGCCTCGATTCCAAGCTCGATTTTGATTCTCTTTGCTTTGCCCTCCCGAGCCACAAAGGCAAAGCCGCGGTCCCCGTCCCAAATAATGGATTCCTTGGGGATGAGTAAGGCTTTGTTGGCCCGACCTGTAAGGATCCAAGCGCGGTAAAACATTCCTGCGCGCACTCGTTTTTTAGGGTCTTTTAGGCTTACCCGTGCACGGAAATTCCCGGTCGTTGTGTCTACATCGGGAGAGATCCACTCGATCCTCCCTGAGATTCGGGCTCCTTCAAAATGGTCAAACTCAAAGAGAACCGGCATTCCGATTCGGATCAACTCCAATTCGTTTTGGGGTCTTGAGATGTAGGTGACAAGGTGGCTTTCGTCGAGAATCTTACCCACCACCGTTTGCGCGGGAACCCATTCTCCACCTTTGATGTCCAGCTTGGAGATGGTGCCCTTAAAGGGAGCTCGAATGCAGTAATCCTCCAGCTTTCGCCTTTCGAGCAGAGTTGCAACCTTGGCGGATTGGACAGATGTTTTTGCTTTTTCTAAGCCGATTTGAGCCTTTTCGAGAGCGGCCTTTGCAAGCTCGAGATTGCTCTTGGCCTGATCATAGGCGAGAAGGGTATCCTCCAGTTCTTTCCGGGAACGCACGCCTTCCTTCACCCCCTGGCGGACCCGCTCCAACTCGCGGCCAGCCTGATCAAAATCAAGTTTCGCTTGCTTGATCTTGCGTTCGTTCTCCCGCACGGAAAGAACGGCCTCTCTCTCCTGGTCCTTCGCCTCCTTTTCTTTGATTTTTGAGGCTTCGACGTTGAGCTTTGCTTGTCGGTCGTCGAACTGAGCGATGAGAGCTCCTTTTTCCACATGGGACCCTTCGTGGACCGGGACCTCCACAACTTGTCCCGTCACAAGGCTTCGGATGTCGGCCTTTCGAAAGGATTCGACAAGGCCCGTGCAAGGCAGCTTCTCCTCAATGGCTTCGGGGAGGAGCTTTTGGACTTGAACGAGACGAAGTTTTTCGGGTTTGGAAGTTTTGGTCTTCCCCTCCACAGGACTGCCCGAGCTTCGGCTGCAGGATGGAAGAAGGAGGGCCGTCAAAAAAAGAAAGGAAAGAGCGGGGCTTGCAGTCATACAGTTCCTGTTTCAACAAATTTTTGGAGGGAATCCCTTTGGGCGAGTCCAATCATGTGATCTCGCATGAATATGAACCATCTCATGAACCATTTCATGAACAATGTCGCTACAGATAGGGGATCAGAGTGTAGCAAAATGTCAAAGAGCACGAACTTACGGCTTTTGAAGGAAGAATTGCGAAAAAAGGTTTCGTCTTTCTTGGAAAGGGTCTTTCTCTATATTTAAGGGCATGTCCTCAAAGAGAGAATCCCAGAAGCGTCCAATGATTTCCCTGATGGAGGCCCGCAAAAAGGTTTTAGAGGATTTGCGGGAATTTGAGCCCCAAGTGGGGGAACTGGCTTTGGAAGAAGTCAGTGGGAGGTTTTTGGCAGAGAGTCTGGCCGTGCCGGCGGATTACCCAGCTTTTGACAATTCTGCGATGGATGGATTTGCCCTTCGTGCGGCCGATTTGGCTGCATCGGACTCTTTGCTTCTCGCCGGGGAGAGTCTGGCGGGGCATCCTTCGGAGACCGTTTTGGAGAAGGGAACTTGCCAGCGGGTGATGACCGGAGGAGTCATTCCCGAGGGGGCGGATGCTGTTGTGCCTGTAGAACATACCAGCGGGTTCGAGGCGGATGCAGAAGGGAGGATCCATTTTGACAAGAAGCCTTCCCCCGGAGCAAATGTTCGAAAGCGTGGAGAGATTCGGAAAAAAGGTGATGAGAGCCTGCCAAAGGGGACGCAAATCCGGCCTGTTCAATTGGCAATTCTTGCCCATGAGGGTCTTGCAAAAGTAAAAGTTGCTCGTCGTCCACGGGTGGCCATTTTGCCGACGGGCGATGAAATCATCGAGGTGGATCAAGAACCGGAATTGGGCCAGGTGCGAAACTGCAATAGCTATGCGCTGACGGGGATGGCGCGGGCCTTGGGGGCGGAGGTGGTGCAACTCAAGGTTGCTGGGGACAGCGCAGAGACTTTGGAGGAGCGAATGGCCAAAGCTCTGCATTCCTTTGATCTCGTCTGCACGATCGGGGGAGTGTCGATGGGAAGCAAAGATTTGGTTCGGCCTTGTTTCGAGGACCTCGGTGGCGAGTCGCTGATCCATTCGATTCGGATTAAGCCGGGGAAGCCGACCTTCTTTGGACTCTTACAAAAGGGTGGCCGGACGGCTCGTCTTCTCGGGCTTCCGGGAAACCCGGGGAGTGCTTTGACCATCTTTGGTCTCCTGGGGGCTCCCCTGCTGAAACGAATGCAGGGGGTTCCCGAGGAGGAATGTTTGAGAACCCAGAAGGCCGCACTTTGGTTTTCCAAGGTTCGACCGAATTGGCGGGCACAAGCGCTCCCCGGCCGCTTGCGGCCCAGGCTCGATGGTTTGGTGGTCGAACACCTGCGCCAGGTGAATTCCGCGGATTTCTATTCCTTCTTGGAAGCCGATGCTCTGATTTTGGTGCGGGAAGAACAGGCTCCGAGGGATGGGGATTTGGTTGAGTGGATTCCCTTACCTTAAAGGCGGATAAGGAGAAGCAGAGCGGAGGGGATCGCCGGCTTGGGGAGGGAGGTCGGCAAGCCACGGGCATGGTTCTTTTGGGAGGGCTCCTTTTAGCCCTTGCGAGTCCTCCAGGAGTTTTCCCCTGGGCAGGGCTTTTGGTTTTCCCTGGCTTGGGGTTTCTCTTTTCGGGGCTTCAAAAGAGGGTGTCCCTTTTGCCCATGTATGCTGCGGGCTTCTTGTTCTTTGCCTGGATTGCTTGGTCTCTTCGATTTGTGAGCTTCCCGGGCTACTTGGCCATTCCTCTGTTGGGGGGGTGGTATTTTGTTCTCCTGGCCCTTGCCTTTCGGGCTTGGGCCGGGCACTTGTTCCCCAGGCCCCTTCTCTTTGGATTTTTGTGGATGGGGATGGAATATGTTCGGGGGCATGCTCCGGGGATCCCCTATCCTCTTGCTCAGGTTTCACATTCCTTAGCGGAGTTTCCCTGGTTTCGAAGTTTCGCGACCTTCGGTGGAGAGGCAGGGTTGGGCGGGGTGCTGGCCCTTTGCGCAGCTCTTGGGGTCTCGGTCTTATGGGGACGAAAGCGTTTGCTTTCAGTCTTAGCTCTCTCGGGTCTCATCGGGATTTTTTGGGGGTCTTGGATTTTTGTCGAGGCTGCCAGCCATTCGGCTCCCCAAGCGAGGGTTGCTCTTTGCCAAGTGCCCCAGCCGATGTATCCCGATCAGCCGGGTTTTCGAAAGTTCCAGGATCTTCGACAGCGGATCCAGGCCTTGGCTTCCTTTTTCCAGCGGCACCGAAAGGAGTGGGCAGGCTGCGATTTGCTTGTTTTCCCTGAATCCCTCTTTCCCTTCACTCTGAGGTTGGGGAAGGACGAAGGGGTGGCCCAGTCCTTGATCCAAAGGCTGGATCCCGGGGTTCCTCTTCTCATCGGAGCGGGAGTGCTGGGCAAGGGCACTCTTCCGGATGCCCGCTTTCCTCCACACTACAACTGTGGGCTGCTCTTTTCGCCTGAGGGGAAGATCCTGGGCAGGGTCACCAAGCGCTGGCTTGTTCCTCTGGGGGAGACCCTTCCGGGGATGTCCCTGCTTTCCCCCAAGGCCCGGGATGCTGTCCTGGGAACCCTTGCGGGCTGGTTCGGTCCCTTTGTGCCATCGTTAGTCCCCGGAAACCGTCCTGGGGTTTTGAGGCTTTCCGGGAGGGGATGGCCCGAAGATGCCCTCCCTTTCCTGGTGGCGATTTGTTTTGAAAATGCCTTCCCTGAGGCTTTTCAGTGGGATGGAACTTCGCCCGATTTTGGAGTGGTTCTCTCCAACGAGGCTTGGTACCGGGGGGGGGCGACTCTGGACCAAATGTTGGCCCTTTCCCGGATCCGGGCCTTAGAGACAAGGATGCCCATCCTTCGTTCCACGATCGATGGCTGGACGGCATGGATCCGGGAGGATGGCAGCTTGGGGGGCAGTTTGCCGCTTGGGGAAGAAGGGGTCCTTGTTGCAGATCTTCCCTTGGGCAAAGAGAGTGGGGCGAGGTTTTTGTTGGGGCTATGGTTGGGGCCATGGCTTGGGCGTTTTGGGCTTGGGATCCTTCTGCTGGGACTCTTCCTACAGGGAGTGGAGGCAAGAAAAGGCAGGCGAACAAGAGGGGCCGGGGCTTGAAAAGGGGAAGGAGTTATTTTCCTTTGGGGGCAAAGCGCTTCTTGACCCTTGTCCTGTAAGGAGTAAGATTTTTCTTTTCCGTCTTTGGCAGTCTGTCGGAGCCCCCCGTGGAGGCCTGATCGGAAGTTCTTTCGCAGTATGGTGCTTGGGAGGTTTTTTTCGCTTTCTTGGTCGTTCCGGGACAGTCGAACATGCCTTCTGCTTTGTTTTTTCCGCCCCGACAGATTTGGCGGGGTATGCTTGGTCGGGTTCGAGGTCCTCGGACCCATTTTGAAGTGGTCGTATCCGCTTCACGAATCCCGACTCGGTGACTCCGTGGTCATGTGAACCTTTTCATATGATTTTTTTTCGTAGAATCCGAATCGTAGTATTCGTTTGATTCCCCGTTTGATTCCAACAGCCTAAGTCTAAGGAGACCCATAGACATGAGTCCGATCGGTCGCCTCTTTGTCGTCCTGAACCTGATCCTCGCCGGCGTGTTCGTCGGCTATTCCGGCTACTATCTGCACAACGTTGACAGCTATAAAAAGCGGTTGACCGAGACGCAGAAGAAGATGAAATCCACCATCGAAGCGAAGGATTCGCAGATTGGTGAGCTGACATCCAAGCTAAATTCGGCCAAGGCCGACCTGAATACCAAGACTGCGCGTGTTTTCAGTCTGGAAAAGGCCGCCACCGCCAGTGAGGAAGAAATCAAGGACCTCAAGGCCCAAAATAGTAAGCTGAACGGCCGCCTCGCCAACATCGAGAGCAGCATGTCCAGCGTCGCAGATACTCTTGATAAAACCAGCAAACGCAACACAGAACTCGAAAAGCTCTATCTTGCCGCACGCGATGAAATGCAGAAGGCCAAAACCGAGCGCTCGGACATGGCCGACCGTCTTGCGGTTGCCGAGGCCGATGCCCGGAGCAAGGACAAGCGGATCGACTCCCTTGTTGCAGAAGTGCGCGAGAAGGCCGGAAGTATCCGGGATCTAGAGACGCGCATCTCCGTGGCGATGACCAAGGTTCCGGCTTTGGCCCAAATCCTCGCGGGTGCTGTCCCTGCCATTGATGGCCGTGTCGTGAACTACGACCCCAACCTACGCCTTGTGACCATTACGACTGGGAAGAATCAGGGGCCGGTGAAGAAGGGCTACTCCTTCTCCATCCATGATGGCAAAACCTACAAGGGTGAAGTCAGCATTATTGATGTGATGGAAGGCGCCGCTGTGGGGCGTGTCACCAGCCTTGTCCGCAATGCATCCATCCGTAAGGGTGATGCCGCCACAACCAAACTTCAATAGGAGGTGAAGCATGGCAAGCAAACGCTCAACTAGGGCTCCCAAGGAGCCTGTCGCCGCCGTCGAAGTGATCGACGAAGAGGGCAAGGGTGCTTCCTTTGAGATGGGCATTGTGATTACCACCACGATTCTTTTGATCGGCGCTGTTGTGCTCGTGATGAAGGCTCTGGGGAATGATTATGGAGTGGGTCCCTTTGGCGGCTGATTCCAGCAATCTATAAGGTCGATTCCTCGAACGGGGGATCTCTGAGATGCTCACAAGCAAGGTGCTTGTGGGCATTTTCTGTTTTCAGGCCTTTTGTTCTCTACCAAGCCTAGGGCATGGATCCGGAGAAGTTGGTTACCTAAAGAGCCCCCAAGCCCCCTTCCTGTTTCAACGTTGTGATTCGGCCCCAGCCCCTATAAACTCGCGGGTTTCGGGTGGCGGCGTGCTGCCTCTCGTTTCGTTTTGCCTCTCGTTTCTCATAATGCTGGCGCCAAGACCATCCGGATGCGGATGGGAGGGGGAAGGGTTTGAAATTCCTCGAATGGATCATTGGGCATTTCTCCATCGATATGGGGATTGACCTAGGGACGGCGAATACTCTCGTCTACGTGTTGGACGGGGGGGTCGTCATGGATGAACCTTCGGTTGTTGCCGTTAAAGCCGGGACAAGCGAAGTCATCCTCGGTGGTAAGGCCATTGGATCCGAAGCGTATCGGATGCAAGGACGGGCCCCTCAGGGGATCGATGTGATTCGTCCCCTGAAGGAAGGGGTGATTGCAGATTTCGAGATTACCGAGGCCCTGTTGCGGAACTTGATCAAGGTGGTCCATGGTCGGGGACGTTTCGTGAAGCCACGCCTGGTTATCGCCATCCCCTATGGGACCAATGAAGTGCAAAGGCGAGCGTTTATTGACTCCGCCGAACGGGCTGGTGCTCGGTCTGTGTTCTTGGTGGAGGAGCCCATTGCGGCCGGATTGGGGGGAGGACTCAATGTAGCTGACCCCGAGGGATCCATGATTGTCGACATCGGTGGGGGAACGACGGACATCGCGGTTCTTTCCCTGGCTGGAGTCGTTCAAGCCAAATCCATGCGGATTGCAGGGGATAATTTTGATGAATCCATCAAGAAGCACATTCGTGAAAAATATAATCTTCTTATCGGTTCCCTGATGGCGGAGGACATCAAGAGGACCATTGGCTCGGTCAAGGAGTTGGAGACGGAGTACAGCCTTGAAGTCAGGGGCCGTGATTTTCTGACGGGACGTCCCCGCCGGGCAACGGTTAGCTCCGAAGAAATCCGGCATGCTTTGATGGATCCGGTAAGGGCTATCCTTCGAGGGATCCAGGAAGTCTTGGAGGACACCCCGCCGGAACTCTCTGCAGACTTGACGAGCAGCGGAATTCTCCTCGCGGGGGGAGGGGCCCTTCTTCGTGGGCTCGACAGCGTGCTTGAAGAAGAACTGGACCTGGATGTAAGGATCGCAGAGGATCCTTTGACCTGTGTTGCGCGGGGAACCGGGATTGTCCTCTCACAGCTCAATGATTTGAAGGAATTCTTATACGGCAGCCATCGAAGGTGAAGGCCGAGGCCTGGAGGGTCTTCGGTAGAATGCATCGACTCGAATCCAGACTTCCATGGTTTTTTGCCTTTGCCTTGCTTCTCTCTTCACCATGGGTCTTAAGAGATCCGCGACGGCGTTTCCCCTATGAGGATTGGGCTGCCTTTGGGGTGACTCTCCTTGAGCGTCCCCTTTCCCTGGGATCTATGGTCTTCGCCCATGGAAAGGGCTCTTCGGTGACCTTTCCCATGGAAAGATCCCCTGAGTTCGAACTTTATAAAAGAGCCTTGGCGGACACTCTTCTCCCCAAGAACACAAAAAGGAAACTGCGGCTCTTACTACCCGTTCGAGGCGCCCAGGGACAAGGTGCAGGAGGAGCTCCAAAAGGATTACGGCTTGTTGTTCCAGAGGGCTTGAAAGACTACAAGGTGCTCGAGGGGCTCCCTGCTGTTTTTGGAGAGAGTTTTGTGGGACGGATTGAAGCTACAAAAAAAGATGGCTTACTTCTTCGTTTTCCTTGGGCCAAATCCAAGGAAGGGAATCCGGAGCGCTTGATTGCACAGGCCCGATCCCAGAAGAAGGGGCAATTTCCTTCCCTGGAGCTGATCGTGGAGCCGGCCGGAACCAAAGATCCCTTCCCCTTGCGGGTGGCTTTAGCCAACCCGAACCAGGCTCAAACTTGGACTGCTGACCGCTATCCCTATTGGGTGCGCATTGGGGAAAGCCGGGAGCTTCATCCCGATCTTCCATCGGGGCTTCTTCTGGGGGTGCTTGAGGATGAGGGCTATCCGCAAACAGGCTTTGTGCTTCGGCGGTTTGTAAGGCCCTTGTTTGACCCACGGGCTCTTCCGGTGGTGGCAGTTCTTTTGCCTCGGGGGTCGGAGATCGCAAAGGGCATTCCTCTGCCTTGGGAACGAGAGCCCCGCACAGTGAAGGTCGAGATCCTTTGGCGGAGCCCCCGGCGCCTGGGGGTTTTGAGGTATTTGGTGAAGGGAGGCCACCCCCATAGGGGAGATGCCCTCTTTTCGGGAGGGCGTCTTCGTTGGGTCTACGACTGGGCGAAGGAAGGCCTGGGAATGGCTGTCCCCGCTTTCGCCAAGGGGGTCCGGCTGCCCGCGCTCGCTCTTTCCAAAGGGGGAAAGCCCAGGGCCCTCCTTCTTCGAGGAGAGGGGATGGACGCAGAAGGGCATGGGCTCTTCTCTGCTCCATCTCTTCCCGGGGGGAAGGAGAAGCTCTACCAAGGGGGATGGATCTTTACCGGAGTCGCGGGAAAAGGTTTCCCCGCCGGATTGGTGGTTGGAAAGGTGAAATCTCTAAGAGGTCCTCTTTTTGTTTTGGAGACACCGAAGAACCCTGGCTCAGATCTCTTTGTTGTCGCCGGCAGGAGGGAGAGATGATCCGTTCCCTTCCTTTTCTCGCCGTAATTTTTTTGATTTTTCGTGGGGAACTGTTTTTGTTGGGGCGTGCTTTTGGCCCGGCCCCAGACATCCTTGGCTTGGTTCTCTGCTATTCTGCGCTGCGCCTCCGGCCCTTTTCAGGGCTGCCTCTCCTCCTGATTCTCGCGATTCTTCGCTCGGCCTATTTACCAGGAGGTCTTCTCCTGCATTGCTGGGTTTTAGGTGTTTTCTACCTGCTCCTCCGTCCCCTGGGACGGTTTTTTGTGTTGGAAAGACTTCCCATCCAAATGGGTTTAGGTTTGGCCGCCTCTCTGGGAATCAGTTTTACGACGGCCTTACTCCTTCAAGAAGGGACTCTCTTCCTTCCCGCTCGCGGGTTTCTCGGTTTTGGGGTGACTTTGGCCTTGGCCCCGGGACTTTTCTTCCTTTTTGATCTTCTTCTTCCTTTGCGCATACGCCAGATCCCAAGAAAGGTCTTTGTCGAGTGAGCAGCGCAGCGAAGAGATTGATCGTTCTAGCAGGGGTCTTCTTTTTAAGTCTCCTGATTCTTTTGGGGAGGTTGCTCTACTTACAGGGTTTCCAGAAAGAAACCTTCGTGGCCAAAAGGGAGAAGCGCCAGCTCACCTGGGCCTCACTCCCGGATCGACGGGGAGCGATTTTGGATCGCTGGGGAGACGTTCTTGCCTCTGATGCACCGGGCTATGAATTGCGGATGGACTATCGTACGTTCCGCAGAAAACATCCCTTCGCCCTGCTTCTGCATTTGGATCACCTCCTCCGCCAGTTAGGTAGGGAGGGGCTCGTCAGTGGAAAAGCCCTCGCCTATGTCGATGGGCTTCCGCGTTTTGTTCAGGCTGCAGAGCGACTCTTGGCTTCCCCATCCTCCCTCTTTTCCAACAATCAATCTTGGGGGCGCCATATCGCTGAGGTGTGCCGTTTTTATGCCTTTGGATTTATCCATTATCTTTTCCTTCCAGAGGAGCGGTTTTTTCGAAAGCGGGCTTTGCTTCTCCTGGATTTTAAGCGGAAGGCCCTAAAGGGAGATCCCGTTTCGATTTCCTCTTTTCTGGCGAAGGAGACCGGGATTCCTTCTCAACTCTTTCTGGAGCGCATTCCCAAAACCTTGACCCATTGGTCCAGGGATCTGGATCGGCTCAGCGGGGTTCTTTCCCAAAGCCTCCACTTTCCGGGGATGCCGGGAAAGTCGGGAGATCTTCGTCACTACCTCGACGCCTTGGATGCGTACTTTGGTCGCCGAGCCCGCAGTGCCCAACGAGCACGAAAGGCCCAAGCCCAAAAAAAGGCAGGTGCTTCTTCGTCCTGGCTCTCGCGGGTTTTTGCCAAGGACAAGGGCTCTCTGAATCGTCTGTCCTCTCTTATTTACCTTCGCTTTCGGATCGAGGACCAGGCTTTCCTTGTTTCCCGTGAGGTCCCCTTGGACCCTGTGGTCGCCCTGGTCCTGGGAAAGCGCGAAGGCCTCCCCGGTTTTGTCATTCACGAGAGCCTACGGCGTATTCCGAACCCGAAACTGCCTTGGATCGGGTTGGTCCGTGAAAAGGCCGCCAGGCCCAAAAGCCCCAAGATTCTCCTCTCCTATGAGGGGGGCAAGCTCGACCAAGATCCCTTCGACCCGAACAAGATCAATTTCTCCGATCCCGAGTGGCTGGAATGGAAGCGGATCCAGAGGCTTCGGGCCCTTCGAAAACGGCGCGTGGGAGTGGATGGACTGGAACGCGCTCTCGAGCCTTGGTTGACCGGCATTCCCGGGAAGCGTCGCGTGGTCCGGGATCGATTCGGAAAGGAGCGGAACCAGCGAAGCCTGCTCCGTGAAGTGCCCGGACAAGACGTGAAGGTCAGCTTGGATCTGCGGCTAACGACCTATGCCCTTAAGGCGCTGCACTCTGCGTTGAATGGACGCAAACGCAGGCTTCCTCCTTCCCAACGGGCAGCCTTCGCCCTGGTGGATGCCGCTACGGGAGAGATCCTGGTTTTGGCCTGGATTCCGGAGCGGGTGAATGGGATGCGGGATCTCAAAAACACTGCGGCTCAGATTTGGCACTATGCGCTTCTGGGTTCCACGGTGAAACCCTTCATTGCGTTTCAGGCTTTATTGACCCAGGGCCTGGCTGTTGGAGAAGGCTTTGCTCCCTGCACCGGCCTTTGGAAACCGAAAGGTGATCGGGTCATCCACTGTGATGGAGTCCATGGATCTCTGCAGTATCTGGGAGTGCTCCCCTATTCGATTGCACATTCGTGCAATGTCTACTTTGCCCAAGTGGGGGAAAGACTCGGGTTGCCGGGAGTCGCAGAGGCTTTGGCCCATTTTGGACTTTGGCAGCTGGGGAGCCGTTATCAAAGCCCACCGGGTCTTTTGGTCGATCCCGCGGGTCCCGTCCCTCGTCCTGGGGTCCGGGGACCGCATGGTGCCCCAAAACCAGTAAAGGGGAGTTTGGGGTCACTTTACATCCCTCGGAGTCCTGCCCGTCGGGCCATAGGTTATGGTTTGGAGGCGCCCCCCTTGGCCGTTGCGCGCGCCTATGCGGGGTTGGCCACCGGGAAACTCCCCGGGCTTCGGTTTTTGTTGCGCGTGGGGGGGCGGGATGTGCCTGGGCTTCCAGCCCAAAATCTCCATCTGGACCCGGCTTTTGTGAAGGAGGTTCATCGGGGTTTGGAAGGGACAGTTGGGCCGGGTGGAACGGCGTTTCGAAGTGGGGTAGGCAGGCTGGGAGCTGTGGGAAAGACCGGAACCGCAGAAATCAGTCGTCGCTTTAACAATGCCTGGTTTTCGGGCTACTATCCAGAGAAGAGCCCTCGCTTTGGGTTTTCTTGTGTGTTTTTCGGAGTGCCTCATGGGGTTCACGGAGGCGACCAGCCGGCCAGCGCGGTTCGGATTTTTTTGGAAGCCATAGGCAAAGACCCCCTTCTCCAAAAGCGTTATCCTTTTTTGAGAGACCCCAAGTGATGTCTGCCCAGAGGAAGTTCTCATGAGTTGGCTGACCGAAGCTCCGACCCATCGAACCCGCCTGGGAATCCTCGCCCGCTTCCCCTTTAGCCTGTGGTTCTTCGCATTTCTCCTCTCCGGGATTGGGCTTCTCTTTCTCCACTCCACAGAACCGACCAAGCCTGCTTATTTAGGGCAAACTTACCGTCAGACGCAGGCCATCTTATTCTTGGGTTTGGGGCTTATTCCCTTTGCTTGGATCCGCCGAAGGAGCCTCTTGGGTTTGACTCCCTGGATTTATGGACTCTCTCTCAGCGCCCTCCTCCTGCTCCCCTTTTTCGGGGTCACGATCAACGGTGCTCGTCGCTGGTTTGCCCTCGGTGCCGCAACCGTTCAGCCTGCAGAGTTTGCCAAACCTGCTTTAATCCTCACCCTCGCCTATCTTCTTCGAGAACGGCCCAGCAATGGTTGGTGGGCTGCGTTGATCCTTCCCGGTCTCGTCCTTGCTGGACCTTTTGCTTTGATCGCTTCCCAACCGGATTTGGGGAGCGCACTATCCTTGATCCCGGTTTATTTGGCCATCTCCTACGCCGCCGGGGCCTCGGGTCGAAAGATCCTCTTGCTGCTTCTTTTGGGGCTCTTGACCGTGGCGGCCCTCTACCCCTTCTTGCATGAATATCAAAAGGCTCGAATCCTGGTTTGGCTTGGGCTGGACCAAATGTCGGGAAACCTGGGAGCTGGCTACCACCTCAAACAGAGCCTCATTGCTGTGGGAGGGGGAGGGATGTTCGGCCAAGGGATCTCCCAAGGGGCGCAAAATGTTTATGATTATCTGCCGTATCGCAGTACCGATTTCCTGTTCTCCGTGGTGGCAGAAGAGACGGGCTTTTTTGGGTCGAGCTTGTTGATCCTTCTGTATGCGAGCCTGAGTTTTCTTATCTTTCGCAAGGCCAATCAAATCCCTGATCGATTCGGGCGCCTTCTCTGCGTGGGGGCGGGGGCTTTTTTCGCCTCCCATCTTTTGATTCACACAGGTGTGTGTACCGGCCTCTTGCCGCCGACGGGTTTGCCGTTGCCTCTTTTGAGCTATGGGCGATCTTCGGTGGCGGGAGCTTGGCTTTGCATGCTTCTTGTAGGGCATGCCTGTGTTCGAGGGGAACGCTCCTTGGCTGGGGGTGCAAGGGCATAGAGGAGATCGGAGAGTCTGCACCCATTCCGCAACCGTTCATCTGTATTCAGGCTTGAGTGGGGTCTTTGAAACGAGGCTTTTTAGGCCTGTTTCTTCATGACTTCGCGAAATTGGAAGGATTTTGGAAGTGCAGGAGCTTCGTCCGAAGGGGAGATTTTCGGCTTTGAGCCAAGTGACAACTCGATTTTATGCATCAGGCGGGCTACACTCTTCCCCCCAATTTCTCCCCCTCCTTGGGGTTGGGCCTGTCCAAGGGGAGGAATTCGGGGAAGGTATGTTCGGGGAAAGTCCGGGCGGATGAAAAGGAGCAGGAGAGTTTGGCAAATCGCGAACATGGAGATGAGTGCTTTGAGGTCGGTCCGACAGAGCATCGGCTCTATGCGCAAGATGCCATTGAACTCTGGCTTCCGGAGATTCAGCGGCCGGTCCTGCGACGACTCCTTCGGGATGGAAAGGTCCTCTGTAATGGCTTACCCATGGAGCCAAAGCAACGCGTGCGAGAGGGAGACCAGCTTTCCCTCATTGAAGAGGTAAACCTCTCAAAGCTTCCCCGGTTTAAGCGGAAAGGAAAGGGCGGTTTCTGGGAAAAGCCCGAGGTTCTTTATGAGGATGACTCTTGCTTGGTGATCCAAAAGCCCAGCGGTTTGGGGTCGGTCCCCGATCGTATGGGTGAGATCAGCGTTCACCAGAAACTGGAGGACTGGTTTGGGGCGGAGGCAGACCTTCGAATCGTGCATCGCCTCGACAAGGGGACCTCGGGGGCTTTGATTTTGGCCAAAGGCAAGGAGGCTGCGAGGGCCTTCGATGTGGCCTTCCGCGAAAAACGGATTTCCAAGTCCTACCTTGCAATCGTTCGTGGGATTCCTCATTTGGACGTTCTCTCTTGCAATCAACGGATTGGACGAACGCTTCGGGGGGGCAAGGTCCGTGTCGGTGAAGGCAAGGGCTCGCGTGAAGCGCACACGGATTTTCGGGTTTTGGATCGCTTCCGTGGATTCGCTCTGCTGGAAGCGCGGCCACGCACGGGGAGGATGCATCAGATCAGGGTGCATCTCCTCGAATTGGGCTTACCTCTTGCAGTGGAGCCGCTCTACAGCAAATCCAAGGGCCTCTTTCTCCATGAGTTCAAGAAAGGATATCGCAAGAGGCCCAGTCGTGAGGAAAAGCCCCTGATTTCGCGTCTTACTCTCCATGCTGTTTACTTGCGGTTTCTCTCCCCTGACACTGGTGAAGAGGTTCGAGTCCTGGCCGAACCCCCCAAGGATTTCCGTGTGGCCCTGGATAAGCTTGGCAAGTTTGCGAGCATTCCGGGGGAGAGGCTGGCTAAGCCTTCGTATTGTTTTGATGATGAAGAGGCTGCCTTTCGACCCGAAGGCCGAGTGGAGGATGAGGCATGAAGGTCAAACAAAGTGCCGGCGATTTTATTGTTTCCGAGCTTCTCGAGTTCCCGAAGGATTCCAGGGGAAAGTTTCATATCCACAAGGTAAAGAAATCCAAATTATCTACACATGAAGCCATTGACCGAATTTGCCGGCTGACCGGGGTAAAGCGGGCGGCGATTGCCTTTGCGGGTCTCAAGGATCGTCAAGGGCGGACAGAACAGTGGATCTCCATCGAGGGAAAGCGAGTTGCCATTGATGAGTCCAACTTGAAAGTTTATTGCGTAGGTCGTTCAAAAAAGAAAATCGATTCCACAATGAGCAGGGGCAACCGCTTCAAAATTGTGGTTCGGGATTTGGTTCCGAAGGACCTTGCGGCCTTTGATCGAAACCTGGAAACCGTTCAAAGCTTCGGCCTTCCGAATTATTTCGATGACCAAAGGTTCCGCTGCCTGGAGCAGGGCCAGGGCTTTATTCTGCTCGATCTTCTCAAGGGGCGAACGGATGTGGCGCTCCGCCGCTTGCTTGCCAGCAAGACTCCAGCCGGGAAGAGGGAGACAGGGGATGCCAAGCTTCGCAGGTTGCTCGATCGCTTTTGGGGCCAGTGGGAAGATTGTAGACGGATTGCGAGAGGACCGATGTATGCCAAGGTCTTTAACCATCTCCTGAAGTCTCCCGAAGATTTCGAAGGTGCCTTGGCAGAAGTTCCCGTGCGAACCAAGACCATTCACCTTTTTGCTTTTCAATCCTTCCTCTGGAATCGCATGGTGGGAAAGGGGCTGCTGGAGCTATGCAAGAGGCGGGGAGTGACACTTCCTTCTGTGGCCGGACCTCTTTTTTGTTGGAAAGAATTGGACCAGGAGCGTTTGGCCGAATGGAAGAGTCTTCGCCTGCCCTTGATGGACGGGCAAACGCAGGTGGCGAATCCTGCTTTCCAAAAGGCCTTGGATGAGCTTTTGGAAGAAAAAAAGCTAAGACGCAGCGATTTGGATGCTCTCAAGCTGCCTGGCTTTTGTTTGAAGGAAGAGTCCCGGGCTTTGATGTTGAAACCTGAGGATTTAGAGGTCGGCCCGGTTGAGAAGGACGATCGAAATCGGGAGGCCAAGAAACGAACCGTTTCCTTCCGTCTTCCAAGGGGGGCTTATGCAACCCTTGTCGTGAAAAGGCTCTTCGCCGCGGACGCTCCCGGAAAACCTCCCTGGCCTCGCCGGCGAAAACATCGCTCATGATCTACTGATCACTTACATGGTCAGTCTCGGGAGTTCCTGGTGCCATAGAGGGACCAAAGGGATGAACGTCCCAGAGAAACTGAAATGGGAAGGTGAGGATGTCCCAAGCAGCCGTCACCGGAAGGGCCAGGACCGTTCCAGCCGGGATCACATAGGGTGCTGCATCTTCCCCCGGCTGGGAATACAGGCTCGGTTCTCCTCGGCTCCAACGGAGGAGATGGTTTGTCGCGCAGGAACTCATCACGAGGCAAAGTAGGGCGGGGAGTAAAAGGCGACGGCTTTTCATCTAAGATCTCCAAAATTCCAGAAGCGCAAAGTTTCTACCTTCTTCTCTTCTTCGTCAAACAGGAAGTTTCGACCCAAGGGGGGTATTGTCAGGGAATGAAGGAATTGTCTCGGAGCGAACTTCCCCATCCTGCATCCAAGGGATTGGATCGGATGGAACCTGGTGAGATGGTGGATCTCTTTCATGCTTGCGACCTGGAGGCGATGGAGGCCCTTCTGGATCCTTGTTTCCTGAAGAGCCTCAGTGCGCTCGGAACAAGGTTGCACAAAGAGCCTCCTCCTCGCTTGGTTCTTGCTGGGGCAGGGACCTCGGGAAGGCTCGCTTACCTTTTGGCGGAGCGGCATAGAGATGCTCTCAGAAGGTTGGGAGTCGAGTTAATTCCTTGGATTGCGGGCGGCCCCAAGGCTCTCTGTCTCCCTGTGGAAGGGGCGGAAGACGATAGCTTGGCGGCCAAACGCTCTCTGGGGAACCTGCTCGGAGACGATGGATTTTTTGTGGGAATTAGCTGTGGGCTGTCAGCCCCGGCGGTGGCGGGGGGCATGGCTGAGGCCATGACTCGGGGTTTGGGCTTGGCCATCTTTGGGACGAATGAGCCTCGGTTGGCGCGTAAGGATCCTTTTCCCGGCCTCCCCGAGGGCTTTTTTGGGGTTCTACAAAAGGCCGTGGAGCGGGGGGATTCCTTTGTCCTCACACCGGATACCGGGCCTGAGGCCTTGACGGGCTCAAGCCGGATGAAGGGGGGGACGAGTACCCTGGTGGCCTTTGACGTCCTGTTCGAGTCCCTTTCGGAGGGGAATTTGGGGACGCAATCCCTCGGGAACAGAATCGAGAGCCTTCGCTCCCTCGTGAAGGAAAGCTTTTCCTTGAATCGCAGTTCTCTTGTGGATGCCTTGCGGGCTGCCGGAAAGGCCCTTCGAGAGGGTGGGCAGGTTCTCTATTGGGGGAAGGGCGAAGCGGGCCTGGCTGGGGTTCTGGACGCGAGCGAATGTACCCCCACCTTTGGAGCGGAGCCAAACCAAGTGCGGGCCTACCTGGAGGAAGGCTGGGGAGCGTATCGCTGTCTGGACGAGGATCAGCGAAAGAAGCTCACAGCCTCTTTTCCCTTGCGAATGTCTCCTGCCTTGATCGGCTCCGGGGAAAAGCCTCTTTTTGCCCTGTTGCTTGGAGGGGCCCATCCTCCCTCATCTCTTTCAAATTCTCTGGAAAAATGGGACGTTTCTCTCCTTCGGGTGGACCTTGCCGATCTACTTCCCACAAAACTTTTTTTGAACAGCCTCTCGACTGGCGCCTTTGTGCTTGCCGGGAAGGTTTATCAAAACCGCATGATCGATTTGCAACTTTCCAACTCCAAGCTTTTCCAACGCGCGCAACGGATTGTGGCGGATCTTGCCGGAGTTCCACAGAGTGAAGCTCTCCGTTCTATCGTGGGAGCCATCCATGGGGTCTACCCTCCTTCAGTGGCACTCCTCAGGCTCCCCGTAGAAGCTCATCTCCAGATAAAAGCCCATCGGGTCGTTCCCACCGCCGTTCTGCTGGCCCGAGGCTTGGACCTGGCTGAAGCAAAGCAGCGCCTGGAAAAAGAGCCCAGAGTCGGCCTTTTGATGGAATGAGTTTCCGTCGAAAGTGGACTGGGAAATCCTCCCTCCCTCGTTATGGTTTGAATCCGTTTTTTTGAGATTGTCCCTAAAAACTTTTTCAAGCAGAAGCTTGTATGAACTACAGATACGAAATCCTGCATCCCCTTTCTGGGCGCTATGCGCGGTTTTTCAAAGGGATCGTTTTGCCTTCCATTGTGGGAGTCATCGCGGGTTTGGGGGCGATTTCCTTTTTTTGGATGCTGGACGCTTCCCGCTTTTTTTTCCTGGAATATTTGGGAGGATACACTCCTCTCCCTCCGGGAGGCGAGAGTTCTCTCTTCCCCGATCCGGAGACTCCTTTACGCCATTGGATGCTTTTAATCCTCCCGGTCATTGGTGGCCTGATCAGCGGGATCATTGTCTTTGCCATTGCTCCCGAAGCCGAAGGGCATGGGACGGACGCGGGGATTGATGCCTATCACAACAAAGGGGGCAATGTCCGGAGCCGAGTTCCCCTGATTAAAGCCATCAGCTCGGCTTTGACCATTGGGTCGGGGGGATCGGGAGGCCGGGAGGGTCCCATTGCCCAAATCGGTGCAGGCTTCGGGTCCATGCTTGGGCGTTGGCTTGGTTTGAGTTCCAAGGAACGGCGTATTCTTTTGGTCGCTGGGATGGGAGCGGGAATCGGGAGTATCTTTCATGCTCCCATGGCGGGGGCTCTCTTTGCGGCGGAAGTTCTGTATAAGGACATGGAGTTAGAGGGTGAAGTACTTGTCCCGACGACCATTGCCTCCATTATCGCCTATGCGGTTTTTGCGATCCGTTTCGGTTGGGATCCTTTGTTTGTGACCCCGGACCTGCGTTTCTCAAACGTTCTCGAACTTCTTCCCTATACCTTCCTTGTTCTCGTCCTTGCGGCCGGTGCTTGGCTCTATGCCAAAAGCTTTTTTACGATCCGCAAAGTCTTTCATTGGATCCCGGGGCCGCCCCATCTTAAGCCGGCCTTGGGGGGACTCTTTGTAGGATTGGTAGCCTTTTTTGGTGTTCCAGAAGCCATGGCCAGTGGTTATGGCCTGGTTCAGGAGGCTCTCAACGGGAAAGTTGCTGTTCAATTTTTGTTGTTGGTGGCCTTTCTCAAAATCTTCACAACCGGTTTTACGATCGGTTCCGGGGGTTCTGGAGGGATGTTCGGTCCTGCCATTGTGATTGGGGGGGCTCTGGGCGGGGCTGTCGGTTTTGGGATTCAGCAGATGGCTCCGGCTTTGGTGGATCATCCTGAGAGTTTCGTGATTGTCGGGATGGCCGGGTTTTTCGCGGCGGCCGCGAACACTCCCATCTCAACGGTGATCATGGTTTCGGAGATGACAGGGAGTTATCACCTTTTGGTTCCCACACTGTGGGTTTGTATCTTGGCCTACTTGCTTCTTCGTAAAACCACCATTTATGACACCCAGCCGGAGAACCGCCTGGATTCCCCTGCGCATCTTCAGGAAATGGTTGCGGGGACCCTACAGCGCTTTCACGTTTGGGAGGCCTTACCGAAAAGAGACCGAGAGCTGGTGCGGATTGATCCCAATGCGAATCTGGACAAGATCCATCACTATTTTGCGGAGGTTCCCCAGGAGGCTTTTCCCGTCTTTAATGATGATGGAGAATTGCTGGGGATCATTAATAATGAAGCATTACGGGTTACCCTCGGTCATCCTGAACTCCGGCCCCTAATCTTGGCGAGGGATCTTGCCATTTCGATTCCCCTGGTGACTCCTCAGGATGATTTGTTGGTGGCCACCCAGAAAATGGGTGATGCGGGAGTTGATGAGATCTTGGTTGTGGATCCGAAGGATCCCCACAAGGTTTTGGGGATTTTACAGAGGAGACAGATTTTGGCGACCTATGCAAAGAGAGTGAAGGAGGAGGCTCTCCGGGTTGTGAAGTAATCAGGGCTCAGAGTTGTTGCTTTGTGTTTCCCTCTTCCTGTTGAAATAAAGTGAACAGGGATTCAAGGGGATGCTTGCCATCGGACCCCCAAACAGGGGGATCTCATGCAAAAGGATTATTGGTGCCGGACAATACGTCCTTCCGTCATAAAGAGGACATCTTCGGCGATATTGGTGGCGAGATCTGCGATTCGTTCCAAGGCCCGGGAAGCGGAGAGGTGATTGATAGCCCTGGGAATGGCATCAGGGTGGTCTTGCATGAATTTCTGGAGAACTTCGAACATTTCTTTGTGGAATTGGTCCACGAGGTCGTCGCGTTCTCTGACTTTTGTTGCCAGCCCGGGGTCTAAAGAAACTAAGCTCAAGAGGCTGTCCCGAACCATGGTTTTGACATTGGCAATGAGGTCAGGGAAGGAAAGAGAAATTTGGATCGGGGGTTCTTTGGCCAAAAAGGCTCCTCGATTTGCAATGTTAACTGCCAAGTCACCCATGCGTTCTAAGTCGTTATTCACTTTGAGGATTGCGACCACGAAGCGAAGATCGGTTGCTACGGGTTGATGAAGAGCGAGGATCTTGAGACATTCCTCTTCAATCGCAACTTCTTCGAGGTCGATCTGGCGGTCCCCAAAGACGACTTCCTCGACCAGTTCGGCCTTGCGGGAGACCAAGACTGTACAAGCCTTGTCAATGGCTTTTTCCACTTCTCTGCCTAGACGAAGAAGGTTTTCCTTTAGGGAGGTTAAATCTCGTTGTAGGTGGATGGTCATGGGCAAGAGAATACCCATCTTTTTTTCTAGGAAAAACGAGTGGATTCAATCTTTATGGAATCTTTATTTTACCTGGACAGGCTCTTCATCTTTCTTCTCTAGCATCCTCCGCAGAAATCCTCATTCTAAAGGAGATAGGAAATCAGATGAAATCAGTCGCAATGTTTGGCTTTGTTTTTCTTGGAGGGGTTTCCCTCCTCATGGCTCAGGCGGGAACGGTTCCTGCAACCAAGGCCCAAGCAAAAAAAATCTCTTCCGCAAAGCAGGGACCCATCCAAGTGGACCCTAAGCTGCCTAAATACAAAAAAGTCCCTGGGATCCATGGCGAATTGAGTTCCATCGGCTCAGACACCCTTAATAACCTCATGACCCTTTGGGCGGAGGGCTTCAGCAAGCGTTACCCAGGTGTCAAAATCCAAATCGAGGGGAAGGGTTCCTCCACTGCGCCCCCTGCCCTGATTGCCGGGGCTGCTCAGTTGGGTCCCATGAGCCGAATGATGAAGTCCAAGGAGCTGGATAAGTTCGAAAAAAAGTTCGGTTATAAGCCGCTTCGGATTCCCGTCGCGATTGACGCACTGTCTGTCTATATCAACAAAGACAATCCCTTGAATCAGCTGACTCTCCCTCAGGTCGATGCGATTTTCTCCAAAACCCGCCGGGGTGGGTATCCGACAAACATCAGCAAGTGGGGACAAGTAGGACTCACTGGCCCTTGGGCTCATCGCATGATTCGTGTCTATGGGCGCAATTCGATTTCCGGGACCTACGGTTATTTCAAAAAGAAAGCCCTGTTCAAGGGTGATTATAAGGACAGTGTGAAGGAGCAACCTGGTTCAGCATCGGTGGTTCGCTCCGTGGGGGAAGACCTCTATGGCATCGGGTACAGCGGGATTGGATATCGGACATCCGATGTCAAACTTCTTGCCTTGGCGAAAAAGCCTGGAAAACCTTTTTATGCTCCCATCCCCAAAAATATTTATTCAGGAAAGTATCCCCTGGCCCGCTTTCTCTACATTTATGTCAACAAAGCTCCCAATAAACCTTTACAGCCTTTGATTGCGGAGTTCTTAAAGTATGTTCTCTCCAAAGAAGGGCAAAAGGTTGTGGTGAAAGATGGCTATCTTCCGCTTCCGGCAAGGATTGCTGCCAAATCTTTGAAACCAGCCAATCTTTGAACGAAGGACCTCTCGTTGGAAGGATCCTTCATTAAGGAAACCACGGAGTTAGAGGCAAAAGAACACTGATGGTAAGACCTGAAGAACAGGCATCCAGCGGATCTACGAGGCCTATTCGGACCACCTCTTCTCGACGGCTTGTGCTGGACCGCATTGCGGCCATCCTTGTCCGTCTGGGAGGGGCGGTGGTGATTGCCGGGATCCTTGGAATCCTGCTCTTCTTATTGTGGGAGGCGTCCCCTCTTTTTCTTCCCAGCAGTGTTAAGCCCCTTCGTTCTGTTTCCATCAAAGGGGCAAGGGCCTTGTCGATTGACCCCTATGGTGAGCTTTGCCTTGCCCTTACTAAGAAGGGGTTGCTCCAGCTCTTCTCTTGGAAGGATGGCAAGGCTCTTGATGTTTTCCCTCCGTTCCCGAATTGGAAACAGGGGGAAGCGCCTATTGTGATGAGTCCTTCCTCCCCCTTTTTCACTTTAAATGTGGGAGAAGGGAAGTTGGCCGAGCGCAGCTTCCAATGGAAAGTTACCTTTGACAAACAAGGGAAACGCATTGTGAGGCCTTCGTTTGAGAAGGTTCAAGTGCTTTCCCTCGATCCCAAGGGGGGAAAGCTGAGGGCCTATTCCCTTGCCAGGGATAGCGAAGGTGGGCTCTGTGTCGCGGCGGTTACCCAAAATGGCAAAATTCGTATTTTCCATCGAAGCTTTGAGGAAAACCTTTTCGGGGATCAAGAGATTGCTGATGAGGTTTCGGATTTTGATCCAGGAAAGGGAGGGGTCATCCAGAGGCTGATCATCGATTCTTCGCGACAGAACCTCTATGCACTCCGTGAAGGCGGGATCCTTCAGTGGTGGCGCTTGCAAGAGAATGGAACCGCCACCAAGTCTTTAAAGTTGGAGATGGGGGAGATCCGCAGCGCGGGGTTGCTGTTTGGAGAAAGGACCTTGGTCTTGGGGGATGCAGAGGGAAGGCTCCAAGCTTTCTTTCCCTACCGGAATCAGGAAAGCGGGGAGTGGTTCTTTACCAAGGTCCATGAGTTTCCAAAAATGCCGGGAGGAATTCGTTCCTTTTCGATTTCCCAGCGGAACAAGGGCTTTGCAGTGGGGGATGACTTGGGGAATGTGGGCCTGTATTACCTCACAACTGAAAAGCGTGATTGGATCGGAAGGTTGGGGAAGGGGCCTATCACATGTCTTGCCCTTGGAAAGAAATGGGACCTTCTTGCCTCCGCCACGGAAGAGGAGGCTAGGATTTCTGAAGTGGATGACCCACATCCAGAAGCCTCCCTTCACACCTTTTTTGGAAAGGTCTGGTATGAGGATGCTGAGAAACCCGGCTATGTATGGCAATCCACGGGAGGGACGGATGAATTCGAACCGAAGCTCTCTCTTGTTCCCCTCATTTTCGGAACCTTAAAAGGGACCTTCTTTGCCCTTCTGTTCGCGGTGCCATTCGGGGTGCTTGGGGCCATGTTCGTCTCCCAATTCCTTCATGCGAGCTACCAAGCCTGGATCAAACCCCTGATTGAGATCATGGCCTCGCTCCCCAGCGTGATCCTTGGGTTTTTGGGAGCCATATGGCTTGCTCCCATTCTTGAGGACCACTTAATTGCCTTTTTGATGATGCCCGTGTTTTTGCCCATTTTTTTGATTGCTTCTGGTTTCCTTGGAATGAGGCTTCCCAAACGAATCCTTCGTCGCTTCAAGGTTGGCTCCGAACTTTTCGTCTTTTCCTTGGTTCTCCTGCTCGGGATCTGGATTTGTTTCTTGGTGGGTCCTCTGATTGCCTCTCTGTTCTTTGGAGGAGACCCTGTCAGATGGTTGAGCGATCACTGGAAAATGACCTATGAGCAACGCAATGCCATTGTGATTGGGATTGTGATGGGCTTTGCCGTGATTCCCATTATTTTTTCCATAGCCGAGGATGCTTTCTCTAATGTTCCGAAGAACTTGGTCTCGGGGGCTCGTGCGCTCGGGGCGAATCTTTGGCAAACGGTTTCCCGTGTGGTCTTCCCCACAGCGGCCCCTGGCGTGTTTTCTGCCGTGATGATCGGGTTTGGGAGGGCCATTGGAGAAACCATGATCGTACTCATGGCCACAGGAAACACCCCCATCATGGATCCCAACCCATTTAATGGGTTCCGGACTCTTTCAGCCAACATTGCTACGGAAATTTCAGAAGCCCCGGTGGGGGGGACTCTTTATCGGACCTTGTTTTTTGCAGGACTCCTCCTGTTTTTGATTACTTTTATCCTCAATGCCTCCGCAGACGCTGTGAGGCATCGGCTCCAAAAAAAGGTCAAGAACCTATAGCCCTTTTTCATGCCCCAGCAGGGTGAAGAAAAGTGGCTTGAACCGCAGGCAATAAAAAAGATTCCATGGCTAAGAAACAAGACAAGATCGGATTCTCTCTGACCTGGCTTTGTGCGGGGTCCTTGGGCCTTTGCTTGGTGGGAGTGATCGGGTTATTGCTTCTCTTAGGTTACCAAGGGTTGAGTGGATTCTGGCCTAAAAGGGTGATGGAGCTTCGGCTGAAAGATGGAAGCAAGGCCCTTGGGGAGCTTGTTCGGAGCCAACCCGAAAAGCATCGATTCCAGTTGAAGATCGGAAATCGCGACCTCTATGGCTTGGATTTCAAATGGTTCAATGATCAGGATGTTCAGGAGCGTTCCTGGCCCAAAGATGTGGTAAGGTTGGAACGCGAGGAACATGGTATTTTTCTGGGGCGTTTGAAGGCTCTTGAGATTGGCAAGCGTATTCTTTCGGGGCCGGAGGCTTGGGAGTTCCTCCAAAAAAACATCAATGGAACCCCGAGAAAAGGCCAAGCTTCTATGGTCCTCAAGTTGGTTGATGCGGCGGGGACAAGTAAGGAGATTCCTCTCAAAGCGGTACTTCGGGCCATTCATCCCAACCAGATGGGTTTTTGGAAGCGCTTAGGGTTGTTCTTCCGCAGAAACCTGGAATTTTTGACAGAGAATCCGAGAGAATCCAATACGGAAGGAGGCGTTTTCCCTGCAATCTTTGGAACCATCCTCATGGTTTTCCTCATGACCCTGTTTGTAACACCCTTGGGGGTTCTTGCTGCTCTTTATTTGAGGGAGTATTCCTCCGGGGGTTGGTTTGTTCGCTCTGTTCGTGTGGCTGTCAACAATCTTGCGGGGGTTCCCTCGATTGTCTTCGGGATTTTCGGACTTGGTTTTTTTGTCTATCTCTTGGGGGGAAGTCTGGACTCTTTGTTTTTTAGTGATCGGCTTCCTTCCCCAACTTTTGGAACGGGAGGGATCCTCTGGGCTTCGCTTACCCTGGCTCTCCTGACGATTCCTGTCGTGATTGTTGCGACGGAAGAAGGTCTTGCAGCGGTCCCCGGGATTGCCAGGCAGGGTTCCTACGCATTGGGGGCAACAAAATTTGAAACCATGTGGAAAGTCGTCCTCCCTGGGGCCGCCCCTGGAATTCTGACCGGGGTCATCTTGGCCATTGCCAGGGCTGCGGGCGAAGTGGCACCCCTCATGATTGTGGGAATGGTGAAACTCGCTCCCGATCTCCCTGTGGATGGGCAGTTTCCCTTTATTCACTTAGAGCGGAAGTTTATGCATCTTGGGTTTTATATCTACGATCTCGGCTTTCAAAGTCCCAATGTGGAAGCATCTCTCCCCATGGTCTACGCAACAGCTTTCTTACTGGTTGTGCTTGTGACGATTCTAAACCTTTTTGCCATCTTGGTTAGGAATCGGCTTCGGAGGAAATATGCTACGAGCGCGGTCTGAGACTGAGTCATCGATTCTCCTTTCCGAATCCATGGAGCGACCATTGGAACCACCACTGACGAAAATTCACCAAGCCGATTCCCCTAGAGATTCTACGGCCTTTCAACCGGAGAATCCCATCTTTCGACTGGACCATCTCAATCTTTGGTATGGGGAGAACCAAGCCCTCCATGACATTAGCTTGGATCTTCCGGAAGGGAAAATCACAGCATTGATCGGCCCTTCCGGATGCGGGAAGTCCACCCTCCTTCGGTGTTTAAACCGTATGAATGACCTGGTGGATTCGGTCAAAATCAAAGGAAAAATTCAATTCGAAGGAATGGATATCTTTGATCCCGAAGTGGATGTGAATGCACTAAGGGCTCGAGTGGGGATGGTGTTTCAAAAGTCCAATCCCTTCCCCAAATCTATTTTTGAAAACATCGCCTTTGGCCCCAGGATTCATGGGACCACAAACAAAAAAGAGCTGGCCGAAATCGTCGAACGATCCCTCAAAAGAGCCGCTCTTTGGGACGAGGTCAAAGATCGGTTAAAAGAGAGTGCCCTGGGTCTTTCAGGTGGTCAGCAACAGAGGCTGTGCATCGCGCGAGCCATTGCGGTGGATCCTGACGTGATCCTTTTTGATGAGCCCTGTTCGGCTTTGGATCCCGTCGCAACCTCTAAAATCGAAGACCTTATGCAGGAACTTCGAGGAACCTATTCACAAATCATTGTCACCCACAGTATGCAACAGGCCTCGCGAGTCTCTGACTACACGGCATTTCTTTATTTAGGAAAGATGGAAGAATATGCCCCCACAGAGGAACTCTTTACGAGGCCCAAAGCGAAACGGACAGAGGATTACATTACAGGGCGTTTTGGATAAGGTCGGATAGGGGAAGGCAGCGTGCGAAGATGGGAAGTGAACGAATCCTTGTTGTTGAGGATGAGAAGGACATTCGAGAACTCATTGTTTACCACCTAGAGAGAGAAGGTTATGAAGTTTTGCAAGCCAACAATGGTTTGGAAGCTCTCTCTCTGATGAAGGAGAAGAGCCCAGATCTCATGCTCCTGGATCTGATGTTGCCGGGGATGGATGGCATTGAGGTTTGTCGAGCCATTAAGCAAGATCCTCTTTTTCGAGATACTTGCATTATCATGGTGACGGCAAAAGAAGAGGAGAGTGATCAGGTTCTGGGTTTGGGATTGGGGGCTGATGACTATGTCACGAAACCTTTTCGGCCAAGAACCCTGATGGCCCGGGTCGAAGCTGTCTTGCGGAGAGGAAAACTTCGCAAGGAGCAGAGGCAGACGGAAGGGCTTTTGAAACATGGCCCCCTACAAATCGATAATGAAGCTCATGAAGTTCTTGCCGGTGGTCATCGAGTCCTGCTGACTGCTACCGAGTTCAACCTCCTCTCTTTCTTGACCATGCACTCGGGGCGGGTTTTTTCGAGAGGGCAACTCCTGAGTCGAGTCATTAAGGATGCCCTTGTAACCGAGCGGAACATTGATGTGCATATCCGTTCTATTAGGAAGAAACTTGGGGAACATCGGGATCTGATCCAAACCGTACGAGGGGTGGGCTACAAGATGGTCCGCTGCGAATGAGTTTTCTCTTGGGTTTAGGAGTGGGAGTGGTTCTTGGGGCTTATTCTTTCTTTGGTCGTGCTCGCGCGAGAGAGAAGGAGACAAAGGAGTCTTTTGAGGAGATCGAAGCAGCCCTTCAACGCATTCTGGGTGGGAAGGATTTAAGCCCTGGCCTTGGCCTAGGTCTCCCTTTTCGTGGGCGTAAAATTGCGAACTTGATTCGAAACATGCACCAGTCTCTACGGGGACTCCAAGAAGAAACCAAGGAAGAAAATGCCCGGGTTCTGGCTGTTTTGGAAGGGATGGTGGATGGCATTGTGTACATTGATCAGGAGGGTTCACTCCTCCTTGCAAATCGAGAAGCGATCCGTCTTCTGGAACTGCCTGCCAAACGATGGATGCGGCAGAACTTTGAGGAACTTTTTCGGAACGAAGCATCCAAATCTCTCCTTCGTCGTTGCCTGGAAGACCGAAGGAGACAGGATTTGGAGATTGAACATTACAACAGCATTTTGGAGATGAGTGCGGTTCCTCTAGAAGAAGGCGGGGTGAATCGAGGCGCGATTTTAGTTCTTCGGGATGTTACTTCATTAAGGAAGTTGCAAATGGGGCGCCGGGCTTTTGTTGCCAATGTTTCCCATGAGTTTCGGACTCCCCTCACCGCAATTTTGGGCTACTGCGATACCCTTCTTCATGATCCGGATATCCCGAAAGAAGATCGAATCCAAGCCTTAGAACGTATTTTTGCCCAAGCCAACCGTCTGGAGGAATTGGTCAAAGACCTTTTGCAGTTGGCACAGATAGAAGCTGGACCGAGATCAGGTTCTCAACGAAAGATGTTTTCGCCCTTGGAGTTGATGACTTCTGTCTATGAAGCTTTTTCGCCGCAAGCTTTGGAGAAGGAGATTCACCTTTCTTTGGAGAAGGGACGAGCACCTGCCCGGGTTTTAAGTGACCAGGAAGCTCTTCGCCAAATTCTTGAAAACCTTGTTTCCAATGCCATTCGTTACACCGCTGATGGGGGAAGGATTTATCTTCGTTGTTTTGCTCAGGGAGAGGACCTTCTTTTTGAGGTGGAAGATACGGGGATTGGGATCGACAGGGAGCATTTGAACCGCATTTTTGAGCGTTTCTATCGAACTGATCCCGCCCGAACCAGGTTTCGGGGGGGGACCGGTTTGGGATTGGCCATTGTCAAACATTTAAGCCAACGTTTGGGGGGCCATGTCCAAGTGAGGAGCGAGGTGGGAAAGGGGAGTACCTTTGCTTTGAAAATTCCCGGAGCCGTTTTGAGGGAAGGATAAGGGTTCGTGCCCCTTGAGAATGTTAGTCGAAGGTTTTTGTGAGGAATTGGGAGAAGTTATGGGCCTTTGGGAAGCGCGTGATGGGGAGTTGTCTTGTATAGGCCTGATCCAAGTAACCTTCTTTTCTCCAACAAGCATCCAGGTAGATCAGCGAGAAAAAGAGTCCTTCCCCAGTCTCTTTTTTTTGTTGAAGGCCTAATTTCCACAAGCGACGAAAGGTTCCGATCGTTTCCTGGGTAGGAGCCCTGTGAAGGGCCTTTTCAACAAACAGAATCCTCTGCTCCCAAAGTTCAGCATCAGTGAGGTCCATTCCAAAAGGGAGGGCATGGGTTTGGCTTGAACCGCTCAAAAAAGGAAGCAATAGGGCGAGGATGCTAGGAACCAGAAATCGTCGATACCAAGGCCTCGGATGGATTCTGAGAATCGCATCCCAAGAGAAATCCTGGAATTCTTGCCCAGGGGTTCCAAGTCGGTGAACCTTCATTCTTGCATTAAATCCGATAGGATCGGATTTAGCAAGGGTTAAAAAAGTTTAAGTTATTCCGTGGGCTCGGAAGGATCCTCCAGGTCCCAAAGTTCGTCCAAAGAGCCAGGTCCCTTTTTCTCTTCCTCCAAAGCTTGAAGGAAACGGTCTTGCCGTTTTTTTTCGTCCTTCCGGAGACTTTCTTCAGAAAAGTTGGGAGTCGAAGAGTCGGAAGAACCGAGAGCGACTGCCTTTTGTTTCCATGGGAAAATTTTGAGTTTCTCCCCACAGCAGGGGCAGGTTGTGACAAATGGATGTTCCATATCTTCCCTCTCCTTCGTTTGTAGAATTCGGAAAATGAGAGCCTTTCTACAATCTAGCCACTTTTTCCGTGACCTCGAGGCATCTGCAAAGCGTTTTTTTCCATTCCGGTTTATGGTGCCTTGACTCTTTCTCCTTTCTCATGGGACTCTTCCGAAAGAAATGGATGCCTCTTAGGCTCGCTCTCGTGGGTCCATCCGGTTAAAAGTTATGGAGACGCGATCTCCGTGTCTTGGACCTGGATTTCATCCGGGGTTTTGTTCCGTTATGGAGAGAGACACACTGGAAACCGAAAAAAGATCGGGAACCGATTCTGAAGGCTCCCGTCCTAGAGCCTCTGTGGTTGAAGAAAATCGTTCTGCGGTCCCCGATGTCGACCAAGAATTGGTCGCTAGATTCAAGGATGGGGATGGCCAAGCTTTTGCCCTCCTCTTGGAACGATACCAACGATCGGTGTTTGGAATGCTCAGAAATATGTCCCCTTGGGGGAACGAAACAGCCGAAGATCTTTGTCAGGAAACCTTCATGAGGGCTTTTCATGGTCTCCCGGCATTTCAAGGGGGATCCAAGTTTAAAACCTGGCTTTTTCGAATTGCAACTCATGTAGGGATTACCGAAATTCGAAAACGTAAAGCCCTAAAAAGATCGGGAAGAACATGGTCTATTCATGGAGATGAAGACAAGGGGATTTCTTCGATTGATCCGGTCTCATCCGCCCAAGATCCCTCGGACGCACTCTTAAAGGAAGAAGCCCTGAACTGCTTACGACTTGCCATCGATTCGATCCCCCCTCTTTGGAGATCAGTCCTTGTCTTGAGGGACCAAGAGGGGAAGTCCTACGAGGAAATCTCTGAAATCCTCGGGCTCCCCGTGGGCACCGTGCGGTCGCGTCTCCACCGCGCTCGTTCCAGAGTCAGGGAAGCCCTGGAAACGATGGGGATGGGGAGGGAACAAGCATGAAGGATACAAATGGTTTTGACTCTACCCATTTCCGTCCACCGGAAGAATGGCTGGATGGCGATACAGAGAGTTGTGCAGACCCCGAATGGTTTTTTGAATATTCTGAAGGGATCCTCCCTGAGCCTTTGGCGGCTGAGTGTAGGAAGAAGTTGGCGATGGATCCGGAACTGGCTGCAAGGTATCAAGGCTACCTTAGAGTCAGGGATGGAATGAAGGAGCTTCGATCTTCGGAAGGGATGGAAGCCTTAAAGGCTCGCATCTTGGCTGAGGTGCAAGGGTCCAACCATAAGAAAGTTTCCTCCCCAGGAGCCCGTAGGCCTTCGGGTCGGTTGTTGGCCTTCGCAGCTTCTATGAGTATTGCTGCCGCAGCCCTCCTGTTTTTCTTTGTCTTGATGAAAAATGAGGATCCGAGACCAAAACCCAATGAAATGGGACAGGTGCCCACTTGGAAGGACTCTGCTAAGGATCGTTCTCCAGTCCCCGAGTTAGAAGAATATGAGGAAGAGAAAAAAAAGGGGGCTTCCTCTCTCCAGGACCGTTTTCTCTCAAAGGGAGGTAAACGAGCTTCGGTGACTCCTAGTAAAGCTCTGGGTTTGAAAACAAAGAAAACAAAAAACGGGGTTTCCCAGTCAAAAAGCAAGAAGGCTCAAGGGGACCAAGGGGAGACTGGTTTCTCAGCAAAGTCATTGGACGATGAGGATGCTCGTTTCGGGAAACGGGGAGGTGGGGGAGCCATTGCTGATTCTTCAAAACCCATGGGTGCTTTGAAAAAAGAGATTTCTCTTCCAAAAGTTACTCTCCTTGACTTTACCTTCTCGCTCAAGAAAAAAGCGGAGAAAGAGGCGATCCTCAAGTTCCTTCCTCCTCCTGCCTCCGGGAAAGACAAAGACAACAAAACGGATAAACCTCTCCCCTCGAATCGCCCTTTCAGGCAGAGGGAAGCAGAGAAAAAAAGGGAAAAAGAGAGGGTGTTTCGGGTGATCCTTTCCCGAAGTGAGTTAATTGCCTTCGTCAAGGAAATGAAAGAACGGGGGGGAATTATGAGGCAGGTCCAGGTCCCTTTTTCTTCCTTTCCCGAGAGCTTGAGGAAGAAGGAAGAAGGCAAGGATCTTGCAAATCGCAAATTTGCAGGGGCTTCCCAAAAAAGGAAGCTAGGGAAAAGACAAGGGATCTCCGGACGCTTAAAAACCCATGATGGCTCAAAGGATGAGAAAAAGAACAATCGAAAGGCGGGCTTGATCCCATCTGGAGACAAAGGATCAAGAAACAAAGGAAGAAGGGGGGGGCCTTCAACACCTACTCCCTCAAAGCCCTTCTTGGTAAAGAAGATTGCGGAGGAAAAAAAGGTCTTCTTTATTCGAGTCCGTTTTAAATAGGACCCCTGTTAAGGGAAGGGTGTTTTCCCCGGGAAACAAGGAAAACACAAAATCAAATTCCTTGTTCCCTGGGTTCCTTCTTATTGGGCTCCGAGGGGCATTCCCTTCAGGTCTGTGAACCGAAGACTGAGGCCAGAGTTTCCTTTTTGGTTGTATACAAGAACCTGCAGCTCATTCTGACCTTGCTTTAAGGGAACGAGGATTGCGTCTTGGTCGGGAATCACCGGTCGGACGACTTTCCGAGTGACCACAAGTTGCCCGTTGAGGTAGACCTTGGCTCCGTCATCTGAGCCGAGATGGAGAATGGCCTGCCCTGCAATGGGGGAGAAAAAAGGTATGGAAACTCCCAAGACGGAGGGACCCTGAGGAAGATGCCTCCCTTTTGCGGAAAGAAGCCGGGAGAAGTCCAGGATAGGCGAGGGCGATTGGAAGGAGAGTTCCTTTCCGGATTTTTTTATGGATGCAAAATCCAAGCGATCCAAATCGTCCAAGTGTCTAGCGGAGATGGGTCCATAAAGGACTCCGGCTTTCAGGAACCCGGGATGAATGATTTTCCCTCCCAGGCGCTGGAATGCCTTGGCTGCTGAGACCAGCTTGAGATCATTCCAGAATGCTTTGGTTTTGAAGGTCATAAAATTGCTTTCCATGGCCCCTATTCCCAGGAGGAGAGTGTCGAACTTTCGCTTGTTTTTCCTGAGGTCCACCAAGAGGTTGGCGAGTTGGCCGGGGAGGATGGGGATTCCAATATCTAAAACCATGGCGTTCTCCGGAGGCCTCCCAATACGATTGGTCGCCAAATAAAGAATCTTGGGATTCCCCCGAACTTGTGGAGGGGTGGGGACAAAGGGTCCCGGGCCATTCCGCTTAGGAAGAAAGTGGTCATCATCCACCGGCCATGAGCCCGTCTCATTGATGGGAACCTGGGTAGTTGGATACCGGACATAGACCTCTTGGCCGATGTTGACAGCGGCATCAATAGCATCGACTCCTGCGGTATCGACATTGATTTTGTCGTAGCGAATCCTAAAGCGGAGTTTTCGAGTTTTTTTCCCGGGTTTCTTTGCCTCTTCCTCATTCCGTTTCCAAACTTGGTCCAAGAAAATATCGAAGACATGCCCGTCGTGTTGGATGTGTTTCATGGACAACCATCGAGAGGCATTGGGAAGCCGAAGTTTGAAGCGTTGGTCTTTTTTGGACCAACCGGGTGAGCAAACATAGCGGATCCCATTGAGCGCAAAGTAAATAGCATCAATGTTGATGCCGCTCTCCATGGGTTGAAGCCGGTTTGGCCAATCCGGATGATAGGAGCTGACCGGGTGGCCCTCCGGGTCGTAGATCTCGCCCCACTCTCCCCCCGGCCCGGCCATTTGGATCAGGGCATCCAAAGCATCATTGCGGCGGTTGTCTTCTAGATCTGCAAGCGCATACACAAGAAGGCCCTGGAGTTGCCCCGGGGCATATCCAACCGTAGGGGTCATTCCTACGCGGTTATCCTTGAGCCAGAGAGCAGCAAGGGTTGAGCGAAGGTTTTGCCGGTTCTTTTCTCCAATGGCATAGGTATAGCCAATCCACTGGGGAAGGAGGTTGGGGATCCCATAGGGGGCGGTATGGGGTTGGAATGTAATGGGAGAACGGAAGGGGGCGAAGCGCTTTTCCTTGGGAAGCCAAAAGATCGCTTCCATTTTTTGAAGGTAATCGATGTGAAAGTTTTCGAAGAAATCCTTCC
>JALSSW010000177.1 GCA_026984035.1 Planctomycetota bacterium
ACTGAAGCTGCCGATATCAGGTCGAATCTTTCGTTTTCGAAAGGCAGGTTCCTTGCATCTGCAACCAAGAAGTCCAGAGAAGAAGCTCTTTTTAATGCTTTCTTAATCATATTTTTTGAAAGATCCACACCTGAAACATCATGGCCCTTTTGGTTCATATATTCGGTTAAGTAACCCGTTGCACAACCGACATCCAGAGCACGTAAAGGGGATCCATGAAGGCGGTCATTAATCCACCTTTGCAGAGCGCCTTTATACCATTCTAATTGGCTTATTTTGTGGAAAAGTGTTGGGGGAGATAAAGCCAACAACATTTTAATCTGAGCGGAATAAAAGCATTTTTGGAGGAATTGCATTATGCTTTTTTTGTTTTGGGCATCCAGAGTAGGAGTAGGATGATGATCCACAATGCGTTAGACATCGGAAGCCAGGACAAGGCTAAACTGACTACGCCTGCAGTCGTGTAAAAAATTCCTGCTCCGAGATCAATGATCTGTATGAAAACCATGAAAAACATCCACAACCTGTGTGGAAGTGGGTTAGGGGAAATGTACAAAAAGGCTGTGCCATAAGCAATGAATCGAGCAGCAAGCATTGCGAGTGGGTAGTGGATGTCTGCTTTTGGGAGTGAGTGTCCCATTGAGCTGAGAATTAAATCGGGAGCAAACAAATAGAAAACTCCCAAAAGGATTTGAATCGTCCCCACGATTCGAAGTAACCAGGTAGTTTTTGTCATCGGCATTCCTACGTTTTTATGAATGGTTGGGGTAGTATAGGTCTGCGAAATTGCTTTCGGAAGTAGTTACAAAATGTATAGCAAGGTGAAAAATGGATAGCTTAAATGTGACAGCCTCCTGCGACGATGAATGTCCCATCAAAGCTACGGCTGAAATCATCGAGGGAAAGTGGACAACCTTGGTTGTTCGGGAACTGCTTTCGGGCAAAAAACGATATTCTGAAATTCAAAAAGCCCTTGAAGGTATCAGTCCCAAAGTGTTGTCGGCCAGGCTCAGAATGTTGGAAGGCAAAAAATTGGTCACAAGAACCGTCTACCCCACAGTTCCGCCAACGACTGAGTATGAATTGACCAGCATGGGTAGAAAGCTAGAAAAAGTGTTGGGGGAGATGGCTCAATTTGGCAATGAGCTTAAAAAACTCTAAGCAGTGTTAGGAGCCGGGTTGAAAAAGCCGGAGGCTTTTTCAAAGCAAACCCAGAGGTAGGTTTTCACGACGGATGTGGATGAGTATGGGGTTTTTGTCCTTGGTCCCTGGGAGAAGGTTTCTATGGAATGGCTTCACTGGAGCATGGTTTTTTTGTCGGGGCTGATGGGGGGATGGTTTCTTTTCGATGGGGGGCGGGCCTTTTTGGTGGGAGATTATGTGACGGCGAAGTCGGGGCCGAGGGCGGGGCAGCTTGGACCATGGGCTAAGTTGGTTTCTTTGCTGGGGATTGAGCCTCGTTCGACCTTGATGAAGGCTGTCCATTTGGGCTTGGGGGTCGTTTGGCTGGGGGGTGGCATCGGGTTTGCCCTGGGGTTTGCATGGGGGTGGTGGGGGCTTTTGGGTTCTGCGATTTTTAGTCTCTGGTATCTTCCCTTTGGGACGGTTTTGGGGATGGCTCAGATCGTTTTCCTACTGTGGTTTGGCTGAGCAGGCCTGCATTTTTTTGTTCCCGGGCTATTTCAGAATGAGTTTGTGGGGAGATGAAAAGTCCTTAAGTGAGACTCGTGTACTCTTACTGCCTTTGGCTAGAAGGATTTGGTAGGTTGTCCCCTTGGGGTCCTGGATGGGCTGGTGGAATCGTCCCTCTCGATCGGCTTGGAGATAGAAAAAGGCATATAGGTATTTTATCTCTTCACCGTGGGTTTCTTCTTCAGCTTGCGGGGGGTTAGAGAAGCTCAATAATCGGAGAACCGCGAAGGGGACGGGGGTTCCCTGGGGAGTGAAAACCCTGCCTTGGAAAGTAGCTTGGGGGGCTTTGCTCAGGATGGTGAGGTTGGGGTGGTCTTGCGCAGTCTTCGGATCCCAATCGAGGTGAAACCAGCAAGCTTCCCCCGGAACGGAGCCATGAAGGCAGATCTTTGTATTGGGGACGACGAGTGTCGCCTGGCCTCTGGCATTCCCTCGGGCTTGATAAGCCCAACTCGCTTTGATTTTGGGTGCATAGGAAAAAATGGGAAAAGGGGCGGGGCTTCCATCCGGTTTTTGAATCTGGATGCGAAGGATGCGGTGGTTTTGAAGACTGAAGTTCAGTGAAGGCTGTTGATGGATCGTGAACATGGATCGGAATGCCAGGACTTCTGTTTTTGGTGGGGGGCCTTTGAAGTCTTTGGGAAGGAGGGCCACAAGAGGAGCTTGGGGGATCTCAATGACGAGTGTCAGCTCCCTCAGGGTTTTGGGTAAGCCGCCGATCAGCATGGGTTTTTTGGGGGGGAAGTGCAGGACCTGACTTGGACCTCCCACCAAATAAGAGGAGCTTGGGGACTTCCATGGGTCAAAATAGAAGCTCTCATGGATTTGTGCATTGTGGATAGGCTTGCCCTGTCTGTCCCAAAGGAAAAGCGGGAGGGCTTTTTCTTTTTCGAAGGAGAGCGAGAGGGTGGTTGGTTCCTCTTTGGCTTGCTTGGGGTGGACTTGCTTTCCATCCACTTGGATTTGGTCCCCAGCAATGGTGACTTGGGTGGGTTGAAAGCCTTTGCGTTCTATAAGAAGGATGCTTCGCTTTCCTTTTTGGAGAGGGATGCGGGTTTCCCATTCTTGGTCCTGCTTTTGGGGGGTGGGTTGGGTGGATAGGGCGAACCAGAAAGGAAGCATATCAAGAGAAAAAGGCGGCTTGGGAACGGGAGAGATCCCTATCCTGAAGGTCAGTTTTGTTTTTTCTTCCTTGGAGAAGGGAGGGTGGATTTTGAAACGAAACTGGCGGAATTTGGGAAAGCGCAGGCTCAGGGTTTTCGGCAGGGTTGTCGCTAGGGTTTTGCCTTGGATTGCGTTTTTCCCCGAGGCTTCAGATCTTGGCCTTGGATGGATCTCGAGGGGGAGAAGGCTGTGGAAGAGTCCCCTTTTGGATGCTGGGTCGAGGACGACGAGGAGGGTTAGGGTCGGATGGATATCAAGGGGTCGGCTTCCTCCCTGCCGGGGCCAGAAGTCGGGAACCTTGGCTCTTCCCTTTGGATCCAGGGGGGAGAGGATCTTCAGGCTTCGATGGGTCCCCAGTCTCCATTGGATGAGGAGGTCCCGCGCCCAGGGGGCTCGCTGCTTCACTTGGACCCAGGTCTCGGGCCTTCCTCCGACCTCCCTCAGGATGATGCTGCTTCCTCCCCCCACGGAAGTATGGAAGAGGCTGTATTGGTTCCATCCGCTCTTTTCCTTGAAGTGGGACCAGGCCAGGTAGCTTCGGTTGGCTGGGACTTGGATGCGGAATTTTCCTTTGGGGCCGGTTCGGACCCTGAGGAAGGAGAGGGGAAGAGGTTTTTCGGAGAGGAAGAGCACTTCGGCGCCTTCTCTGGGGCTTCCGTCTTCCTGGAGGACCTTGCCTCGGATGAGCTTGTCCTGGGAAGCCATGGAGATCTGGGCAGGACGGGCTGGGCCGGGGGCTTGCGCAAAGAGGAAGAGAAGGGAGAAAAAGGCATTGAGCATGATTCCTAGATGATAAGAAACAAGTTCGCAGGTCAAGGGGAGAAGCTGAGAAAAAAATTAGGAATCTTGGGGCTGAAGAGGGACAATCGCTGAGGGCCTTTTCCCCGGGGCCATGCGATGGATGAGAATGCAATGATGCGCGGAATGAGCCTTTTGGCCTTGGGTTTCTACCTCTTGCTTGCTTCCTGCGGGGGGAAAGCCGGGGAGGATGCACAAAAGAAGGCGGCCCTTCGGCCTCTGGATCCTGTCAGTTTGCGACCCATCGGACGGAGGCTCACGGAGGGGGAGAAACGGCATTTTCTGCGGCGGACGCATTGGGGAGTGACGCCGGAGGATTTGGCGGAGTTGGACAAGCTCGGCCTGGATGCCTATCTCGATTGGATGCTGAATGGGAAGGCTCCCATGGGGATCGAGAAGCGGGCGGCGCGCCTGATTGTGGACCCGCTTCGACCGAGGCCGGAGGAGCTTTCGGCCTATTGGCTGGCTTGGATGGTGCGGACGCCCAACCCCTTTCGCGAGGTGATGGCCTTTTTTTGGCATGACCATTTTGCAGTTTCGCAGGTGGTGCTGAACGAGACAAACCGCCATTACATGTTGGATCATGTGCGGCTTCTTAGGCGAAGGGCGTTGGGCAATGTGAAGACCTTGTTCAAGGCGGTGGCCAAGGATCCTGCGATGCTGGTGTTTTTGGATGGGATCCGAAGTACCAAGGACGCCCCCAATGAGAATTTTGCGCGGGAGTTTTGGGAGCTGTTCAGCCTGGGGGTGGATCGGGGCTACACGCAGAAGGAGATTGAGGAGGCGGCGCGGGCCTTTACGGGCTTTAAAGAGATCGAGGTCGAAGAGCGGGGGGAGGCCAAGACTGGCAAGGCGGTAACCCCGCCAAAGAAGGTTAAGAAGGTTCCTAAAATTCGACGGGTCGTCTTTGATCCCAATTTGCACGACTCAGGGGAAAAGACCATCTTTGGGAAAACGGGCCGCTTTGATTCGGATGGGGTTGTCGATTTGACCTTTGCCGAGAGGGATGTGGGGCACTTTCTGGCAGGGAAACTCTTGAAACGCTTTGTCTGCGAGGATCCTCCTCCGAAGCTGGTCGATAGCCTGGCCAAGGCCTTTGTCGACGCGGGCTTTGAGATAAAACCTGTGCTGCGCAGCTTGTTCCGCTCTGAAGCGTTTTTCTCGGAGAAGGCCCGCCGGCCCCTGCTCAAGAGCCCCATCGAATACGCGGTGGGCTTTGTGCGATCGACGGGGCTGGAACCCCCCTTGCTGGTGCTTGACAGCGCGCTCGAGGTCCTGGGAGAGCGGCCGACCTTTCCGCCTTCCGTCAAGGGTTGGCCTCGCGGCCGGGCCTGGCTCACTCCCCAATCGGTGCTCGAGCGCGGCAAGTTTGTCAACGCCTGCGCCACCGCCCGTGCTTCCCAACGCGACCGCGGCATCGGAGTGGTCAACCTGCTGCCTTCCCGCCGTTCCCGCAGCGTTCCGCAGATCGTGGATCATTTGATCCAACTTTTAGAACTCTCACCCAACCCGGCCGTGCGCGCGGAATGGGTGCATTTTTTGTCTGTTTCCCTCCATCCCAAGGGGCAGGGCATTTCAGAAAGCCCGGACCCCTTTGATTGGGCAAGTCCGCAGCATCTCGATGAACGGCTTCGTAATTTGGTCGTTTGGATGGCTGAAGACCCCAGCTACTTCATCAAGTAGGAGTGTCATGTCAGTAAAACGCATGGATCGCCGGGCCTTTCTTGGATGGGCCGCTGGTGGAGCACTGAGCTTATCCCTGCGTCCGCTCCTCGGTTTTGTTCCTGCGAAAGCCCAGGGCAATTTCCTCGTCATCCTCAATCTCGCGGGAGGCAACGATGGCCTCAATAGCTTCCCGCCCCTGCATTTGCCCCCGTATCGTGAACGCCGCCCCCGCGTTCACCTCCAGGCCAGTGACTGCCTTTCCCCCAAGCAGGGCAACAAGGCCGCCCCCCGCAGCTTCCACCCCTCTCTCCAAAACCTCGCGAAGCGCTTCGAACATGGCCAAATGGCCATCCTCCAAAAGGTCGGTTACCCCAAGCCCAACCTCAGCCACTTCGTCAGCGAAGACATTTGGAGCCTCGGCCTGCGCAAAGCTCCCCAGGCGAAAAAACGCGGATGGATCGCTCGGCTGATGGATGCCCACCTCCCCGACCCGCGCATGGTCCTCGGCATCGGAACCGGCCAAAAACTCGATTTCCAGGGAGGCAAGCAGGTGCCCTTCCTCGTCAGCTCCAAGTCCGAGATCGGCGTCCCCACCGACACCCTCCATCCCCTGGTGTCTCGCTACATGTTCGAACATCAAAAAAAGGATCTTGCCCGCTTCGGCAATGCTCAAGGCCTTGTCGGGGACATTGCCTCTGTGCAGCGCCTTGCCTTTGATTCGGTAGAACAGACCCGCAAACAGTTGGCGCGTTACGTCTCCCACATTGCCTATCCCAGCTCCCGTTTGGGCCAGGACTTCCGCCTCGCGGCACGCTTTCTCTGCACGGGTTTTCCCACGCGCCTTGTCTACGTCCAGCTTGGCGGTTTCGACCACCACAGGGATCAGGGAAGAGCCAAGGGTCGCCAGGCGGATCTTCTGCGCGATGTCGATCAGAGCCTGCACGCCTTCCTTCAGGATCTCGAAACCCACGGTCTCCTGGATCGCTGCCTTGTCCTGGTGGTCAGCGAGTTCGGGCGTCGTAACTATGACAATGGTTCGCTGGGCACCGACCACGGCCAAGCCAACGACCTCTGGGTTTTGGGCACTAAGATCCGGCCCGGTTTTCTCGGCCCGGATCTCCTGGCTGAGGATCTCCAGGGGGAGAATCTCGAATACGCGCTCGATTTTCGCAGGGTCTATGCAGAGGCCTTGGCCAAGCACTTGGATTTGGATCCAGAGCCTGTCTTTCCCGAGCCGCCCGAATCCAAGCTGGAAGTCGCCTTTCTTTGATTGGGCTGTGTGGGTTGCAGCTCGAGTAGAAGGGAAATGCGCTGCGGGACAGGCGGAACGAAGGCTTAAAGCTGCACGAATTCCCCGCGGAAGAGCACATGGCGGATTTGCTCTCGGGAGGCGCTGTAGACCAGGCGCGTGAAGGGATCTCCCTTGCCCAGCTCTTCGCCACAAAGGTCCATCAGGACGAGGTCGGCGGACTTGCCGGGTTCGAGGCTGCCGCAGACCTTGTCGAGACCGATCGAAGCGGCCCCCTCGATGGTGAGCATGCGGGTTGCCTCGTAAGCACTCAGCGCCCCCGGCCCGGCCTGGAACTGGGCAAGGAGGGCGGCCTGGCGGCATTCGGTGAGGGGGTCGAGCCGGTTGTTGCAGGGTGCGCCGTCCGCACCGAGGCCGACCCTGATACCGCGTTTGCGAAAGCCCACGATGGGGGCGATGCCTGAGCCGAGCTTGAGATTGGTGCTCGGGCAGTGGGCCACCGAGGCTCCGCTGTCTTGGAGGATCTTCTCTTCCTCCTCGCCCACTTGCACGCAGTGCGCGAGGGTTGTGCGGGGGCCGAGCAGACCGAGATCCCTCAGGAGGGCGAGGTTGTCCTTGCCATAGCGCGCTCGGATGGCCCGGGCCTCACCCGGATGCTCAGAGGCATGGGTGTGAATACGCAGCCCCTCGGCCTTGGCCCTCTGCCCGACTTCTCGCAGGAGACCCTCGGTGCAGGAAAGAACGAAGCGGGGGTTGTAGGCGAAGAAAAGCCGATCCTCCCGCCCGTGAAAGCTCCGAATGAGCTGCTCGCATTCGGCCAGAGAATCCTGGCTGTCCCTGGCAAAGCCCTTGGGAAGGCCCGGGACGCTGGCATCGTCCATGAGGGCGTTCCCCAGAATGGCGCGGACCGGATGGTCCAGGAGTTCTTCAAAAACGGCGCTGGTGTGCCAGACCGTTTCCATGCTTTGGAAGGTCGTGCAGCCGCCCCTAAGCAGTTCATCAACAGCGATGCGGGTCGACTGGCGGAGGGTCTTGGGACTGTGTTCTGCCTCCAGGGGCCAAATCTTTTCGCGCAGCCAGGGGAGGAGGGGGCGGTCCTCGGCGAGGCCGCGAAAGAGAGTCTGGCAGAGGTGAACATGGGTCTGGACGAAGCCGGGGAAGGCGTAGAGTCCGCCGAAGGAGCGGACCTCTTCGCCGGGGAGAGGGCTGAGGTCCCCGATGTCCTTGATTTTACCCTCTTGGATGCGGAGGGAAGCGTCCAGGATGTGGGAAGCCAGGTCTCCCCCCCCAGCTGGGGCGTCCTCCGTCATGGGGACGAGATGGAGGCCCTTGAGGAGTAGGCTGTTCATTTTTTTTGGACCTTCTCAAAGGGATCCTTGGGAGGATCGGCCCGCCGGATGTCGAGATTCCAATCTGGTGGCGTTTGCGAAGGCCCCACCAGGATACGCGGGACAAGAGGCAGAACCCCATGGACCTCCTCGGGCCGGTGGAGGACATGGACCCGGATGCGCTCTTCGTCGAGGCCGCCGAAAAATCTACTGGGGCGATCCGGGTGAAGGCGCGCCCCCTCGAGGTCGGCAGGGAGCCAGCCAAATCCGGAGATGTAAAACAGCACCCAAGCGGTGGGCAGAGGGTTTCCGGTCTTACTGCGCATCCGGTAGCCGAGGACGCAGCGGGCGGGAACTCCCGCGAGGCGAAGGAGGAGACTGTAGGTCGCGGCAAGTTCGTAGGAGCTGCCCGAACGGCTCTCAAAAACACGGGGGAGGGGGCGGGGGGGCTTTTCGGGGTCGAAATTCCGGAGGACAAAATCCTTGTGAAGGGCGTCGAAGAGCAGGCGCGCTTTGAGGTAGGGGTTGGGTTCGCCTCCCACCCAGCGAAGGACGAAGCGGCCCAAGTGGCGCTCGTCGGTTTTGCTCAGATGCACGGGAAGCAGGTAATGTGCGGGGGCCTTCCCGCTGGGGTGCACTTTCGAAGCTTTCGTGATCCGATAACGGCGGACAGATGTCTGGAGGGTCGCCTGGATTTGGGAGGATCCCTTTCCCGGTCGAATCTCGATGATGCGATTTGCCTGGGCGTCCAAGGTGTCGCGAAGCTTGGTCCCCTTGCCCTGGAGAAGAAGAGGGCTGACATCTTGGTACTCACCGGTGGAAGGGACGGGGACTTCGATCCTCAGCAGGTCTTTATTGGTTGCAGGCAAATCCCATTTCAAATCAAGATGATAAGAATACAAAACGCTGGGCTCGGCGCTGGGCCGGGGAGGAGAGGCACAGGTGACTAGGAGGAGGGAAAGGAGAGGAGAAAGACTGACGGCGGAAGACCTCATGGCAGGATCATAGCTTTTGGGCAAAGGAGCTCCTTCTTTTTTCTGGGGATCTGAGGTCAAGGCGCCTGGTATCTTGTGAGGATGTTTGGTGGTTTGTCGATCCGAGGGCAGGTCTTGGGGGCCTGTTCCGTGCCTGGGCCCGCGCGCGTGCATCTCTTCGACCTCAAAGCGAAGGAGCGGAGAGGAGGATTTGTCCTTGCTCCCGAAAACCGAGGCGGCCCCTCTCGAGCTTGTGCCGGCTTGGGGCTTGAGGCTTCGGGGCGGGTTGTGGTGTGTGAGCCCGAAGAAAACCGGGTGCAGGTTTTTTCTGCCTTCGGCCATGAAGAAGGGAGCTTGGTCGCCTTGCCCGAGGGAGTTGTCCCTCGGGATCGCCGAGGGCTTCCTGTTGCCCCCCAACGGGTTTTATTGGGAGACGGGGGGGAGGAAACTCTCCTTCTTCTCCTGGGGGATGGGACCTGGGTCCATGCTCTCCAGGAGTTTGACCGGATGGGAGGCTTTGTGCGCAGCTACCCCAGTTTGGGGCGGAGGGGGGAGCCCTATTATGGTCCCTGCGATCTCGAGAGCATGGGGCAAGAGGTCTGGATCCTGGAGCGCGGCAGGTCTCGCATCCAAATGTTCCGCTTGGGGGGGGGATTTTTAGGAAGCTTGGATCTCTTGGGTTTTACTCGTTCCAGCCCCCTATCTTTTGCTGTGTATCCCGAAGGTTTTTTTGTTCTTTTCGAGGGAGGAGATCTGCGTTGGGTGGACAGAGATCTTCGTGAGCGCCGTAGGCTTCGAGTCAAACCGGGGTTTCAACGTGTTGCGGTGGAAGGGGGAGGAGTCCCCTGGCTTTGGGATCCTGCTTCTGAAATCCTGCTCCAACCTTTCAGAAAGGATGTTGATTCGACAGCAGAAACCTATTCTCTCAATAATCCAAACTGGTCTCCTTAACCGTGAGTTCGATTTGGTCCATTCCTTCGACTCCCAGTTGGAGGACAGCCATTCCTTCTTCGCTGACATGGTCCGGCGTATAAAGCATGGGCCTGGGAGTAAACCTATGGGAGAGGCTGTTCGACAGGCGGATCAGGGTTCCCCGCATCGCAGCGATAGCGTCTTCCTCGGTTTCGCCGTCCTTGGGAGGCTCATGATGGTAGAGGATGGCATGGCGGAGGCAATCGCCGAGACCCCAAGAATCGGCGAGTACTGCGCCGATGTGTGCATGGTTGAATCCAAAGGCTTCTTCTTCGGCCAGGAACATGGGAACACCTTCCTCGGCGCTCCGGGTCAGGGCCTGTTGAATTTTTTGCCCGTCATGGTTCAAGAGGATGATTTTACCAACGTCATGGAGGAGACCGGCTGTATAGGCTTCATCCCGCGTCAAGCCAAAATCCACATGAGAGATCTTTGTCAAGGTTCTTGCGACCTGGGCAACCTTGAAGGAGTGATCCCAGAGGGAGCGGGGGTCGCATTGGACCGAAGCGACGGTCGGGCACATGGTCTCCAAAACTGTGGCTTGCAAGACCAGGTTTCGGAGCATCTTGAGGCCCAGGATGGAGACCGCTTGCTGGATGTCACTCACTGGGTTCCGAAGCCCGCAGAGAGGAGAGTTGGCCAACCTGAGCACCTTGGGTGCAATGGCTACATCCTTGGCAATGAATTCAGACGCTTCTTTCGCGGAACCATCGGGGTCGTGAATGATTCTGTTGATTTCTTGAAGAGTCGTCGGGATCGTGGGAATGGTGACAGTTTCCGCTACGATCTCACGTACTTGTTCCAATTGAACCATAAATTCCCCTACTCAATGATCATGCCCTGACTGTGCTACCTCAATCCTATCGACCGACAGGATTGGTCTCTGAAGGTTTGCTCCGAAGTCCCCTTTTTCATGGGATCTTGGGATTTGTTCAGCGTTTTTGATTCCAGGAGGGACGGGAATACTTGTGGCGGGCGAGGTCTTCGGCTTGAGCACAATACTCCCTGGGAAGTCCATGATGGAAGTAGGGGGTTCTGCCCAGATGCTTGGCGATTTTGCATGCGAGGAGGGCAGGCAAGGCTTGGCTTGGAAAGGAGCGACGGAACCCGGCCCCAGGGTTTTCTCGAGGAGGCGACAGGATGAGGGAGCCATGATGAAGGACGCGGTTCCCCCGCCGCCGTTGGGCGGAACCAAAGACCTTGTGCCCCTCCTTGCTAAGGAGATCCATAGGGATCGGATCATCGAAGCACCAGGGAGTGTTGGGGCGTGCATGGTTGGACGGGTTCTTGCTTGGCTTGGGGAGGCCCAAGGGAACCTTCAGATCCTCGAGAGTAGAACGAAGGGCATCGTGGAGAGGTCCATAACTTGCCTCGATGTCCCTTCCTAGACTGGTGTTTTCCAGGGCAAGGCTGAGGGTCCATTCATTGTCATGGAGAATGGCTCCTCCTCCTGTCGGGCGGCGCACCCATGGGATCTGTGCTCGTTCCCGTGCAAAGTCCTGAGCACGTTGGAAATACCCCAAAGAGAGGGTCCGGGGCCACCAACGGTAGACCCGAAACCAGGCTCCCCGAGCATTCAGGAGAGTCTCATCCACTGCCATGTTCCAGGCAGCGGAATGGGGGCCATCCAAGAGAATCTCAAGGCCTGCCCCATCTTTGGACATTATTCCTCGTGGGCGATCTTTTCGTATTCTTCTGCGCTGAGGAGTTGGTCCCACTCTGTCTCATCGCTGGGTTTGATTTGGATCATCCAGCCATCTTCATAGGGGGAAGCGGACAGGAGGTCGAGATTGTCGGCCAAGTCTTCGTGAACCTTGGTGACTTCCCCTGAAACAGGGGAGAGGAGTTCTGAGACCGCTTTGACCGACTCGATTTCACCGAAGGGTTGGTCCTTTTCCAGCACCTTGCCCACCTCGGGAAGGTCCAAAAACACAAGATCCGAGAGGTGCTCGACCGCCACATCGGTAATCCCGACAGAAATCGACCCATCTTCGTTCTTTTTCGCCCATTCGTGGCTTTTGAGATACTTACGGTCCGTTGGTGCCATCGTCAACTCCATCTCCTTGTTGGGGAGGGGTAGCCCTCCCGGACTTCGATCAATAATTTCTCTTGTAGAAGGGGAGGGGGGTGACCCGAGCCTTGGCTTGGGTATTCCGGATTTGGACCCGGAGGTCCTCCCTTGTTTCATCCAGGTCTCGAGGAACGAACGCAGTGGCGATGTTTCCTTCAAGAATGGGAGAATACGTGCCCGATGCCACTTCGCCAACAGTCTCCTCGCCTGCGAGGACCGGGTAGCCCTGGCGGGGGACTCGTTTCCCCTCCAGCTTGAGTCCCACTAGTTTACGTTTGGGGCCTTCTTCTTTGATTTTCTTTAAGGCGTCCCGCCCGATAAAATCGGTGCCGAGCTTCACTGCCCATTGAAGCCCCGCTTCAAGGGGATTGATGTCTTCGGTGAGTTCATGCCCATAAAGAGACATTCCCGCCTCAAGACGGAGGGTATCCCTCGCTCCCAGGCCAATGGGCCAAATCCCATGGGGATGCCCCTTTTCCATCAGGGCATTCCAGGTCTCTTCCGCTTTGGCAACGGGGAAATAAATCTCGAAACCATCCTCCCCGGTATACCCCGTCCGGGAAATCTCGGCATCAAAACCCAAGACCTTGCCCGGGGCCCATTTGTAATATCCAAGGCCCTCCAGGTCGAGCGTTGTGATCTCCTGAAGAACTTTGGCGGAGTTGCGCCCCTGGAGGGCGATCATGGCGAGTTCCTGAGTCCGATCCCGAAGCTCACAGTCGAAGCTTTGTTTCTGCTCTTGAAACCAGTTCCAATCTTTTTCCGTGTTGGAGGCATTGACCACGACAAAAAAACGATCTTCCTCGTCCGCCGCATGATAAACAAGCACATCATCCAGGACGCCCCCATCTTCTTTACAGAGGAGGGCGTAACGGATCAGCCCTTTTTTGATTTTGGTCAGATCATTGGTGAGGCAGTGTTGGAGGAAGGCTTCGGCCCCAGGGCCTTGGACTTCGAAGCGCCCCATATGACAAAGGTCGAAGAGGCCGACTTCAGAGCGGACCTTGCGGGCTTCTTCGAGGATGGGGCGGTACTGGAGGGGCATGTTCCAGCCCCCGAAGGGGACGAGACGGGCACCCGCTTTTTCGTGAATTTTTTTGAGAGGGGTTTGCTTCATTCGAAATGCTCCTTCGGGCCGGCCGCTAATTTTGGGGAAGGAGCATAGCAGTCAGGTGTCGGAAATGTAGGGTGAAAAGCCCGCGCACATGAGGCCCGCGCAAATGGGACCGGGGCCTCCAAAAAACGAGTCAGGACCGACCTTCGGTCTTGCCTCCCTTTGGGAAGAGCCTGGATTGCAAGTAAGTCCAATCCAGGTTCCGGAATTCCGAATGGTGAATCGGGGGCAGGAGACCGAACTTGCGGGCTTCTTTGGGGTCTAAGAATTCAGGGTTCTTTAGGAATCTCTCCCAATACTGAGATTGAGCCTCGTTCCGCTCTCCGGATTCTTGGGGATCCCTGAATCCCCTTTCGCAGTCTTCTTTGTCCTCGGGGAGATCTTCGTCAGACAAGCTGGAAAAGAGTTCTTCCGAGAGAAAACCGCCCCAATCCGCATCCCAACTCCCTGAGAAGTTCCAAGTTCCTTCGGCTTCTCCGCTAAAGTTTGGATTGTTCAGCCCCTCGTCTTCCTCTTCTTCTTCTTCTTCGTCCTCATCCTCATCGTCGGAATGGTCTCCGAATAAGAACTCTTCAAACTCAGCGTCCGAAATCCCGAAATGGAAAAGCCCATCCCGGTTCTCGCAGGGGTCATCCATGGCATCATCGATGGCTTGGCATTCCGAGGCGGGAAACAGATCATTTTCCTCAAAGCCCGCAATGTCAAACGCCGAAAGGACTCCAAATTCCTGTTCGGCTTGCGGGTCTTGTTCCGGTTGGGATTCTTGTTCTTCTTGAACAAAAAGAGGGAGACCGCAAAAGCCCGGGGAGTTCGTTTGGTCCCAACTTCTTATGGAACTGGGAGGTGCCTGGAGAGAATCTCGGGGACCTTGTTCCAACATCCAAAGAGGAGAAAGGGCTGCCCACCTTTTACGAAGTTTGGCAAACTTTTTCGGGTTTGCGGCAAGGGCCCTGAGAAGACGATGCCGCCCATGATCCACCCTGCCATGGAGAAAGGAGATTTTTGCAAGGAGGAGCCAGGAGGAGAAGGAGAAACGGGGGTGGTCCACCGTTTCCAAGAGAAGGGGCTCCGCCCGGTCGTAGTGGCTCCTCAGAAAGTAGAACCTTCCCATGACCCATTTGGGGAGGGTTCGCCACCAGGATCGGTGGAGGTGCCAGGGGCGTTCGCGGTGGTTTCTGTGGGGCATCTTGGAAAAAGTTCGGTTTTGGAACAGGTTCAGCTCTTCCCAAACCCGCAGGATTCCAGCTTTTGCTTTGTCTTCCGGACTTGTGCTCCAAGGCCGGGTTGAAAGAACAAAAGAATCAGGGTTCAAGCGGGACCAAATCGCAATTGGACGGAAAGAGCCGAAGGGTTTTTAGCACGCCTTGCCTCCTCTCTCAAGGCCGAGGACATCCGCTTGGAGAAATACTGGGATGCGCCTCCAAGAGAAACCACTCAGGATCTCTGCCCGCTGGGTTCGATAAGGAATCGATAGGTCCATTTTCCGGACGGTTTTTGACCTTAAGCACCGAACCCAGGGGCAGGTATGGCACTCAAGGGAGACCTTGCAAGCGTGGGGCTGGCGGACGTTTTTCAGATGCTCGCCATGAACCAGAAAGTAGGCATTCTCTCCATTCAAGGAGAGGAGGGTTGGAGAGCTCTATTCTTCGATAAGAATGGGGTCACGCTCTTTTATAATGAACATCTTTTCTTGGATCGTCTTCTGGACAACTTGGTTCGTAAAGGACTCTTATCTGCGGAATTTGTCCAAACCGCCAGACGAGAAAACCTTGGGGATCCTGTAGGAACCGCCGAGTCTATGATCGCGAACGGGTCCATCAGAGAGGCGGATTTCCTCGATGGGTTCAGGGACCAGATGGAGGAGGAGATCTACGACCTTTTTCTCTGGGGGAATGGGAACTGGGAATTTTTCGAGGGTGCTCATCAGTGCGAAGGTCATGAAGGCGTCATTAATGACCATTTTTTCTTCAGTGCTGATTCCTTGGTGATGGAGGCCGCTCGTCGGCTGGATGAATGGGCTTACATTCGGGAACAAGTCTCCAGTGAGAACGATGTTTTCGAACGGACGGAGCAGATTCAAGGCCCCGATATTGCGAAAATCGATGAGGCGAACCTCTCCCTTTATGAGCTGGTGGATGGAAAGCGCAATGTGCGACGGATCATCGATTCCAGCGGGATTACTCCCTTTTTGGTTTTTAAGACGCTCTCCATTTTTTGCCAGCAGGGCTGGATTCGGCCCCTTCCCCCTGAGCAGCTCGTTCCCACCGCGAGAGAATGCATCGAAGAATCCCGACTCGAGGATGCGATCCACCTGCTGGAGAAGGCCATCGATGCTGGAATTGGTCTTCCCGAAGCCCATCAGCTTGCGGCGAAATGCTATGAGATGAAAAATGAGCCCGCTCGGGCGAATTGGCACTACAAGATCTTCGCCCTTGGGCTTTCGACCGGCGGCAATCCTGCGGGGGCTGCAGAAATCCTCAACAAAGTTTTAAGGCGAATTCCTACGGACCTCGAAGCCTGGGAGGAACTGGTAAAAAACCTCCTTCTTCTTGAGAAGCCTGAGAGGGATCCTCACGAAGCCGGCCAAAGTTTGATCGAGATCTATTTGGATTTGGAAGAAGTAGAGAGAGCCCGGGCGGTTTTGGAGGGCTTGCTCAAGACTCGGCCTGATGACATCGAATTGAAAAAGACCCTTGTCGGCGTTCATAGCAAGGCGGGGGACCAGAAGAAGGTCATGGAGCTTTATGAGTCCATCGCCGGGGATTTAGTCCAAAGAAAAGATCCCATGGGAGCGGTCCGCTTCCTTCAGAAGATCCTCATGCTGGACCGGAATCGGTCGGATATCTCCGAAAAGATCCGCAATCTCATCCGATCGGATGAGCGCAGTCGATCCCGGAAGCGGGGCTTTGCCATTTTGGTCACCTTTGTGGGAGTGGCCATGGTGCTTGGGGTCCTCTATTTCTTTTATGAGAGAAAGGCGCGGGAGGCTTTCGGCCAGATCAACGCGCAACCCAAGGTTGCTGCCGGAGATTTTCAAGGGGCCATCGATCTCTATCGTTCCTTCTTGAGGCGCTATCCCTTGAGCCTTGTTGAAGGAGAGGCAAAAGAGGAGATCGCAAGGATCCGCTCTGCAAAGGCCTTGGTCGATGCGGAAAAAGAGAGAGAAACACGGGCGGAGAAAGCTCGCATTGCCAAAATTCGGGGGAACTACAAGAAACTATGGGAGCAATACCTCATAGAATCGGCCAAGGAAAAACCGGATCTCACAGCCTCTCTTCGAAAGCTGGAAGGGATTTTGCTCTTAATAGAAGAAGCAGGAAAATCCGTGGATGAAGAGTTTCGTCGGAAAAATCCCATCGACGAAGCGATCGCCAAGATTCGTTCTTATCTATCTGCTGCAAACGCTCTTTCAAAAGCGAAGGAGAAAGCCCTTGCGAAGGGAGATTGGAAAAAGGCCAGGGCTCTTGCTTTAAAAATAGAGGCGGAGTACCCCCTATCCCCCAATTTGAAGACCTTGAAGGTTCCCGTCTATCTGAGGACACTTCCGAAGGGTGCTGAGATCCTGTTGGATGGAAAGCTTGTAACAGATGGGGACGGGAATCCTCTGCGAACACCCGCTGCGATCGGGATTCCTCCTTCCAGGAAGTCGAAAATCCTTTTACAAAAGGCTGGCTTTCTTTCTAAAAGCCTGACTTTGACCGGCAAAGGACCACTCCCTTCTCTTGTCTATCTTCCGGTGCGGCCGATTCATTCCTTCCAGAGTCCCAGGAAATGGAGCGTTGGACCCGTTCCGGCAGGAAAGAACCTTCTCATTGGAGGATTCGGAGGTGTGCTTGCTTCGATCAATCCTCTCAACGGCAAAGAACGCTTCGCTACGATCTTGAAGGATTTGGAAGAAGTTTCCCATCCCCCGGTTCTTTGCGGGGAGATGGCGGTGCTGATCACCTCAGGGAAACATCTTGTGGGCTTGGATCTGGAGAGAGGAGAGATCGTTTGGTCGACCGCCTTGGACAAGGTCAGGAACAGCAACCTTCTGGCCCTGGGCGATCGAGTTGTTGTTTTGGATGCGGGAGGGGTTCTTCGGTCCTGGAGTGTGAACCTGGGGAAGAAGGGGTGGACCGTCTCCATTGAAGATCCCTCCAAGGCTGTTCTTCGCATGTTTCGGGGGCGACTTTGGGTGATCCAACGCTCCGGAAATGTCAGCATCTTGAATCCCGAAGATGGTGAGGTTTTTTACTCCCGGAAAATCGGGGAGGAATTCGTCGGAGAACCGGTGGTGCATGATGGAGTCCTCTACGTTTTGGGTTTGGAGGGGAACATCCATCGATTTGATCCAGTTCGTGGATATCTCGGGATCCATTCTTCTCTCAAGATTCCACAAGGCGTTCCGTGGGCCATGTTTCGGTTGGGAGACCGATTTGCTGTCCTCAATGACACAGGACATCTGTTTTTTGAGGATAAGAATGGGCCGGAGACGAATCGCTTGTCCTCTCTTAGCGGAAAGCCGATTGCAGCGCCTCTCGTGACCTCTACGGGGGTTTATTTCGCTGCGGAGGACAAAGACGGCAAGTCCTTCCTTGTTTCTGTGGACCGAAAGGGGCAGATACGCTGGCGCTATGACTTCAAAGGAATCCTTGTAGGCAAACCTTCTTTGTGGGGGGAGCGAGTCGTTACTGCAGTCCGAGATGGCCGCGTTTTTGTGCTGAAGTAGGGGATTTAGGACGGTGCGTAAAAAAACCGATAGAAACCCAGGGATGCTTGGATCCAACGGGAGAGAGTGTGAGCCTATTTAAGCGGTTCAAAATAACCAGAGAACTTTCCAGGCTGGAGAAGAAGGCCAAGGAAGACCCTTCGCCTTCCCTGTTTGTGGACCTCGCTCAGGTCTACATCAACTTGGGTTCTCAAGAGGATGCCCTTAGGGTTGTTGAGGAAGGTTTGGTTCTCTTTCCCCGTTCCGATGAACTGCGCAAAGTCCATGGTTTTGCAAAAAAACAAGTTCTGACAAAGAAAATCGAATCCCTTCGAGGGGAGCTCTCGAAGAGTCCGAGGCCTCATCTCTTCCTCAAGTTGGCTCAAGCCTATTTGGGGCAGGGGGATGAAGACTCTGCTTTTGCGGTCTGTCGGGAATGTTTGAAGCGTTACCCTGAGGATTTGGAGTCGCGCTTGCTTTTTGCGGAGATGGCCACTCGTGCCTTCCAAAAAACCTTGAATGTGGACAAAGGAAGAGAAGCCCATCAGGTTCTTCTCGAAATCCTCGAGCGTGATGAAAGGAATAAGAAGGCCCACAAGGAATTGGCCCAGCTATTCTTTGGAATCGGCTATTTGGAGGGGTCTCAGCACCACCTTGGCATCTTGAGGAGCCTTGGCAGGATCGATAAGGAATCACGGGATCTGGAACAGGAGATCTTGCACGCCCTGGAAGAAGGAGCCCCTTCCTTTGACGACCCCGGCACAGCTCTTTTGGAAGTGGAGAAGAGAGGGGGCTTGATTCATGGCAAAAAGAGAAGCCTTGGTGGAGGACCGAAAAGGATCCTTGCTTCGGAAGAAGCCCTAAACGATGTAAGAGAAGGTCTCTCCAAGCTGGTGGCAAGGGAAGGGGTTTCAAAGGCTGCCTATATTCGGGGAAGCAAAGCGCTTGTTCGTGGGGAAGTTCGGGATGGTCGTGATCCCTTCCTCAAAACTGCCCGTGTCTTTGCCAAGGTGGCACAGAGGACGGTAAGGAGGATGGACCTGGGAAACTTCAGTAAGGGGATCCTGGACGGAGTCTTCGGGCATATTTGCATTTGCAGTTTTGGGGATGTTTGTGCTGCGGTCCAATGCCAGGGGAATGCAGACCTCGATTGGGTGCTCCAAGACCTCCAGGACTTGGTTGCGAAATCCCTTTACACGGCGGGAAAGAAATAGGGTGCGCCCAAGGGGAGAAACATGGACGAACTTCTAAGAGATCTCATGAAAAAGGTGGGGGCTAAAGGAGCCTTAGTTGTTACCAATGATGGGATGGTCGTAGCTGGGTTCGTTCGGGCGGATACCCGAAAGGACGTTGTAGGCGCCCTTTCATCTTTTCTCATTTCGGCGACCAATCGTTGCCTCATGCAGGGGAATGTTGGGGGGTTCAACCGGATTTTTCTGAAAGCCACCCACGGAAAGATCCTTATCCAGGCCCTGAAGGACTATTTTGTGGTTGTCTTGACCGACCAATTTTCGGACAAGGTCTTGTTGGTCGATGAAACCATGCGGGTGGCTTCCAAGCTTAGAAAGCTGACCACCATCCAGTCCTGAAGCCGGGTTTGCTGCCCTGCCGTCCTGTGCCTTCTTTTTGACGAAGTGCGTAAATCGGACTAAAGGATTTAGTGGATCATGACGAAACCTTTGGAAGGGGTTCACGGCTCATCTTTCTAGGTTGTGAAGACCCATACACTCCAAGGGCTGCGGGGCCCAAACAAACAAAGGGACAGGAGTCAGCAAAGCCATGGTCCAAATCAACTTCGCCCTCAAGGAAGTCAACTGTAAGATTGTCTTCTATGGTCCTGGGATGAGCGGTAAGACCACCAACCTGGAGGTCGTCCACCAAAAAGCACCGGAAGAGAACAAGGGGGATTTGACTTCGATCTCGACCGATGGAGATCGAACTTTGTTCTTTGATTTCATGCCGCTCGACCTGGGAAAAATCGCTGGGATGCAAACAAAATTCCAGCTCTATACCGTTCCCGGTCAAGTCTATTACAACTCAACGCGGAAACTTGTCCTACAAGGGGTTGATGGAGTCATCTTCGTCGCCGAATCAGACCCTGACAAGATGGCCGAGAATATCGAAAGCTACGAGAACCTGATCGAGAACCTCATTGAATATGGAAAGGATCTTCAAGACCTTCCCCATGTCATTCAATACAACAAACGGGACCTCCCCAATGCTCTTCCTGTGGAAGAAATTGATCGACAGCTGAATAGGTTTGGAGTTCCGACCTTTGAAGCAGTGGCAAAGACAGGAGAAGGGGTCTTTCCCACATTGAAGACTCTTGCGGGGATGGTGTTGGAGAGTATCAATAAATCGGACCGTGGAGGGGGAAGGGGGCCCAGTAGATCCCCACGCCCGCAGACTACGAATTCGGCCCCAAGCCCCGAGGTAGCTCCCCAAGGAAGAGGGGCGAGCGCAAAAGCGCCGAAAACTTCCGGTCGAGGCCCGGCACCTGCACCTCGGCAGGCGCGGCCGGTTGCGGCTCCAAGAGGCAAGGCTCCCGTTGCAAAACAGGCCCCACGGAAGGGGGGGCAACCCAGGCAGGGACCAAGAGTTGCTGTCCAAGCTAATGCTCCCGTCAAGAAGGAAGGGAAGGGATTCCTTGTTGCCTTTCTTGTCTTATTGATGGCTGCCGTTGCGGGAGTCGCGTACTTGGTCATGCAGCAGCAGGGCTTTTAATCCTTTCAGGAGAGGGAAAAGGATGACTTCAGACCAAAGACTCCGTCAGAGCAGACTGGTTTTCTATGAAGATGATATTTCGAAGATCGATAAGATTCTCTCGGAGTTCCTCCGTTTGAGTGGGGCAAAATGTGCCCTCCTTGTAGATAAAGAAGGGCATTTGGTGACCAAGCAGGGAGAAGTGAAAACTTTGAACATGGACACGATCTCTGCCCTTGTAGCTGGCTCTTTCGCAGCCACAAAGGAGATGGCGAAACTCTTGGGAGAAGAACACTTTTCCGCTCTTTTTCACCAAGGGGAGCGGGATAACATCCAACTTTCTTTGGTCGGTGATCGAACCCTTCTGACAATCCTCTTCGATGATCGGACGACAGTGGGGATGGTTCGGCTCTATGCAAACGAAGCTTGCAAGAAATTGGTGAATATTTTCGACGAATCCGAACGACGGATGAAGGAAGAGGGGCCGAGAGAATTGGATCTTGGAAAGGGGTATGGGAATTCAGCGAAGGACAAGCTGGATAATCTCTTTCAGTAACGATCCGATTGCTTGAAGGCAAAAAGAACCTCGAAGGGTTTCCTTCGGGGTTTTTTTGTACTTTTCGTGAAAGAAAAAACAAAAAAACTTCCTGGAAAGAAAATTCTCCTTCAGGTTTTAATGTGGAAGGAATGCCAGTTAAATGAGTTCTTTTTGGGAAGTTGCAAAACGTTTTAGCGGGAATTGGTCGCTAGTCCTTTTGGGATCAAGAGTTGTGACTGAATTTATATCGGAGAGTTGCCGATGATCTGAGGAGATCCAACCTTCATCCATTGGTTGGAAAGTTTCCGTACCAATCAAGGTGCAAACAATCGATTGTCACTCAATCAGGAGTCAACCATATGGCTGCTAAGAAAAAAGCGACCAAGAAAAAGGCCGCCAAGAAAAAGGTGACCAAGAAGGCCACCAAGAAGAAAGCGACCAAGAAAAAGGCTGCCAAGAAAAAGGCAACCAAGAAAAAGGCCACCAAAAAGAAAGCGACCAAGAAAAAGGCCGCCAAGAAAAAGGTGACCAAGAAGGCCACCAAGAAGAAAGCGACCAAGAAAAAGGCTGCTAAGAAAAAGGTGACCAAGAAGAAAGCGACCAAGAAAAAGGCCACCAAGAAGAAAGCGACCAAGAAAAAGGCCGCTAAGAAAAAAGCTGCAAAGAAAAAGACCGCCAAGAAGCGGGCTCGTAGATAAGCACGACTCTTTTCTCTCGGGGGCTAGCCTCTCACTCTGTTCCGAGCTCCATGATTTCATCCTCTTGGTAAGATCTTATGGAGTTCGTGGAATGAGAGCCTGGGATTCTGAGACTTCTAGTCCTATTTCTTGCGGTTCTTTTGGGTGTTCCCAGAATGACCAAAAATGAGGTCCGTGGGAGGTTTCCTCCCCCGGGCCTCATTCTTTTTTCCCCATTTTCTTAGGGTTTGTGGCTTTTTGATTCCAATGGGAGCCTGAAAGCAGCTGCTTCCCATGGGGTTCCCTAGAAGTTTGGATTTTGAGGAAAATGCGAGAACTTGCTACGGCGGCTGCCGGAGTTGAGAGAAAGAGATTAAAGAAGGGGATCAGGAGCCCGATTTCAAATCCCAGCCCCAGCCCCAGGACATAGGCCCAGTGGGACAGGGCGAAGCGGGTTTTTTCCTTTCCGTTCATTCCCCGCCGGGCCATGGGATAGTCCAAGAATGAAAACCCCGCCAGAAAAGCTCCGACCAGAATTCCAAGAATCAAACCAACCCCTGTAAAGGCAAGGGTGAGGGTGAGAAGGAACCCCAACACTTGCCAAAACAGAATCCGGGCTGTGGTTTCCAGAGAATCCCAGATGTCTCCCAAAAAAGATCTGCTGGAACTGGGGGGGGAAAACCCCAGGATCTCCTGTTCAGCGGTCCTGGAAATGGGATCCAAGAAGGGAAGTAGGAAAACGGAAAGCAGCACGGGAAACAGGAACCAGGCTGCCACCAGGGTAAGGAGCACACTAAAAACGATCCCGGTTGTGAAGATGAAAGGATCGGGAAGGATGCTTAGGAATTTTCCGATGAGGGGATGAATTCCCATCCAGATTCCATAGGCCATCCCCAGAAAAGCGAAACAGTTTAGGAGAATGGGAATCCAGATCTTCCCCATATAGTCCTTTTCTGTCGTGAGGCGGAGGGCCGATCGAAAATACTCGACAAATCCTGAAAGAGTTGAGAATGGAAAGGGGAGGAGGCGATGAGACGGCTTCTCACAAAGCTTGCAGAGACCCGAAGAGGGTGGGATGTATCCGCATCGTGGGCAGGTCTCCGGGGTTCTGGTTTCTTTTTCCATCTGGCTTGGCATTCTATTCATTCCCCTGGATCAAAGATGTCGTCTGGAAAGTCGTGGTCAATGGGCTGCATTGTTCTGGGGTAAAAAACCTTTCGGTGCCTCGATGGAGGCCTAATCAAGCAAAGAGGTGAGGTCTGGTGAGTGGCTTTACAGAGTTGGATCTTTATGACGTAGAGGATCTCCTTTCGGATGAAGAGCGAATGGTTCGGGATTCTGTCCGAGATTTTGTAGAATCCGAGTTTCTTCCCATTGTTGTGGAACATCATCGCGCCGGAACTTTTCCAAGTGAATTGATTCCAAAAATGGGGGAGCTTGGGATGTTAGGGGCCGGATTTAAGGGTTATGGATGTGCAGGCCTCAACAATGTTGCTTATGGCTTGATTTTGCAAGAACTGGAGCGTGGGGACAGCGGCCTTCGGTCCTTTGTTTCTGTGCAAGGGTCGCTCTGCATGTATCCGATATACACCTACGGGACCGATGAGCAGAAAGAGCATTATCTTCCCAAGATGGCCACGGGAGAGTTTATCGGTTGTTTCGGGCTCACGGAACCTGACTTTGGCAGCAACCCCGGAGGGATGATCACGCGGGCCGTCGAGGATGGCGACTCATACATTTTGAATGGGGTCAAGATGTGGATCACGAATGGTTCGGTTGCTGATGTTGCCATTGTCTGGGCCAAGCTGAACGGAGAGATTCGTGGCTTTCTTGTGGACAAAGGGACCCCAGGATTTACCACAAGGGATGTCCACAATAAGTTTTCCCTTCGGGTATCTGTGACGAGTGAGCTGATCTTTGAAGATTGCCGGATCCCCAAAGGCAATCTCTTGCCAGAGGTAAAAGGGCTCAAGGGCCCTCTGTCCTGCCTCACTCAAGCCCGTTATGGGATCGCTTGGGGGGGAGTGGGAGCGGCTCAAGCAGTGTTTGACGAGGCTCTGCGCTATGCAAAAAACCGGGTCCAATTTTCCCGGCCTATCGCAGGGTACCAATTGGTCCAGGATAAATTGGTTTGGATGGCGAACGAGATCACCAAAGGCCAGCTTCTTGTTTGGAAACTTGCAAAGATGAAAGACAAGGGGACCATGAATTTCACCCAAGTATCCCTGGCAAAAAGAAATAATATTTGGATGGCTTTAGAGGCAGCAAGAATGGCTCGAGATATTTTGGGAGCCAATGGGATTACGGATGAATACCAGACAGGGCGCCATATGTGTAATCTTGAATCTGTAAAGACTTACGAAGGAACCCATGACATCCATACCTTGATTATAGGGCAGCACTTGACTGGCATACCCGCCTACGAATAATGAATTGCGGGGGTTTTGGGAAAGCCCTGGAGAGGGGAGCAGGAACTGAGGCCCTTGCTCCCACTGAGACAAACAGTTAAAAATGGTTGCTTGTCTCCTTATTCTTCCCATTCTTTGGACAAGCATATTTGGGCCTTAAGCCTGATCCCAATATGCCGGATCCAAAGGGTGGGGAGTTCATGGGGGGCGATTTCCTTGGAAAATCCAAGACCAGAAAGCAGAACCAAAAAGAAGAACTTTGTTGCCCTGGTTTTAGTTCCTTCTTTGTAGGGATTTGTTCTTTGTGACTACTTTGAATCATCCAAACAGGACTTTTATAGGGGATCTTCTGCGATCGATCGATTAGGTTTCCAAGGATTTTTGGTTTTTTTCTTTGTCTCTTCTCAATTTTTCTTTTCTCACAGTCAAAGGAGTTCTTTCCATGGGAAAGATCACACTCTCTCTTCTGAGTGCCGGCCTCCTCGCCGGTGTCGTTGCTGCCCAAGGAATCCCAGGCGCTGGTCCTGGAGTCATTAGGGGGCAGCAGATCAGTAAAGCCTTCGACACAAAGAACCTGACCAAGGTCGGAACTGGGGTCACACAGGTCAGTCTTGTGAAGCTCCCCAACAACGCTCCGGGTACTTGGACAGCTTGCTTAACCATTCAGCGGCTTGCGAGCGCCTATGGTGGCACGGGGCAGGTGGACGGTGTTGTTATGGGCACCTGGAATATGGCCAAGAACACCTTCACTCCCAACACCCTTGCGAACAAACTCAACACCGGTAACAAGGGTGAGTTTGGTCTGATGCTGGAACCCAAGTTGGGTTTGGTTGCAGTTTTGGATAAATCCGATGGCGTGTATCTCGCCAAGCGGAACGTTTTCACGCAAGCCTTTCCAGCTCCCTTCAAGGTCAAGGGCGTCCCCGGGACCTATGTGGATCCATCGGTTGGAACCGTCGGTGGAAAACTGAAGCTTTTCTATGTCGCGACCTTTAACAATGTTGCCGGCATCTACATGAGTGACCTTGTTGTTCCCGCCAACATGTCGGCCACCAATCCTCCCTCCGTTACCGGCACTCCCGTGCTGGTTTCTGCCAAGGTGCAGGCCAGTGGTTTGGTGCATTCCCCGACTCCGATGATGGGACCCGACAACGATATCGAAGGGCTCTTTATGGCCGAACGGGTTGGAAACGATTCAGATATGTTCATTGCGAACGATTTGAATCCCAGCACGCCGACCCTGAAGGTTGCCGATAACACGGCTTGGATGAACAACGGTGGATTTGCCGGCGGTATCTTCCACTTCGCAAACTCGGCGCACTATGCCTCCGGCTCGGACGAGCTTGGTGTGGCCTGGTTGTTGGGTGACAATGAAAAGGTTGGCGGAACCATGAACATCACCAGTGGTGTCTTCCGCGAAAGCGCCGCTGCGGTCATGCCTGTCTTCCTCTCTCTGAAGCTTCTGCCTGCCGCCCTCCCCATTGGCGGCTTCCTTGGGAAACTTGGTCTGGATCCCGCCGTCCTGGTCACAGTGGGCACTATTACTCACGCCACCCCTGATCAGAGAGGCAGCCTGGCGATTCCTCTCCCCAACAACAATGCTCTTAAGGGCCTTGTTCTTCCTATCCAGGGCGTTGCTTTTGAGCTTGCAAAGGGCCGTAAGACCTTCAGCAATACTGCATGGGTTAAAATCAAGTAGAGCCCTTCGTTCTTTCCAATGTGCGGTCGGACCCTTAGGGGGCTGCACATTGGAAAACCCCTTTTTGGGCGAACTCACTTTTCAGGGCTTTGCATTCTGTGAGTGCCAAGCCCTGAACAATTTGGTATGAGCCCAAAAAGAACCCTTCAGTTTAACAACGTGCTTTTTGGTTCCTCTCGTGGCTTCCTTTGTTATGAATCTACTTCGAAATGCACCGCTTTGTTGCGGTCCTCTTGTTCTCTCCCTGGCCCTTAGTGCGCAATCGGGTCCCGGTCCTTTTCTCAAGCCTCACCCCAGTTTTGTCATTGTCAGTTCCTTCAATTCCGTTCCCGGAAATGATATGCAACAGGTCTTTCATGTCAGGCTTTCCAACAATCCCGCTGGGACCTATGCGACTGCTTTGACGGTGGGAGGACTCCCTCGCTTTTTTGGGGGAGACGGTAAATCGAGGGGACTTCTCATGGGGACTTTTCAGCCTTATTCGGGCAAGTTCTTGGTGAACCTCGAGGCCAAGGCTCTGAATTCCTCCAAAGATGATCGCCACCTGACCCTGGACCCCAGCGGATTGTACGCGATCTTTGATCGGGATGATGGAGTTTGGCTCTCTGTACGGTCCAAAGTCGGAACGGCCTTTCCAGCTCCTAGATTGGTTGCGGGATTTGGGAAACTGAGGGATGTGCATCCCAACTTGGGCACGATCGGTGGCAAGACCTTTTGCTTCTATTCGGATGGATCGAAAATCCTTCGAAGAGGGATCGATCTTAAAAATGCCAAGCTCTTTGGGACTGCTGTTGTCGTATCCCTTCCGCTTCAAAAAGGAGCGAAACCCACTTCCCCCTTCCTTCTCCGAGGTGGGGACGGAGATGTTGAAGGCCTGTTTTTCTCAGAAGAAGTGAAGCCTCGTCCCGGGGGTGATTCGGATTTGGTCTTTGCCTCGGACCTGGATCCTGCAACACCTCCCGTCATGGTCGTACAACGGCCGGATTACACAAATTCCCCAAGCTTTGCTGGAGGGATCTTGAGTTTTGCTCATGACATTCTTCCCAGGTACCACATCATGGAAGGGGAATTTGCCTGGATGATCGGAGATGTCGAAGGTTTGGGAGGCATCGCCGATTTGGCGGGAGCTGCATCGGCTCGGTCCTATCCGAAATCCCTGTTTACGGCGCTCTTCCTTGGAGCGGGAGTCATGAACAAAGTTCCCATTGCTGGGATTAAAGGGGCTTTGGGTCTCAATCCCGGTGTCCTCTTTTCTATGGGCTTAATTGCGCACCAAGGAGGGCAGGATGGAAGCTGGAAGGCTTCTTTCCCCATTCCTCGAGATCTCAGCTTAAAAGGGCTCAAGACGGCTTGGCAGGGCTTGACCATTGACAGCGGTCGAAATGTGAAGGTCTTTACCAATACTGCTTGGGTGAAAATTCAGTAGAAAAGATCCCCAACCCCACAAGCTGGATGGCAGCTACCTTCCCCTGGAATCAGGCCGATCAACCCTCAAAAGGCCTTGATGGCCCGCTCATTCTTTTGCGATTGAAGGTAGCTGCCGTTTGAGGGACTACTTCTGCATGTCCACAAAGGTCATGCGAAGCATGGTCAGGCGGCTTTCGAGAAGGCTCGCGAGTTCTTTGTCGAGGTTTCCCTGGGTTTTTTCCTCCAACATCCCAAGGATGTCGATGAAGTAGCGAGCCCAGGGGAGTTCTACGGAGGTCTCCCCTGTGACAGGGTGCGGGATCTTTCCCAGGGCTACAAGAGCCTGCCCAACGAAGCCTTCGATGAAAAGCCGGAAGTCGACTGGAGGTGGGGCCATGGATTGGAGATCCGGCTGCTCCTTTTCGGATCCCTGGGCAAGGTTTTCTTGCTCTTTGCCGGAAATCGGCTGTTCCTGTTTGTTTTCGGAGCTTTGGGCCTTGTTGCTTGCTTCGTTTTGGTTTTCGTTTTTCTCTTCACTCATTTTCCCACCTCTGCTGTCTTTTCGGCCTTGCGGTGTTTCAAAGCTGCTTCGATAAAGCCTTTAAAAAGGGGATGGGGTTCTAATGGTTTGGATTGGAATTCAGGATGATATTGGACCCCAATAAAAAAGGGATGGTCCTTGAGCTCGATGGCCTCAACCAAGTCGAGTTCGGGATTGATGCCCGAGAGAACCAAGCCCGCTTGGGCAAGCTGGTCACGGTATTTGTTGTTGAACTCATAACGGTGTCGATGTCGTTCGTAAACCAAATCGCAACCATAAAGCTCTTGGGTCTTGGTGCCTTGCTTAAGAGCGCAGGGGAATGCCCCTAGGCGCATGGTTCCCCGAGGTTTTTGATCTGCTTTTGCTCCTCCATGAGGTCGATCAAGGGCGCTTCGCTGTCCTGGTGGAATTCTGTAGTCGTCGCTGAGGGGATCTGTGCAATGTGGCGGGAGAAGTCCACGACAGCCGCTTGCATCCCATAACAAACTCCCAAGAAGGGGATGTTGTGTTCTCTCGCATATTTGGAAGCAAGGACCTTTCCTTCGAAGCCTCGTTCTCCGAAGCCGCCAGGGACGAGGATCCCATTGACTCCTGCCAGGAGAAGCTCGGGATCCTGTTCCACGACTGCTTCTGCGGAAATCTTGCGTAGTTTGAGCTTGACTCCATGAGGAATAGCTCCGTGGGCCATGGCTTCGTAGTGAGACTTGTAAGCATCGTCCAGTTGGATGTATTTGCCGACAATGGCGATCTCGCATTCTTGACTTGGGTTGCGGACTGCATCCAACATCTCTAACCATCCGGAGAAGTTGGCCTGAGTTCCCTCGGGAAGGCCGAGGAATTTCACGAGGAGGGCATCCAGACCTTCGCGGACTAAATTGATTGGAACTTCGTAAATCGAAAAGTCGACATCCTTTTCTTCGATCACGGCTTTTTTTTCGACGTTGCAGAAAAGGGAGAGCTTTTCCCGCATCTCGGAGGTCATGGGGTGCTCGGTCCGGCAGATGAGGATGTCGGGGGTAATCCCAATCTCTCGGAGCTTACCGACGCTTTGTTGGGAGGGTTTCGTCTTCATCTCTCCACTGGCCCTGAGGAAGGGGAGGAGCGTAAGATGGATGAAGAGGCAGTTGGCCTTGCCCTTATCCAAGGAAAACTGCCGGATGGCCTCGAGGAAGGGCAGTGACTCGATATCACCCACGGTTCCCCCGATTTCGGTGAGGGCGACATCACAGTCCTTGTTGGCGCCTCGGACGATGGCTTCTTTGATTGCGTTTGTTATGTGGGGGATCACCTGGACCGTTCGCCCCAAGTAATCGCCCCGTCTCTCCTTTTGGATGACCTCGTGATAGATCTTGCCCGTCGTGTAGTTGGAGTGCTTGGTTAGCTGAGCATGGGTGAAGCGCTCGTAATGTCCGAGGTCGAGGTCGGTTTCGGCCCCATCCACAGTCACGTAGACTTCCCCGTGTTGGTAGGGGGACATGGTGCCGGGATCCACGTTGATATATGGGTCCAGTTTTTGGACGGAGACCTTGAGGCCCATGCGTTCGAGGATGAGACCGATCGCAGCGGAGGTCAGGCCCTTGCCGAGGGAGGAAACGACGCCTCCCGTAATGAAAATATGCTTCATGGAAAAGGCCTTCCTCCCAAGGAAAATGGTGCCCAGGACCCCATCGTTCGCACCCCGTGTGTTTGTCCGGAAGGGACGCTTCTGAGATCACGATTCTTAGGAGCGGTTCCGGCCGAGGCTCTTTTTCTACGGAGCCGCTACTTTATTCCCGATCCTGCCCGGTCGCAAGCTTGGTCATGAAGAACAGCGGGCCAGGAAGGCTTGGTAGTCCTCCAAAGTCTCAATGCCTCGGGGTCTCTGCTCCGTTTCCAGGACCAGGATACGCCAGCCGAATTCCAGCCAACGAAGCTGCTCGAGTTCTTCGAGTTGTTCCAGCGGACTCTCAGGGAGCTTTGGAAGATCGAGAAGGGCCTTTTGACGGAAAGCGTAGACGCCAATGTGTCGTTTGGCTGAAGGCCAGTGGCTTAGGCTTTGCATGCCCTCCTTGGTGCCCGGGATGGGAGCCCTGGAGAAGTAGAGGGCCTGGCCATCGCGGCGGGCGATAACCTTGACGACATGGGGGGAGGAGAGATCTTCAGGGCCGTCCAGGGGGCAGGCGAGGGTGGCTACCTGGGCCTCGGGGTCCTGGATGAGGGCGTGGACCAAGCGATCCAGATCTTCGGGTGCAATCTCGGGCCAATCCCCCTGGACATCGATGATGATTTCGGGATTCCCCTTCACCGAATCTGAACAAAGTGCCTCGGCGCATCGCTCTGAGCCCGTTCTGGGCCGCTTGCTGGTCAGGAGGGCGGGAACTCCTTCTTTTTCGGAAACTTCCATGACTTCAGGCGCATCAGTGGCGACATAGACCATGGAGAGGGATCTCGTCCCTTGGGCTTTCCTGACTGTGTGTAAAAAGAGGGGTGTTCCGCTCTCCTGCAGCATGGCCTTACCTGGAAGGCGGGTGGATCCAAGCCGCACCGGAATGATGGCGACAGCTTCAGTCACCGGCCCGTCCCAAGGTTGAGCGCCTTCTTGCGTTTGGCTTTTTCTTGGCGGAGGCGCCTTAACTCCTCCCCGAAAACTCTTCCCCCAGCTCCCAAGCCGGCGCTCCCCATGCTCGTGTCGCCGATGTTAAAGAGCTGGAAAGCCAGGGAAAGGTGCTTGGGCCAGCGCTCCCTTCGCTCTCTGGAATCTTTCAAGCGCGGCCTCATCAAAGTCCAGCTCTGGTTTCCAAGGGTGATTTGCAATTTTGAGCTCCCCCCCAAGCTTCCTTTTGCGGCATTTTGAAAGAAACCCAGCTTCTCCTGTTCGGTGACGAAAAGTCCCATTGCCGAGTCCGGAACCACCGACCAACCTGGCCGGATATGGGAGCTCATTTTTTTGGAGAAATAGCTTCGGTTGACCACGGTGACGACCCGTCCTCCGCTTCGGACCTGAACCTTTCCCGGCAGGCCGGGCTTAACCCGACTGCTCAAAGAAGGTCCACCTCCGCAACTTTGCGGAATTCCAAGGCAGGTCAGCGATAGGAGGATCAGGAGAGGGGATGGGCGTAGATTCATGGACCCAACGATACCCGCAGCCTTTTCCCTTCCCAAGGCCCAGCTCCTTTCGTAGAATCTCGCATTGATCCACTTGGGCTCTTCTTCCTGGGAAAATGCGGTGGGAGGGGAGCTGAAATGGAGCACTGGCGTTCGGATGATGTGATTGGGGTTCCCGTTTTTCGGGTGCTCGCGCTGATGTTTAAGAAATCGTGCAGTTCAAAGAGAGAAGCGTTCACAGAGAAATCCGATCGAAATCTTTGATTTTGGTTTTAGGGAGGGGTCGATGGAAAAGATCGAAAAGGTCCTGTTGCTTGCTGTACTTATAGCGGCGCTACTCATTATCGCGGTGATGTCGCTCTTCCCTGAAGAGAAGACGCCCCTGGATGGCCCCGGAAAAGGGGACATCTATGCCAAAGAAAAGCTTCCTTCCACAAACCTGCAGGGAAGGAGCCCTGAAGGAGGAAAGCTGACTCGAGTGGAAAACTCTTCGGGTTCAACCCTCACCCCCTCAAAAGGCAAGCCTTCTCCGATGGATGATGGGGGACTCCACAAGATGCTGACCTTGGAAGGCGAAGAGAATCCTTCCGAAAAGGGCTCATTCGGAGAAGGTTCGTCTTTGGGAGCTAAAAAATCGATGCAAACAAAGGGCTTGGAGAAAGAGGGGGGGCTTGGCCAAGAAGCCCTCTCCCGGGTTCCCGGCCTTGTGGGCGGATCTGCCTCTCACAAGGAGGAGAAGAGTGATGCTGCTCTTTCCGCCGCGGCCCCGTCTTTCCATGAGGGCAGTCTCGAAGAGGGAGGGCAATTCCTCCGCTATCGGATCCAAAAGGGAGATGCCTTTTCCACGATCTTGGAAAAAGTCTGTGGAACCGCCCGACCCCAGGTAAAGGAGCTGGTTCTTGCCGCCAATGAACAGCTCGACCCCAATCGGATTCTCGCCGGACATGTTCTTTTGATTCCCAAGGAAGCCATAGCTTTGGGCAAAAGGCTCTTGGCGAAAGCCAAGGCTGGGCAGCTTCCCGCTGTTTTCTCTCCTGCGGCTTCTTCTGTCTCCCGGACCGCCACACCCAGGCTTGCTGCGAAGTCTGCTGTAGCGAAACCTCTCGTCCGGGAGCCGGATGCAGCGGTTTCCGGTTTTGCGGGGATCATTACATTGAAACGGGAGGGGGCCTATAGGGGGAATCCGAATGCTGAGGGGAGCCTGTACCGGAGCCCACAGACTCGGGGGAGGAGCTCGAGAGCGAAGGTCATCAAAGCAGAAGGCCTGAGAACCTACCGCGTGAAAAAAGGAGATAGCTTTTGGAAGATCGCTGCGAAATTCCTTCCCAAGGTGCCCGGTGAGAGCAAGGCGAAGCGGAGCGCAAGGATCCATCTTTTTGTGCAGAAACTCCAAGACCTGAATCCTGAGTTCGCGGGGGGGGCTCTGGATGTAGGAAACAAAATCCGGGTTCCTCGCTGAAGTTGATCAAGAACTCGGCCAAGAGGTTGACCAAGGGGTTGATCGAAAACCCCTTATAGGGTTTCAAGGTCAACCTCCCGCGTAAACCTCTCGAGGGTAGCTTCCTGAGAAAGAAGGCCAAAGACTTGGGGGGCTTATCGTAATCCCAAGTTTTTTAAGCGTTCATGGAGGTTGGTTCTGCGGATCCCGACGCGGCGGGAAGTCGCAGAAACATTCCATCCTTCCTCCTCAAGTTTGTGGCGAAGAAATTCCCGCTCTGCCGATTCTCGAAACTCTCGAAGGTCATCGATGGCAAGAAAGTGGGTCCACAAGTCTTGGGACTGCCCTTCCAGGGCCTGGGCCTTGGTCTCCTCGGCTGGGCTACCCAGCGGGGTTCTTCCTCGATGGAGCCGCTCAAGATCTTCGGGCTGGATCACATTTTCTGGGGCCAGCAAAACAGCTGCTTCGAGCAAGCTGGCGAGCTGGCGAACATTTCCCGGCCATTCTTGTGTTTCCAACCAGGTCAGGGCTTCCGAGGAGAGAGACTTTTTCCCGGAGGGGTCCCCCTTCTTCAGGATTGCTTCAGTCAGTAAGGGCAGGTCCTCGGGGTGCTCCCTCAAGGGGGGAACATGGATTTCCACTCCTCGGATCCGGTAGTAGAGATCTTCGCGAAAAGTCCCGGAGGCAACTTCTTCTTCGAGGTTGCGGTTGGTGGCCGCCAAAATCCGGCAGTGGACGGGGTATTCCTGGCTCCCTCCCACGGACCGGGCTCTCCGTTCTTGTAAGACACGAAGGAGGGAGGACTGGAGGTTCTTGGGCATTTCCCCGATCTCGTCGAGGAGGAGGGTGCCTTTTCCTGCTTCGCGGAAAAGGCCCTTCCGAGCTTCGGTGGCTCCCGTAAAGGCTCCGGCCTCGTGACCGAAGAATTCCGCTTCCAGTAAGGTTTCCGGGATGGCCGCGCAATTGACCGCAATGAAAGGCGCGCTGCTCCTGGAGGAATAGATGTGAAGGTTGCGAGCAACCAACTCCTTTCCGGTGCCGTTCTCTCCGGTAATGAGGACCGGGAGGTCCGAGGAAGCCACCTTGTGGATCATCTCCTTCATTTCTGAGATGGGGGAGGAGTGCCCGAGGATCTCGTATTGAGCGAGAGCTTGTTTTTTGAGAGCGAGGTTTTCCTGGCGAAGCCCCTTGCGCTCGCGGGCGAGCTTCACTGTGGTGAGGAGGCGGTCCAGGCCCACAGGCTTCTCAAGGAAATCGACAGCCCCGCTTTGCATGGCCTGAACAGCGCTTTGAACGCGCGTTTCCGCAGTAACGACGATGATCTCGGCCTCTGGGTGTTGTTGACGGACCTTGGGAATGAGATCCAAGCCGGATCCATCGGGAAGCCCCAGATCCAGGAGAACAAGATCGGGAGGAAAAACCTGTAGGCTGTCCTCCGCTTCGGCCAGGGTGGCCGCTCCCCGTGTCCTGCAGTTTTCTCCTTCAAGGATGGACTCAAAGGTGCTGCGTATGTCGGCTTCATCTTCGACAATGAGAACGAGGAAGGCGGTTTCCCGAACTCCCCTTTGCCCGGATTCATTCATCCTGTCATTCTATCCTCCATCATGAGGCGATTCGAAGCGTGGAAAGATGTCTTGAATGCAGAACCTCTCGTGGTTCTTGGCCTCATGTCGGGAACTTCTGCTGATGGGGTGGATGGGGCGGTGCTGCGGTTCGAGAAGGACAAAACTCCTGAGTTGGTTTTGGGAAGGAGCAGATCCTATTCCGAAAAACTGAGAAGGAGCTTGTTGCAAGCCCCGGAGATCTCCCTCGCACAGATGGCTGCCCTTCATGTAGAAGTGGCCGAAGCCTTTGCGGATTTGGCCCTGGAATGCCAGGAAGAGGCCAAAGGCTTAGGCTGTCCCCTTTCCTTGGTTGCTTCTCATGGGCAGACCGTTTTTCATCATTCGGGGAAGGGGCCAAGGGTGTCCATCCAGATTGGGGAGGCGGATCGGCTTGCTGGGGTTCTTGGTTTACCAGTCGTCTTCGATTTCAGAGCGGCGGACCTTGCAGCAGGGGGAGAAGGGGCTCCTCTGGTCCCGGCGGGCGACCTGGACCTCTTTGGCCACGGGGGGCGTCCTTTGGCAATCCTCAACCTGGGAGGAATCGCCAACCTCACCCTCCTCGGACCTGGAGAGGAGGAGTGCATGGCCTGGGACGTGGGGCCTGCCAATTGCCTTTCAGACAGCTTTTGCCGGAAAAGGTATCCAAAGGGGCCTGGTTTTGACCGCGATGGGAGGCTTGCTCTGTCAGGGAGCCCGCATCCTGATTTTCTCGCAAGGCTTTTGGCTCATCCTTTCTTCAAGCGCACCCCGCCAAAAAGCACGGGCAGGGAAGCCTTTGGCGATCGCTTCTTAGAAGATGCCCTTGCCATGTATCCCCAGCAGTCACCCGAGGATGTTCTCGCTGCCTTCGCGATGCTTTTGGGTCGCAGTGTCGCCGCCGACCTGGCCCGGCTTCCCCAAGAATGGCAACCCAAGCGCTTATTGGTCGCAGGAGGGGGAATCCGAAACGCCGCTCTTATGAAAGCCCTCCGTGGCAGTCTTGCGTCCACTTCGGATGGGAGTCCGTCCCGGCCTTCCATCCCCGTGGAGAGCAGCCAATCTCTTGGGGTGGATCCCAAATATCGTGAAGCCGCCTGTTTTGCTGCCCTGGGGCGCAGGGCACTTCTGAATCTTCCCGGGAGCTTTCCCAACACCACCGGAGCCCAAAAACCCACGGTTTTGGGCAAATGGGCCTTCCCTTCCCGGCCTTCATCCAAAAGAGGACAGGCCGTCTGAATCTCCCATAACTGCGAAGGAAGGAGCTTCCAGAGCCGGATTGAAGCCCTGGGGCAAGATCCCGGAAACAGGATCTTTGCACAAACTTTTGACCTTCTTTTGTCGGGAAGGCTAGGAATGGGGTAGTCTTCTTCGCCTGGAAGCCGATGAGCGTTTTCTGGAAACTCCATTGGAGGACCCAGAGCACTCCTTGACCTCTGGCGAAGCCGATCTAGACTAGGGCCTTCCATTTTTTTTGGTCAGCCCCCAAATCCTGAATGGGAACTACTTTGGGAAGTCCAGAAACGCTTCATCAGCGGGGTTTCCTGGGTAATGATGCCCTAAACTCGACATTTTCATCCCGGTTCCCCCGGGG
>JALSSW010000178.1 GCA_026984035.1 Planctomycetota bacterium
TGTCCGCATCGCTGGGCCGCTTCTGCAATCTTCGCAGCTCCCTTTGTCGCCCTCAGAGCTTCCCACTCTCGAGTGGAACAGCAGCCGGCAAGCTCCTCTTCCCAGAGGGCCATCCATTCCCAAAAATCCTGGGTCCCGATGTCCCACTGAGCCGAAGAAGCCTGCTCCTCCCCATAGCCTCGAAGCCCGATTCCAAGCTCTAAAGGAAGAGGATGCGGAGATCTTCGCCAAACTCGGACCAGGCGTCGCAGCACCACGTAACACCAAGCCAGGCTGTTTCCTTGGCATCCTTTTCTTGCATAGCTTCCGAGAAACCTGTGGAGGACCTCATCGACCAGGAGCTCACGCTGTAGGGGGGGAATCCCTCGCTTGTGACAATAAGCACAAAGGGCTTTTCGGTGCTGTTCCCATTGTTCCCAAACGCGAAGAAGACCCTCCCCATCAGTGAAGGAGAATCCTGGGGAAAGGGAATCTGGCTGGGAACCTTTGGGCTTGGAAACTTGAGTGAGAGACATGGTGAGGTCCATCCATCAACGAGCTTCGAAGTCGTGAAAACAACTTGGGTTTTAGACTAATAATGGGGGCATACTATTGCAATACAAAAAAACTCAATAACTTTTCACAAAAGAGCATCTCCCAAGAATGGTTCTAAGTTCTTTTTATTGAAGACTTTACTCGCTCTCTATAATCATCTTTGGATTCCTCATGGATCAGAAAAAGCCCAAGAATGAGAGAAGCCTGTTCCCGATGCAGGGATGCGCCCTCAGTGCCTGGAGAAGGGCTTTTCACGAGCCTGCCTTTTCCATGCTTCTATCGCCTACCCGGAGAGCAGAATGCTACATCAACCTTGAGATACCCAAACGGCTCCCGAGAACAGGAGCTTATGAAGAAAGCAGGTTGAGTCATATCTCTCCCAAAGCTAGAACCTCCTCCATGAAATCGAGCAGCAAGAAGAAGCTTCCCAAATCTCAAAAACTGGCCAAAAACAACCCAGAATTGGAGACCCTTTTCCGTCATTTGGACAATATCGAAATCCGGCTCGACGACGAGGAGCTGGAGGTGACCGCTACGGGCCCCGATCAATCCAGTCCCTACGCCAGTGGGAACATGAGTTACTCTCAGAGCTTTGACCTCGAAGACCACCCTGGGCTTAGGCAGGCGGTCACGAAACTCATTGACGCTCTCCACATCGCCCTCGCCGAACCCGATGAGGACTACGACCCCAATCGTTGTGATCGCTGCGTCAAAGCCGATTGTTGCCGCTTCCCCCGGATCCACTTGACGGAGACTGAACGAATGCGCATCCTCGAGCACTTGGGCTTGGAGGACAATGAAACGAACAACAAAAAATACTTCCGTCCCGACGAGGACCTGGGAGGCTTCTACAAATCCATCTTCCGGCAGGTGGATGGGCACTGCGTTTTCTTAAAGAAGGCAGGCAAGCTCATGCGCTGCAGCATCTACGAAGTCCGGCCCCAAGTCTGCCGCGATTTCGACGCGGGTTATTGCGAGGAGGCCACCCAGTTGCTTTAAGCAGACTTCAGGTCCGGATGCGGTGCTTAGGCCCGGGCTCCGGACTCGGCTTGGTGGAGGATGCACTCTTTTCCGGGGTATGCCTTGAGGATCTCTTCGGGATCAGAGTCGGGGACTTTTGGGCCTTGCTCCATTCGGAGATGGAATGGAGGCCTCCTTCGAGGCGGGCGGCGGAATGTTCCATTTCCTCAAACAGCTCTTCGGATTGATCCTCCGCTCCGGATCGAAGGCAACGCAAGGCCCGCCGGGCGCTCCAGACGAAAGCATGCAGATCCTGGCTGACGCCGCCGATCGTGCTGAGGATACCTCGACTCAGCTCGGGTCCGTTCAGGTTTAGGGGAAGAGGCTGCCCTTGGCGATCTTTGAGCCACTGGTTTTCGATCTCCAGCTCTTCGATGCGGATGGCGAGGCGCTGAATTTCTGAAAGCAGGTTATTGAGATCCTGGTCCTGCCTGGATTGGAGGCTGTCGAGGCGGCAGAGGCAGGTTTTGAGGTCCTCTCGAATTCTCTCGTAGGGGATTTCGGTTGCGGAGTTGGAAGAGAGCAAGGAGAGAGGAGAAGAATCTGCCATAGTCACACCTAAGGGGGTTTGTCCTTCTTATCGCCTTTTGGGCCCCATCGCCTTTATCTTCATTTTGAAAAAGTAAAGCAGTTAGGATGTGGGCATGGAACTCATTGCTCTTCGAAAATGCTTGGCAGACTTGGGCGCAAAACCGGTGCATGAGCGCCTTTTGCTTCGCTCCTGGCTGGGGGGAAGGCCTTTGAACGAATATGTGGGACACCCCAAGACGGACTATCCCAGGGCCCTGAGGGAGGCCCTCCCCTTCTTGGAGAAGCTCCGAAACGGCTTGGTCCGATTGCGAAAAAAACGCCCCTCGTCCGATGGGACCTGTTCCATGGGATTGGTCTACGAACTTCAGGACGGGAGGATGGTGGAAACGGTGTGGCTTCCCCGGGGAACCGTTTGCGTCTCCACTCAAGTAGGCTGCGCCGTGGGCTGTCTCTTTTGTCAGACTGGGAAGGGCGGCCTGGAACGCAATCTCCAAAGCCTGGAGATTTGCGCCCAGGTTGTCGATGCGCGCAGGGAGGGACAGCCCTGCAAGCGCGTCGTCCTGATGGGGATGGGCGAAGCTCTGCACAACCTCCCCGCGGTGTTGGAGGCCATCGACCTCTTGGGCGGACCGGGGTTTTTCCCCCACAAGCAAATCACGCTTTCGACCGTGGGCTCGGTCAATCTTTTTTCGCGGCTTTTGGAGCAAAGGGTGCGCCCCTCGGTGGCCCTTTCCTTGCACAGCCTGGACCCAAAAACCCGGTCTTGGCTTTTGCCCAAGGCGCCCGAGGACCCTCCCCTCGCCCTCATCGAAGCGGCAGATGATTATGCACGAAGCAGCGGATGGCCCATCCAGTACCAGTGGACGCTGATCAAAGGAGTCAACGACAGGGAGGAAGACCTGCAGCACTTGGCCCAAGCCCTGGCGAAGCGAAAGGGAATCTTGAACCTGATCCCCATGAATCCCGTGGAGGGAAGTCCCTTCGAAGCCCCCGAGGATGCGGCCTGCGTTGCTTTTGTGCGAAGACTCAAGCGGGCCGGAGTCTACAGCTCCATCCGAAAATCAGCGGGCAGCGATGTCAAGGCCGCCTGCGGTCAACTGCGGGGAAAGCTGGCTACTTCTTGAAAAGCTTCTGCAGATCCCCCAACTGGACATCCACGAAGTAGAAGGTGTTCCAAGATTCACAGTCCTGCATGATCGTCACGAGGTTTTCCGTGATATTCCCGTTCCATGGGGCCGGAAGCATCTGCCGCTCCACAGGACCGATCCAGCCGGCGTTGGAAACGTTTTCGACTTTCATCAGGATGGCATTGATTTCGATCTTATCCAGATCCCGAAGGGCAGCCCCCTTGCTGAGTTCGTTGTAAGAAGCTTTCAGTCTCAGCGAGAGGGCGGATGCAAGCTCGGAATCGGACATATAGAGGATGTCCCGCGATTGGCGAAGGTGGGTGACAAGGCGAAGATCTCGTGGCCGGTCCCCTCCGTGCAGCCAGTTCCACTTGCCACGAATGTCGGATCCGACATAGAGGGTCGAAGTGCGCAGCCCGGCGAGAAAAGCAAAACCCGAAGTCGTCCGACTTTTCTCCTTTCCAAGACCGAAGAGCCTGGCTCCAAGCTGGGCACCCCCCCCAGCATCCCTTTTGCTGGTCCATCGATAGATGAGGATGCCCGATCCGTTGATCAGGCGAAGGGTCTGGTTGTAGGCGAGATCGAAACTCCGCACACGGTCCTTGGCTTCTTTTTCTGCAATGGCATAGGCCCCCGGGTCCATGGGAGTCTTGTGATGAAGTCGGGCCAGATCCAACTGGGCCTGGATCGCAGCAAGAGCCTTGGTCCGCATCTCCACAAAGCTCCGCTGCGCCGCTTGCAGGTCCTTTTGGCTGGCCTTGGAGCGAATCGTCGTCGTGATATAGAAGCTGTCCGGGCAGGGACTGAGACCGATCATCGAGGTGGGGCCGCGTTTCCCGTTAAAGCGATAGAGGAAGCCGACGGCCGGCGGAGGGAGAAGTCCGGGGACGGAAATCACCCTGTTTTGTCGGGCATGGCCTCCCCCTTCCTGGGCGAGTTCGCTGCTGAGATCGACGAAGGACGCGAGCATCCCTCCCGATGGACTGCTGCAAGCAGAGAAAAGGGGAAGAACGCCAAGGAGGAAGAACGCGATGTTTCTCATAGTCATCCTTCGAGGGGAGGCTGTCCCCTTCTTTAAGGTCTTTCCAGACGCTAAGGCTACACCTCTTTGTGTCGGAAACAATCGACCAGGTGGTCGTTCACCATGCCCACAGCCTGCATGTGGGCATAGACAATCGTCGGTCCCACAAAGTTAAAACCGCGTTTCTTCAGATCCTTGCTGAAGGCTTTGGAGAGAGGAGTTTCAGCGGGAACTTCCTGAAGCGATCGAAAATGGTTCACAATGGGTTTGCCCTCGACAAAAGCCCATTGATAATTCGAAAAAGATCCGAACTCCTCCTGGACCTTGAGGAAGGACTTTGCATTTTGAATTGCGCTCCTTACTTTGAGCCGATTACGGATAATCCCAGGATCTTGCAAAAGCTTTTCCATGCGTTTGTCGCTGAAGCGGGCGACCTTGGCGGGATCAAAACCTGCAAAAGCCCTGCGGTATCCCTCTCTTCGTTTGAGGATGGTGATCCAGGAGAGCCCCGCTTGCGCCCCCTCGAGAACAAGAAACTCAAAAAGCTTTTGGTCATCGAAGACAGGGACTCCCCACTCTTCGTCGTGGTAGGACATGTAGAGGGGATCGCTTCCACACCAACCGCAACGCCTTTGCTCTTTCATTCGGGTTTTTCCTGGTTCGCCTGTCCGGGGGCTTTGGTCTCTTCGAATCGCTCTTCAGCGAGGTCTTCGGGCCCCTCGCTCCCAAGGCCAAGGGCTTCTTCGATCATGCTCCGGACTTGATACCGGTCTTCGCGGCGCTTCACCGAAACAAGATGCCCCTCTTGGTGGCGAAGAAGGGGCCGAATCCCTTCTTCATGCACGAGGTCCGCCTTGTTAAATAGGGTGAGGATGGGAACCCTCTCTGCTCCCAAGGCTTTAAGGGTTTCCAACACGGCCTCCTGCCGCTCCTGCCAGTCCCGTTCGGCGAGGTCCACAATGTGCACCAAGAGGTCGGCCTGGGCCAACTCTTCGAGGGTGGATCGAAAGGCGTCCATCAGACCGGGAGGGAGATCGCGCAAAAAACCAACCGTGTCGGAGAGCAGAATCCGCTTGCCGCCGGGAAGGCGTGTGCGGCGGACGGTGGTTTCGAGGGTGGCGAAGAGAAGGTCCTCGGCAGGGACCTCCGCCTCGGTGAGGGCGTTCAGCCAGGAGGATTTACCCGCGTTGGTGTATCCCACTAAGGCCACCACCGGCAGACCTGAGCGCCGCCTGTGCCTCCCCCTGTTTTCCATCTGCTTGCGCACCTTTGCCAAGAGGGCTTCGAGCCTGTGGATCCGGTCCCGCATTCGCCGCCGCTGCATTTCAAGTTGAGGTTCGCCCTTTCCCCGGGTCCCCATTCCGGCCGACCCGCTCCTGGCGATCCGACTCATCCCCGCCCCCTTGCCGACCAACCTGGGAAGTTGGTAACGGAGCCTGGCCAGGGCAACCCGAATCTTGGCGGCCCGCGTCCGGGCTCGCCGCTCAAAAATCCGCAGCACAATCTCGGTTCGATCCAAGACCTGCAGACCGGTCCGATCCTCGAGATTGCGCGCTTGCACTCCGGTCAGCTCACGGTCGAAGAGGAGAACCTTGGCTCCCACGCGCACGGCCGTCCGGCCCAGGTCCTTTACCTTCCCCGATCCAATCAGGGTCCTGGGGTCCATTCGCTCACGGTGTTGCATGACGATCTCCACTACATCCAAGAACGCCGATCGCGCCAACTGCCCCAACTCCTCCATCCGGGGCCTCTCCTCCTCCTCGCTCCCATCTCGGATGCCAACCAACACACAGCGCTCCCCTTCGGCCGCCTCGTGCAGATCCATCGCATGCCGCCGCAGCTCCTCTTCAAGGGCCAAGAGTTCCGCAGGATACTCCGTCCCGACTTGCCCCGGTCGCATGGCCGGCAGGTCCATGAGAATCCGCCCCTCCGGGTCGGCACGCCCAAGCGCCCCAGGATCCAACACCGTCGGGACGACCCAAAGCAGATCCCCAAACTCATCCACCAAAAGACGCACCAGCGCGTCAAAACTGTGGCGCACCATGGCCTGGCGATCCTCATCGCTGGGCGAGAGGCCGCCGCCGAGATCCGTGCGAACAAAGCGCAATCCCCTGAGGCGGCCCGGGGCAGGAGTCGGCCCCAAATCCCCGGGAAGGGGGACAGCCTGCCTATCCCCCACCAAGACCCTCTGCACCCGCCCCGCACGATCCATCAGGACACCCAGGTTACGGCCGCATTCTTCGCTGAGACTGGCCATCTCCCGCGCAAGATCCAAACCGACGATCCGGTTCCTCTCGGAGCGCCGCCGCGAAAGCCGCTCAATGGCTTTCAGCTCGCTGGGCTTAAGGCCCTGTGTGTTCCCGAAAAGCTGTGGCAATTCAGTCTCTTCCCTTCAAAGCGGCGATCCTTTCCGCTCGGCGCTCCTCGGCCTCTTTGCAACGTCGCTTCTCCTCAGGGGTTTCTGGGAGAACAGGGGGAACCGGAGTCGGCCTCCCCGTGTTGGGATCCAGAGCCACAAAGGTGAGATAGGCCGAGGCCACATGTCTGCGCCGTCCGCTCGCCCGATCCTCGGACCAGACCTTGACCCCGCATTCCATGCTCGTTCGATGGGCGTAGTTCACGGTGGCCTGTAAAACGACCACTCCGCCCACGCGGACGGGATTGTGAAAATCCAATTGATCCACGCTCGCGGTTACGACCGGTCCGCGTGCATGCCGCCCGGCCGCAATCGCCGCAGCAATGTCAATCCACTGCATCACCCGCCCCCCCATCATGTTGCCCAAGGGATTGGCGTCATTGGGAAACACGATCTCGGTCATCTCCGTTTTGGACCGCGACGCAGGTACTGGCTCCATTCCATCCATGTTTTTTCTTCCTTATTTCCTCAACCGGCCTTGCCTGGTCTTTGACATTTTTGGGGCTGTAGCAGGACGAGCGACTCCCTTGGGTTCGCGTTCCAAGGTCGGAAGTTCTCCTAACTCGAGGAGCACTTTGACATCTTCTTCGAGGCTATCCATACCCACCAACACCAAGCCCTTTTTAAAGGGTTCATAGCGATAGGCCCGCCCCTTTCCATCGATCCTTCCTACTGGACTCCCATTGGGCCATTGCACCAGGAAGAAAGGTTCTTTGTCTGCGGCTTGGGGGAGGCGAACTTTGAGGACACGGCCCACAACCCCGCCCTTTTCCAAAACCTTCCAACTCGTAACCACTTCAACAGCCTCAGTTTTCATGACGACACCTGGGAGCCGATGACGGGTCGTCTCCACACAAGAGGAAAGAAAAAGCAGAAACAAGGCAAAGAATCGAAGCGACATGAAGACCTCCCGGAACATCCACAGTACCCTATCCCTCTCTATCCCACTCTATTCAGGAGATCGAGTTACACGAAAGGAAGAATGGACTCCCTCGAATCCGAGATCAAGAAAGTCTTCTCCAAGAGTGGCCCGCTTGCGCGCAGGTTGCCCACATGGGAAGAACGCCCCGAACAAAGGGCCCTGGCCCTGGGAATCGGAGAAGCGCTGGAAGCGGGAGAACCCTTTGTCGCCGAGGCGGGAACAGGGGTGGGAAAATCCTTTGCCTACCTCCTACCGACTCTGCTCCGGGCGGAGCGCGAGCACGAAACGATTTTGATCACGACGCGGACCAAGGCCCTCCAAGACCAACTGGACCGCAAGGACCTTCCTTTTCTTCAATCTGTGCTTCCTTTGGAATTCACATGGGCCATCGGCCTGGGACGCAACAATTACCTCTGTCTCCGGCGCATGCACAGGAGCATCCGTGAGAGCCACAGCCT
>JALSSW010000179.1 GCA_026984035.1 Planctomycetota bacterium
CTGGGTGCACTTGGGTCAATTTTGGTTCGAAGCCGGAAAAAACTATTCCGTGGGGCTCAGCAATCAGGCCCCTATCGGCAAGGTTGTGATTGCGGACGCACTCCGTGTGGGAGCGGGGATGGGGTCGATTGTCCGCCAGGGAACCAAGAGCGGAAAGGCGAGGTGGAAGGAATGCTCTCGGTATTGGATTCAGTATGTGGGCGCGCCTTCTTATGTCTATGACACGACCTCCAGTAGTGATCGCACCGATGATGTGACGGCGCGGCCGACCTATGCGGAGTGGCAGGGAGCGGATGCTTACATTTCGCTGCACACAAACGCGGGGGGGGGAAGCGGGACCTCTTCCTACATTCACAGCACACACCCCACGAAAGGCTCCAAGAGTTTGCAGGCTGCGGTGCAGGGGCAGATTGTGGGGGACATCCGGCAAAACTATGACGCGACTTGGATCAACCGGGGGAAGTTTTCGGCGAATTTCGGGGAGCTGCGCGTGCTGAAATCGATGCCAGGCGTGTTGGTGGAGCTGGCTTTCCACGACAAGGATAAAAGTCGGGATCACAACGCTCTGCACGATCCCAAATTCCGCCAGATTGCCGGAAGGGCCTATGCGCGTGGGGTCATGCGCTTCTTCAAGCCTTTTGCCGCTTTTCCGCCCGAGACACCCAAGGCCCTTCGGGTTACGCAGGACGGGAGGGGGGGACTCAGGGTGGCTTGGGAACCAGTGAGCGGGGCGACTCTGTATTCCATCGAAACATCCCCGGACGGGAAGGGTTTTGTTGAGGCAGCGCAAACGAGCGCGACTTCTTGGTCAACGGGTCCCTTGCCCCATGGGAGCATGCTGTCCTTTCGAGTGCGGGCGCGGAACGCTTCAGGGCAGTCCTTTGCGACGGAGGTTCTCTGCGCCGGGACGAGTCATGACCGTGGGGCGGAGCTTCTCCTGGTGCAGGGCTTTGATCGGCTTGGCAAATATGTGAAGGGTCCCGAAAATACGATGGATTATTTGCGTCTGCACGGGGCGGCGATTCGGGAAGGGCAGAACTTTTCTTTGGGTTTCGATGCTGCCAGCAACGAAGCAGTCGTCCTGGGGCGGGTTCTTCTTTCGCGGTACCGGGCGGTGGACTGGGCGCTTGGGGAGGAGAGCACGAGGGACGAGAGTTTCAGTTCCAAGGAGCAAGCCCTTGTTCAGGCTTACATGGCCTCGGGGGGGCGTTTGCTTGTGACAGGTTCGGAGATTGCTTGGGATCTGGACCGCAAGGGTTCGTTTTCCGACAAGGCCTTCCTCCACAATGTGCTGGGAGTTCGCTATGGGCGCGATGATGCCAACAGTTATAACATCCGGGCCGTGAGTGGATCGATCTTTGGGGGCTTGCCTTCGGGGAGCTTCGACAATGGGTCAGGCGGGACCTACAATGTGGATTATCCCGACGTGTTGCTCCCGACCGACAGCAAATCCAAGGCAGCGCTTTACTATGGTTTTGCCCGGGACATTGCCGCAATCACAAGGGTCCAAGGGAAGGCCCGGGTCGTGTTCATGGGCTTTCCTCTGGAAACTGTGACAAGTGCAAGCCTGCGTGCCTCTCTGATGCAGCGCTCTCTACGATTTTTGTTGCGTGAGCGCCCGCTGGAGGCTCCTGAAAGGATTGCCCTGGGAAGCTCCGGCCAACTGAAGCTTTCTTTCCCCGGAAAGAGCGGACAGCTCTTTCTCATGGCTGCGGCACTTTCCACAAACCCGGGCATCCCCCTTGGGGGGCAAGGGAGTTTGCCTCTCCAGCCGGATGCTTTGTTCTCCATGAGCTTGGGGCAGAGCAATGGGGTCTTCAACGGTTTTGCAGGGTTTTTGAATGCAAGTGGACAGGCGAGTCCAAGTATCCGTGTGCCCAACCTGGTTTCCCTGAGGGGACAATCCTTCTTTGTTTCAGGCCTGGTGTTTCGATCCGGTTCTGTGCTCGATGCTTTCATGCCCTATTACCGGATTCGGCTCTAGGTGTTCTAGGGTTTTTCGATGATCTCGTGGAGCCGGGTCCTGAAGGCTCGGATCCCCTTGCGTTTTCGGCTTGGGTGGACACGGTTGGTCAAGCACACTACTGCAAGGCCTTTTTTGAAGTCTACAAAAATAGAAGTCCCGGTAAATCCGGTGTGAATGATTGTCCCCTCACTCGCGAACCGACCCGCAATGGATCCTGGATGGGCTGTATCGAAACCCAAGGCTCTGGAAGAACCTTGGACGATTCCTGCTCGCTTCGTAAAGAGCTTGACGGTTTCTTTTGCGAAGACCTGCGTCCCTTTCCATCGACCTCCTTTCATGAGGCATTGGAGATCGTTCATCAGGTCGCTTGCGGTGGAAAACAATCCTGCGTGTCCGGAGACTCCCCCCATGGCGTTGGCGTTCTCGTCATGGACGACTCCCCGCAGGACTCCGCCTCGATCTGCAACATCCTCCGTCGCGGCTACGGGAGTCCCCACCGGCAGGGGGCCGAAGCAGGTTTTTTTCATTTGGAGAGGATCGAACACCAGCTTTTTTGCCAGGCTGTCCAAGGAAGCGCCACCGATCTTTTCCAAGCAGAACCCGAAGAGGATCATCCCGAGATCTGAGTAGCGATATCTCGTTCCGGGCGATGTTTCGAGGGGAATGTGGCAGATGGCATCTAAGTAGGCTTTTTTTCCCTTCATGGTTTTGTAAAGGGGTTTCCATGCAGGTAAGCCAGAGCTATGGGTCAGGAGATGGCGGAGGCGGACCTTGTTTTTTTGAGGGCCTCGGAAGCGGGGGAACAGGCTTGTGACTCGGGTGTCCAGGTCGAGTTTTCCTTGAGAGTGAAGGGCCATGGCGACTCCTGTGGTCGCCACTACTTTGGTGAGAGATGCCAAGTCGTAACGGGTGTCATAGCGGATCTCGGGGCTGGCTGGGTCATAGCTATCGTGCCCAAGAAAGATCTCGATCAGAGTGCTCTTTCCCTTGGGGCGCAGGTGAAGAACCTCGATTTGGCAGCCAGGGAACAGATGTTCTTTGATGGCGGCATTTGCAAGTGACTGAATTTGCTTTCTCTGTTTGTCCAGAGAAGAGGATGGGTGCGGGGGGGTTGTCCTGCATCCAAAAAGAGGCAAAGAGATTGTCATCCAAAAGATAGCTTCAAAGGGCTTCATGTTCTCATGATAGGAGTCTGTCCCCCAAAGGGCTATGATCCGGGCATGCAGTTTCGGATTGGTGTGGATGGAGGGGGGTCCAAGACTCGGGCGACCTTGTTTTCGAATGCTTGTGTTTTAGGAAAGGGACATGCAGGTCCCTCCAACCCGCTTGCGGTGGGTATGGAGGTTGCTGCGAGCAATCTGACGCGGGCCTTGGAGCAGGCTTTGGCGGAAGGGGGAGAGGGGGGCGCTCTCTCGTTTAAGGATAAAGAATCGGTCCCCGCAGGATTCGGGATCGCAGGTTTGGGCGCAGGGGAGCGCGGCCGTGAAGCGAGGGAAAGCTTAGGGAGTTTGCTGGCCTCCCGTTTCCCGACACTTGAGCTGCGCTTCTTTACCGACTTGGAGGCTGCGTTTGCAGGAACTTTTGAAGGAGAGCTTGGCATCCTTGTGATTGGTGGCACGGGCTCTTCGGCCATGGGCTTTGATGGAAAGGATCGCTGCATCCGGGTGGGTGGTTTCGGAAAGCGGCTTGGGGATCCCGGCTCAGGTTTCTCCGTCCTCCTCGAAGCGGCCCAACTCCTTCTCTCCCGGAGCGAAGGCCTCCTCCCCGGAGGCCTTCCTTCCTGGAGTCTGCCCTTTTTGCATGCCCTGAGCTGTGACGATCCCCGCGCCTTGATCCCCCTTTTCGCCAGGGACCCTTCTCCTCAAGAACTCGAAGGTGGCATCGGCGCATTGGAGGAGGCCGCCTCCAAGGGAGCCGAAGAGCCCCTTGCCCTGCTTCAAAAGGCGGGTCGGATTCTTGCCGATCACGCCGGCGCCTTGGCGGCTCGCCTCGCTCTGCCCAAGGTTCCCGTTGCCTGCGCTGGAGGCTTTTTGAGCAAATCCCAACCTGTCCACAAAGCTTTTTGTGCGCGCCTTGAGGCCCTTTCCAGGGAACAGGAAAGAGCCCTAGTGTATTCGGACCGCCACCCCCGGCCTGAATGGGGAGCGGCCGGATTGGCCGTGGAGGCTTGGCCTTCTCTTTTAAATGCTTTGAACTCCCATTGATTTCATGTTCAGACTTTTGAGGGAGCACGGATTGGGAGGAGAAAAGCCTTCAAAGAAAAGCCCGTAGTGGTTTGGTAGGGGAAGGGTTGTAAAGAAAGAAGCATCCAAATCTTCAAGCACGTTTTCATTTGATAGAATGCCTGAGCCCCCTTCCAGGGAAAAAATGGGGTTTCCTATGATTTTGGCTTCTTCTCTGCTTCTCCTTCTCTCAGCTCTCCAGATTTCGGTGCAGGCCCCCCTTCGGGGAGTTGTTCAGACCCAGGACAAAAAGCCTCGAGTGGGAGCGGATGTTTTTTTTATCTCCCCTTCCATTCCATTTCTCCAAAAGGCTGAAGTCCTCCATATCAAAAGCGGAAAGCGGGGTCACTTTCGCATTTCCCTCTCCCGAAGGAGATCCTATTTTGCTTGGTCTTCCTATCAGAGCTCAGAGGGGAAAATCTTTTCCAGTCAACTTGCTAAGGATGTCCAAGCTGGAAAACTTTTGATCCTCAAAGAAGGCAAGGGGCGGGGTTCGAGAAAGGTGTTTCTCCAAGGACTCAAGGCATGGGGAAGGCCTGAAATGATGGAAGTGAATTGGGGCCTAAATGGGAAAAAGCTTTGGGATCGATGGGAAAGGGTGACTTCCCATTCTGTCGTGCTTTTCCCCGACGCCTTTCCGCAGAGTGCGAGGGGTTATTCCTTTCTCCTGCGAAAGGTGGGGGGGAGAGTCCTCTTTGGAGGAACGATTTTGTTCCGGAAGGGAAAGCAGAATGAGTCTCTTTGGCGCATACTTCCAAAGGGATGGGCAAAGAGAGAACTTCAAAAACGTTTTCTCTGTCCCAAGCCCCGTCTACTTCGGATCTATATTCAGGAAAAGATCAGTAAAAGACCCATCCCCGGCGCAGCTGTCTTTTTTTGCCAGGACGAGGGGCCTTTTTATTGGATGGGACAAAGCGATGAAAAGGGGCGAGCGACCCTCAAAGCCCCCATGTTCTCGAGTACCTTGAAGTCCCTGACTCTAAAGGTTGTGAAAAACGGGTTTTCGGGATCCGATGCAGTCTTGACCAACAAGAGCATCAGTATGTTAGGAAATTTCCATTTGCTGAAACGAGCACATCCCCTGGAGGATTTGAAATTTGATTTGAAAAAGGATCACCCTTTAAAAGGGAAAGTTTTGGGGTTGGATGGAAAAGGGCTCGCCGGATGTGTCCTCAAATGGAGAAGTTCTCTTTATGAGCCCAATGAGCACAACCCGATTTGGTATTCGGTGGAAAGTACAGGTTTTGTGCAATCGGATTCTAATGGTGAATTCCAGATTCAATCAATTCCTCCCAATTTGGTTCATTTGAGAGTCTCACTCTTCCTTTCCTCGAAAAGTTGGAAGATTTTGGTGGGAGACCAATTTCCCTGTCCCCACACAAATGTCCCCATCCAATCTCTCCATCTGAATTTCTTAAAAAACAAACATCCTCATCTCCATTTCGACTTCAGACATTTTCGGATCTTGCCTTTTCGAGTGCTCAGTTCGGATGGAGAACCGGTTTCCTTTCCTTGCATCTATTGGGTGAATGGATCCCATCGCTTGACCGCCAAGCCCATGGTCGAAAGCAGGGGAGGGCGCAGGGGGAAGGGATCTTTCCTTCTTCCAAGGGATATACCGGTTGTCATTTTTGGGGCACACCCTGATCAAGGTTATTTTTGGGCAAAGGTTCCGGCGGCTGAAAAAGGAGATGGTTTCATTCTTCCTGAAAAAGTGGTTCGACTGAAGCCGGTAACCACCTTTTTATCGGGTCAGGTGGTTGATTCCCGAGGCTTGCCTCTTGGGGGAGTTAGGATCCAAGAATTCGGTTGGTCCTGGTCCTTGGGTTGGGATTCCCGGACGCTTGCAGCTTATGGTTTAAATCACATTTTTCTAAAGGGTGAAACGAATAAAAATGGCCGTTTTAAAATCCCCTTCATGCCCAATCCTCAACTCTCCACAACCTTGCGGTTCTCCTTGGGCAAAAGATCCAACACGCTTAAAGTCTTCAATGCTCGGGATGATCTTTTCGTGGAGCTTTAAACTGGTGATAAGATTGGGGGTTTTCCCCCCAAAAAAACTCCCAAATGATACTGACTCCTTCTCTTTTTTTCCTTGTTAGCGCGTTCCAGGTTGCCGCTCCCAGCTCCCTTTTCAGAGGAGCGATCCGCACCAAGGACAATCATCCTCGAATGGGTGCGGAGGTCTTTTTTGTCTCTCCTGCAATCCCCTTTCTTCAGAAGGCTGAGATCTTCCGGGTTACCAGCGGGAGGCGAGGACACTTTCGCATTCGTATCCCTCGAGGGAAATCCTATGTTGCTTGGTCTTCCTATAAGAACTCCAAGGGAAAGATCTTTTTGAGCCAGATTGTTGAGGATGTACAAGGGGAAAGACTTCTGGTCCTCAAAGAGGGCAAGGGGCGGGTTTCGAGAAAGGTGTTCCTCAAGGGACTCAAGGCCTGGGGAAAACCCGAAATGATGGAAGTGAACTGGGGCTTCAACGGGAAGAAGCTTTGGGATCGTTGGGAAAGGGTGGATGCCCATTCTGTTGTCCTTTTCCCCGATCCATTCCCTACGAGGTCTTGGGGCATTACCCTGGATGACAGGACCGGGAGGCCGTGCATGCCCTCGGTTCGGCAAGTTCGTCGTCCGGTCCGATTTCGCAGAAGCTCAGTTGGCACCAATAGTAGCCGTCCCCCGGTTGGTCTCGATCGTCATACACCTCCTCATCAAGTCCATGGATGAGGACCTGTTTGAAGATCAGGTAGGGACAGAGGTCGGGGGGGCAGAGATCCCGGTGGGTAGGGTTCTTGCGTTTTGTTTCCGCATCGTTCTTCATCGATTCTCCTTCGCGTTGGCGTAGGCCTTTTGGAGAGCTTTTTCTGCGCAGAGGATGGCCATTCTGCGCTTCCATTCTTGGCTTGGGGAGTGGAGGCTGGCTTTTTGCGACAGGAGCTTCGCGCTGGCTTTGAAATTTGGAGAGGAACTTCCCTGGAGAGCCTGTTCGACAACCCGGGCTCGGTAGGGGATGTCGGAGACCGAGCCTAACCAGAGGGCTACCTTTTGGATGGTATCTCCCTCAAGGAGTATGTGAGCTGCCGCAGTGGCGATGGCCCAGTCGAAGCTTTGTTTGACCCTGATTTCGTGATGAGCACTTCCCCCGCGAAGGCTTTCCTTGGGGAGAAACACCGAATGAATCAATGGGGTGGATGGGCGACTACCTCCCTTTCTCCAGGCTTGGTAATAGGCCCGAAGAGGGATGAGGGGATTCTTACCTTTTATTTCGACGAACTTGGCGTCAAGGGCGCAGAGGATGGGGGCCAGGTTGGAGGATTGGGTCGCAAGGCAGGCAGCAGGTTCGAAGATCGCGAGGTCCGCGTGATGGCCTTCGCGGGCAGGGCAGTGATCTCCACCCCTGGCAAGGCAGGAAATCTCAGGATCGCATAGGTAAACGCAGCGCTTTTCTTGAAGGAGATTGCCGACTAAGGTGGCAGTGTTGCGGATCTGGGGAGTGGCTGTTCCCGCAACGGCCTGGAGGATGCCCGAGGGGATTTTCTGTTTTGCTTCCAGTAAACCTGCAAGAGGGAGGGCTGCCCCGATCCAGAGGTCGCCGTTTTTGAGATAGGGAGCGAATGAGATCTCTTGGAGCGTTCCGATCTCAATCAAGGACTTTGGGGCCAAGGTTCCCCGCTTCATCCTGGTCAGCAAATCGATTCCACCTGCTTTGTAGGTTCCCCTCAGCTTCGTGGCCTCGGCCAGATTTTTGGGGCGTCCGTATTGGAAGGCCTTCATTGTTTTCCTCCATGGATGCGGTCGATGACTGCGA
>JALSSW010000180.1 GCA_026984035.1 Planctomycetota bacterium
AAGAGAGACCAAATCAGGATTCTCCAGGAACTGTTCGGGGCCTTTCGTATCGGTCTTGTGGAGAAACCCCCCGTCTTCCGCGTCGAGCAAAAGAAGAGCAAACTTCCGCGCCCTCAGATCCATCCCCTCTCTCATGGCGCCAAGTCGCAGAGAGGCAGCTTCTCGGTGGATCCCTCTTGCAAGGTCCGCTGCCTTCTTGGCCTCTCCCGGAAAAACCCGGTCGGCCAGCTCCGCAATGGTCTGGTCCTCGCTCCGAATCCGAAGAAGCTCGGTGAGGTTGGCATAGCGAGACTCCGCCGCACGGACAAGCTGGCCCCCTGATTCACCCGCAAGACGTTTCAACCAGCGGCCCAAGAGAAGGAGAACCAGGGCGATGGTTCCCACGATGAGCAGAGGAGTCGCTACAAACTTATCGAGAAAGCGAAAGAGTTCCGGAGCATCCAGCGGAAGAAGGATTTGAAAGAGAAGTTTAAGAAGAATGAAGAGGGAGCCAAAGAGAAGAAGGCGCACTGCCGGGCGCTGAGTGGAACGCATCAGGGCTGTGGCAATCCTGTCCAAGATCTGCGGTGCTGTCAGAACTCCGGATAAATCCATCCAGGCGTCCACAATGCGGAGCACCTTTCCCATCCCGCCTCCAATCGCACGACCCGCACGGGCAATCCGCTCATCAGGTGGGACATCTCCCCCCCCACCCAAGACTTGTTTCCAACCTGGAAGAAGCCGAAGGAGAGGGATGTCTAAAAGCTTGAGGAATCGTCCCAACGAATAGATCTGTTCTTCGGGGAGATAGCGGGTCACCTGGTCCGCGTCCAAAGATCGGAGCTTAAAGACCAAGGTGTCCGCTGGAAGAATCCGAGAGGAGGTTTTCTTCGGGTTTTTCGTCGCCCTTGTGTCCAAAGACCCAAAGCTCTTTTCTCTGCGCCCCATCTCAGAAACCAAGCGCTTCAAAAGCTCCGGAGCTTTCTCTTTCCGCAGCTCCGGGGGAAGCCTCCTAAACTCCGCCACAGGAAGCATGGCCTTGCCCGGGACAATCTCTTCGTCCCTCTTTTTCGACGAAGTTTCAAAGAGGATGACCTCAACATTGAGAAGGGGTGAGAGGCCTTCAACGATCCGGTCCATGCCGCGAAGCCAAAATGCAATCAACCTGAAAAAGTTGACCATGGGGCGGAGAAGACGGACATAACGCGCATAAACCGGAATACGAACCAGACGAATCGAGCGAATGGCTCCCGTCCCAAGAGTCTCGGCCAGGACATCGGCCCCCGCAGCGGTGGAAAGAAGTAAGCCGAAGGGGAGGGCCGGAAGAAAATCCGTCAGTACGTGGCGACGAAACCAAAACCGACGATTGGGAGCAAAAAGGAATCGAACCGAGAATTCCCAAAGAAAGAAAAAACAGATCCCTGTATCAACCCAAAAAAGTCCTTCGGTTAGGGTCTCGGTTTTAGGAAGAAAGAGATCCACTAAAAAGACCAAGAGGAGGAGCATGAGAGCGAAGAAGGACAGCCTGTTGAACAGCCGTACTGGTTTGTGCCCAAAGAAGGACTCCAATCGCTGATGGAGCAGGGCTTCATCCCGAAGAGCACCCAGCTTGCGAAGAAGGCGTTTGAGACGACGTTTATAAGTTTTTGCCCGCAAAGAACGGGTTCCTTCTTCCTCCTCTCCCCGGACACCCGCCACTCCCCGAAGCCAGCGGAAAACTTCACGAGCCTCAGTGCGTTCGCGCTCCAAGGCCGAAATGCGATCACTCAGCTCCATATTTTCCAACTCGGCGGCAAGCATCAACCCCCATTCGAGAGTCATGGTGCAGACCTCGGGGATTTGTTTCGGCCCAAGCTTCTCGAGGCATCGCGATCTTAGTTCTCGGACTTGTTTCCGGAGGGATCTCGGCCACTGCCGTCCCCCCAGAGAATAAAAAACCGAAAGGGGGTCTTGGTCGAGAAGCGATTCGAGCAGCCCAAGCTTCGTCTTTTCGTAGCTCTTGCACGCCTCCTTGAGGCAGGTGCAACCCTCTTCATCCAGGTAGGGCCCAAGCGCGGAGGCAAACCACTCGATCACCTCCGGGGACCAATCTCCAGCACCGTCTTTGGGAGAGGCCTCCCGATGGGGAACCTTGGGCTTGCCTTTGTTCATATGCAGCGAGCTGGGAAAATGGAGCCTGAGATCGGATTTGAACCGATGACCTGCGCTTTACGAAAGCGCTGCTCTACCACTGAGCTACTCAGGCAAATGGTTTTTCTTTGAAGGCTGCTCTCCAAGAGCCAAGCTTCCAAAGCGGCCCTCGGCAAAAGATCGGGCGGGGAAGATAACAATCTTGAATCCATGCAGCCAATGGAAAAAGGCCAAAAGACCGACCAAAAGAAAGGATCCTCATTCTCTCCCCCCCTCCAGCCTACCCTTTTATGCCTCCAAGCATCCTGAGCATCAACAAAAGGCAGTCATTGGCAGCCCATTCCCGTACCACCGCTCGCCCACGATCCCCATAAGTTCGTCGCCAAACCTCCACATTCCCATCCAAAGCGCAGGCAATATACACCAGACCCACCGGCTTTTCCTCGCTCCCTCCCGAAGGACCGGCAATCCCCGTTACCGCCCCACAAAGACGCGCCCCGCTCGTTTTTCCCAGCCCTTTCGCCATGGCCCGGGCACACTCTTCTGAGACCGCCCCATGCTCTTCAATGACCTTCCAGGGCACCCCAAGTCGGTCGATTTTTACAGCGTTCGCATAGGTGACTTGGCCCTCAAGAAAAACGGAGGAGATTCCCGGAACATTGCCGAGTTTGGCCGCAACCTTTCCGGCAGTGCAGGATTCGGCCACAGCAATGGTGATTCCCTTGGCCTCACAAGCCTCAGCCAAAAAACCTTCAAGGCTTCCGTTTCCACGGCCCAAATACCAGCGTGCACCAAGTCGCTGGATTTTATTCGCAGTCCCCTCAAGCTTGGCTTGTGCTTCTTCGGTGGTTTCACCTTTGGCGGTCACCACAATCCGAATCATCCCATATTGGGCATAGGAACCAACGCGTACGGGCCCCCCTTCTCGAAGCTCCTCTTGGAGCAAACCTCCTAACTCACTCTCCGAAACCCCTCCAAAACAAAGCGTCTCCGAAGCAAAGGCACCCTCACTCGGCAGCATGCTTGGGAGAACCTCCTCTCGAAACATCCTCTTCAACTCCGCAGGCACCCCCGGCAAGAAAGCAAAGCGAGTCCCCTGAGGACTCTCCACTGCAAAGCCTGGAGCGGTCCCGACGGGATTTCGGAGTTTCTTCGCCCCCTCCGGCAAAAGGGCCTGCCGCCGATTGGCCTCCGGAGTCTCTCTACCAAGCTTTGAAAAGCGGTCTTGAATCTCCTTCCAGGCATCTTCATCGAAAACAAGATCCTGCTTCAAAAAACTCGCCACAATCTCCCGTGTTCGATCATCCTCGGTAGGTCCCAACCCACCCGACGCAAGAACAAGATCCACGGTCCCATCCAGTTCGGCCAAGGCCCATGAGAGGTTGCTCTCCCCATCCCGGCACTGAAGAACATAAGAGACCTCAAGCCCACGCTGCCCAAGGGAACGCTCCAAGAACTGACTGTTGGTATCCAGGATTCGTCCATCCAAGATCTCATCACCAATCATTAGGAGCCCAATCCGCACTTCCCTACTCCTCACCCTCAATGGGAGGTTCCACCAAACCCTTTGCTTTCATCCTCGAAAAGGTCACCAGGGAGAGCACAAGCCCAACGCCATATAAAATCAGCATGGGAGTCGCCATCAAAAGCTGGGTAATGGGGTCGGGAGGCGTCAAAATCGCCCCCAGCAAAAACATCGTCAAAATCGCATGTCTCCAATATTTAAGATATAGGCTGGGGGTGCAAATCCCCAAACGAACGAGTCCCAGCATGATCACGGGAAGTTGGAACACAAAGCCGAGAGCAACCGTAGATGCGAACAAAAATCGGAAGTAATCGCGGATGGTCAGGGTCGTTTGCACAAGAGGGTCGGTGAGCCCGGTCAAAAATAAGAGGGCATAAGGGACCATGACAAAATATCCAAAAGCAGAGCCCAGCAAAAAAAGCAAAATACTGAAGGGAAGGTAGGCAAGAACCGCCCGCTTTTCTTTCTCCACCAAGCCCGCCCCGATAAAGGACCAGACTTGGTGCAACACGATGGGCGAAGCCAAAACGATTCCGGCAATTACCGCCGCGATCATGTACGTGACCATATCCTGTAAAGGAGTGATGGAGATCAAATGCCGAGGGAGGGGGAAGTTGAAATTCTTTAAAAGGTTTTCCGGATTGCGACCCGTAAATTCCGGACCGTCCGTCTCGCCCTTCAGAATCTGATCCCAATGATCCTTGATGAAGGCATAGTCACGCTTCACTTGCGCGTCAGCCTTCGAGAGATCAGCCTTGGAAAAGCTTTCCTCGTACCAACTCTGTGCGGTTTTGGCCCAGGTATTTCGGTAGGGGGCCGTCACCACGCTCATGATTCGATCCTTCGCCATCAAGAAGATGAACATCGCGGCCATCACAGCCAGGATCGAAACAACCAAGCGCTTCCGGAGCTCATCCAAATGCTCACGGAAGGTCATCTCTCGGGGACCTGTGGCTCTACCAACCATGCCGAAGGATCATGCGGGGAAGGCCTCACGCTTTCCAGTAGAAGTAGAAAAGCTACGATGCAGAAAAACTGCAAACGGATTCTCTACAACTATGGGAAACAAGTCGTACATACAGCCGGGCCCCAAAGGGCCCGGCTGGGGGAAGGGATTTTGGAGAGGTATTCCTTCGAAAACTCAGAGCTTGAGAAAGTCCCGAATCTTGTTGAAGTTAGCGATTTCGACGTTCCAGTTCTGGGCAGCCTGAAACTCAGGAGTTGCAGTCAACTCGGGGGCATCTTCACCCAGAAGTTTACGTCCGACAATGACAAGGTCCACCTCGGGAGTCATCTTGTCAAAAACGACGTTACCACTGGATTCGAGGATCTTCTTGATCTCGCCCTTGGTAAAAGGCGCCCCAAAGCGACCCAGGAGGTAGATATGGCGCTTGAGGCCCGGGCTATAGATTTCGTTGGTGATCAGGTCGTTGCGGACGATGGGATCCATCGGATCGGCAAGCTTGGTGACCTTGACCATGGATTTATCCTTTTCCACGCGGACGACAACGACACGCCCTTTGGTCTTGTAGCCCTTCTTGGTCGGTTCGACCACATTGAAGATCATCCCGCGTTTGATCAGATCCTTTGCCCCACGATCAATCCAGGCCAAATGGGTCATTTCGGAGGATTCGAGGATCATTCCATCAGGTTGGCTGGGAGAGTTAATCAGTTTGATGCGATCGGCCATCGCCTGGACCCTGGCACTCATTCCTTGGAGTTCCCGTTTCCACTGGCTTTCCTTCTTGGCCGCGGCTTCAGCAACTTGGCGCCTTTCCTTTCGGGCCTGATCAACCTTGGTCCGTTGATCGGCCAATTGGCTACCCAGGCTTGTCCGGGTCTCATCAAGATTCCGTTCGGTCTGCTGCTTCTCATTCAGAGCCTTGGCGATCTCTTCATCCTTAGCTTGGCGCACCTGGGCAAGAGTCTGGTTGGCCGTTTCAAGATCGGTCCGGAGGGTAGCGATTTCAGCCTTCTCCTTGGCCACCAAATCAGAAAGTTCTTTAACCTTGGTCGTCGCGAGATTTAGCGAGCTATCCAGGTCTTTGATCGCCCCGGGAATACCCAGCTGATTTCCAAAGGAAGAAAGCTTGGCTTCGAGGTTTTTGGGGTTGGTATAAGCCTTGGTCGACGGGAGCCCCGGGATAATGGTCTCAAACTCACCGGCATTTCCCACAATCTGGGTAATAGCCTTGAGTTGGCGTTCACGCTCACTGAGCTTATTGCGGAGAGCATCGTGATCCGCAACGGCCTTGCTCGCCTCATCTCTTGCCGTCTCGGCATCAACTTGCTTGGTATATCCATAGAATGCGGCACCAATAAAAAGGACCATGGGGATGATGGCCCAAAAAATGCTCACATGCCCAATGCCACTTTGGCGGGAAAACGGGTGGCTGGAATTCATGCTTGACGGTCCTCCATGCTCGGAAGTCATAGTAATTCGGGGCTCTTTCTGAGATTGGTACCGGACGGTCCATCCGTCCGAGATCGATACCAACCTCACTCAAGGAGCAGTTTTCGACTCATGCCGAAAATGCAGTAAGCTCGAAGACCACACAGGGCGGCCTTCATCGACGAGCCACTTCAGTCTATCCCAGAGAAAGCCAGATTGCCGGGATCCATCTGAAAACAGTGGACTTCGCACGATTGCAGCGCTTTTTCTCTCCTTACTCCTGCCACGGCGGGGCCAACCACAGACGCCAGGGGCAAAAAGAGAAGTCAAAGATTCTCGGGCCTGATCGCCCGAGGGTCAAGTACCATCAGGAGGAAGAAATTGTCCTCTCACAAAGGCTTCGGTCTTTTAAAATGTCCCTCGAGGTCAAAAAAAAGCAATGCGAGAACTCCTCCCCCCCCCGAGCCCTTCGCCTGAAAAACCCCTCGTGTTGGGGCTTTTAGGAGGAATCGCCAGCGGGAAATCCACTGTTGCCCGGGATTTCGAGGCGGAAGGGTTCCTTTTGATCGAGGCCGACCAGATCGCCAAAGAACTCCTTCAGGAACCCCAAGTTATTAAGGCCCTTATCGCCCATTTTGGCCGCAAGATCCTCAAAACCGGGGGGGTCATTGACCGAAAAAAGCTGGCAGACCTGGTTTTCAACCAACAATCCGAGCGGGTTTTTCTCGAAAAGCTTCTCCATCCCAAGGTCCGAGACAAAATCCGCAAGGAGCTAAAACAGGCATCTGACTCGAAGCACCCCAGCGTCCTTGATGTCCCCCTTCTCCTGGAAGGAGGGCTCTTCGAACTCTGCGATGTTCTTGTGTTTATCTCTGTCGATGAGGTAGAGCGGCGAAAACGAGCCATGGCTCGAGGAATGGATCCCAAAGATTGGGCTGCCCGCGAAACGATCCAGGCCCCCCTGGAGAGGAAGCTCGCCATCTCCCATTTTGAAATTGACAACTCGCAGGGGGAACAAAAAACGAAAAAACAGGTCCAAGCTCTTCTGGAAAGACTCAAAAGGCTGGGGTTTATCTGAAAAAAGGGATTTCCCCCTGAACCACAGCTTCCTTCCTCGCGGTATATCTGTAATGATCTACAAGCCTTAGCCCGGATGAGAATCCTCGCTGGACAGAATCGTTCCTTTTTCCTGGTCTCGCACCCAGACAAAAGGAACAAGGAGAAGTATGAACATGTCCATGGAACCAAGCCCTTCCAAGGGGAAACCTTCTGCAAAGAAATTGCCGAAGGAACTGCATCTTTTTGACCTTCAACAGAAGTCCATCAATGAACTTCTGACTTTGTGTAAACAACTTGGGGCAGAGATTCCTCCCCAACCACATCACAATGAGTTGGTCCTTCGAATCCTAACCAACTTCTCCCAAAAGGGCGGGACGGTCATTGGTCTTGGAGTCCTCGAAGTCCTTCCTGACGGCTTTGGCTTCCTCCGCTCCTCCGCGTACAACTACAACCCGGGACCCGACGATATCTATGTCTCTCCGTCTCAGATCACCCGCTTCGGATTAAAAACCGGCAGCACCGTCGAAGGGCAGCTTCGCCCCCCCAAGGGAAACGAAAAATACTTCGCTCTCCTCCAAGTGCGCAAAATCGAAGGTATGGATGGAGAAAAGCGGCGCATTCTCCCCCCCTTCTCCGAACTGACTCCAAGCTATCCCAAAGAGAGACTTCTTCTGGAGACGAAGACCGAACCTCTGTCCACCCGGATGATCGATCTCCTGGCCCCCCTGGGCAAAGGTCAGCGTGGCCTCATCGTCGCCCCCCCAAAGGCCGGCAAGACCCAACTCCTTCAGGACATCGCCAACGGGATCGTAAAAAACCATCCAGAGACTTTGCTCTTCATCCTTCTCAT
>JALSSW010000181.1 GCA_026984035.1 Planctomycetota bacterium
AGACCCATCCTCTCCAAATGTTTTAAAAACTGGCCTGCCGCAGGAAATTGACCTTTGTCTAATTTCGCATGAAAGTCCCCAAGAAGGGAACCAAAGCTCTCAACTTTTCTTTGCTCAAGAGCAATACTCCTACTTTTTTCTCGGATAAAACGAACAAAAGTAAAAACAAAGAGCAGCACAATGGCAAGACCAAGACAAGCTTTCAGGATTTGAGAGAATAAAGCTCCATTTTTCTGAGAGGACAAATGAATCGTCTCATGGGCAAGAACCCTCCTCAGGTCCATGCCAAACTTTTGGGGAGAAGGATATCTTTTATCATGGCCTCTCCCCAGAGCTCGACTCAGAACCTCTTTGAGATCCCGAGGGAGCCCCTTTAAAACAGGCGGCCCCATCGACGATCCGGTGAGGCCCAAAAGAAGAAACTCAGCAAGTTTTTTGATCACCTCCTCAGGTGGAGGAGGCCCATCTTTGGGTGGGAAAGGTGGAAGAAGGAAGATGCCTCTTTCTTTCTCCAATCGGACTTCCATGGATGAAAGTCGGGGGGGAGAGAGTCCGAGGTCCAAGAGTTCCTGTAAAGCCAAAGACAACTGTATCCCAATCTCGATCACCCGAGTCCGAGGAAGGTCGAAAGGAAAGGGAATCCCTTGAGTGCCTTCCAAGACTAAACAGGGGAGAGGATCCCCTTCTGGCCCGGAAATTTCGTTCAATTGAAGAACACGTGGAAGAGGAGGCCCTGAAAAATCCCTCCAGGAATAGTGCAAGTCCACAAGGGATTCTTCTCCTTCCCAGGAAAACACAAGCAAAATGGGGCGATCCAAGGCCCTGTCCTTGGCTTCGAACATAAGGAAAGTTTCGTCCTGGGAGGCAAGCCCAAGAAGAACCCAAGGCCCTAAGTGCATTCCCTTCTTCCAGGGACCAAAGGGGGTTTGCTTTCCAATTTGCACGCTCATTTCCCCCTCAAACTCTGGAGCTTGTTTAAGGCTTTCTTTTTAAGCCAAGGAAATGGAGTGGAAGCGAGACGACGGAGCAAAGGGATCTCTCCCGGCCCCGCGTTTTGGATCAGGAACGCCGCATCCGCCAGGATCCTTGGGTCCCGTTCCTTCTTGGATCCCGCAAAGAGGGGAGGAATGGTGACGCCTTTCTCCCAAAGCCGAATCCCCTTTCGATAAAAACGGGGAGCCATGGGATCTCCATTTACCTCTTCTTCAAAAGCCTGAGTCAAAGAAGCGGGAAGAAGCTTTAGAAAAATGGCGAAATCCTCGGCTTGGACACCCCAGGGCAAGCCATTGCCTTGAAAAAAGTCCCAGGCCTGCCTTGGATTCCAGAGTGCCAGCAGACAAAGAATCTGTTCCTCATGAAACCTGTGTTGTTGTTGCCCCCACTTTTCCTGGAGCTCATCCAAGAGCGGTCCAGGAATCCGTGAGGACACATCGCTTCTTGCCCAATACAAAGAACATAAAACTCGATGCGAATCGTCGGGAATACAATTGTTTAGAAGGAAAAGTCCATCCTTCAGTTCCAAGGGGATTCCCCATGCTAATCGGAGTTGTAGTCTTAATGCCATCCAAGTTCTGGTCCTGAAATGGAAAGACTGAGGCCAGCAAAAAGCGCCACCAGAATAAAACTCATAAAAACGCTGGAAGGCCGACAAACGCCTCCCAAAGGGCAAAGCACCCTGAACTTCTGCCTCTTGGACAAACTCTCTAAGAGGCAAGCTCTCAATCTCCAGCCTCCTTGTAAAAGGCAACCTGAGATCAAAGAGCTCTTGATTTTCGGCCTTTGCCAAATTCGCGAAGGGCGCTTTCGGGTCAAAGGCCAAGAGAAACAGGAGCACGATCCGTTTCTTCAGCGCCCAACCCCGGATTCCCCATTTAATTTCCCTTTCCCAAGGAGCCCATTGGCCCGCAAAAAGACAGAGCAGGGCTTCGAAGGGGGGGTCGTCTTCCCTTAGCACCTTGCTTAGAGAAGCCAGCCTTCCTCTTTCCAGATCCCCTCCCTTCGAGAGATCACATGCCAGACGAAACAAAGCCGCCTTCCTAACGCCCCGATCCAAAGAAAGGATCCGGTTCTTTTCCAGGTGATCTCTTTCCAAAGAAAGGGCGCGAAATACAAGCTTGTGCCCCTCGGAATCCCTATCTATCAAGGGACGGACAGAGCGCAGCAAATTCCCGATCCCATCCCCGTCTCCGGAATGAACCTTGGCCTTGAGAAGACGGATCCCCTGGTCCTCCTCCAGCCTTAGTTGCTCCTGGAGATCCTGAACATTCCTTTGCAGAGCTGCACTTGGCGACATTTCCTTAGCCCGAATTAAATATTCTAAACATCCTACATAATCTGAACGCCCTAAGGCTTTTTTAGCGAGGGCCAACAGAGAGAAAGCCTGGACTTCCGCTTCCTTCTCCACCTGGCTGGCCTTGTCTCTCCAGTGAATCCCCCGGGCAAAAAGCGCAAAAAGCCCCAAACCCAACAAGAGGACAAGCACTCCCTTCACCAGGGGAATCCTCTTGGTCCGGAAAAACCTCTTGATCCGAATCTCTAAGGGAATCCCCGGAAGATGAAGCGGCTCAAATTGAAGAAAGCGACGAAGATCGGCAATAAAGCTCTCAACATCCAGATAGCTCACAGAGGGTTCTTTGGCTAAAGCCTTTCTAAGGATCTGGGCCAACTCCAGAGGAATCTTGGGCTGCAACAGGATCGGATTCAAAAGCACTGCGTTACGGTGGTTCCTGCAGATTTCCGAAATCCCCTTCCCGGGAACAGGCAACTCCAGCGTAAGCAGCTCAAAGAGAATCACAGCAAGGCTGTAGGCATCCGAAAATTTTCCAACATCCTTACCTTGACTCAACAATCGCTCGGGAGCCATATAAGCTGGGGTCCCCATGAACCCATCTTCCCCCCCACTTTTTTTTAAGATTTGGGCAACCCCAAAATCCAACAGGACTGGACCTCCGTCCGGGGTCAAAAGCACATTGGAGGGCTTTAGGTCCAAATGCAACACACCCCGGCGGTGAACATAGACCAAGGCCTCCCCAAGCTCGATGACCCACATTAAAACTGTCTCGATATAACTGGGAGCCGACATCGAAAGACCGGCCGCATCGGCAAGTGCTTTGACGGAAAACCACTCCTCTCCTCGGTCTCTTTTCGTCCGCAAAACTTTCAAGACCTGCCCCAAGTTGCACCCTTGGATATATGCCATGGAGAAATGGGGGGTCTTCCCCTGGATCCCTCCTTCAAACACTGGGACTAGATTGGAATGCTTAAGCCTCGCTAGAACGCGAATTTCCCTGAGAAAGCGGACTCGGAATTCTGGCTGATTAGTTAAGTCCTCGGAAAGAACCTTGAGAGCTACCAAGCGGTCTAGCTTTCGCTCGCGCGCAAGGTAAACAACCCCCATTCCTCCTGTCCCAATGGTCCCTAGGGTTTCGTACCCTTCAATCTCCATTGCAAATGATCTAGCTTGTTTTCCGGAAAAACCGGAGAGGTTTAAAGGAAGAAATTCCGAATCGGAACTGGAATCCTCATCATTTCTGAAAACCCGTCAAGCCCCACCTTCAAAAAGTGACCCTTCACCGGTGGCCGCCCTCTTAGCTTCCTGGCCCTCATCAAAACAGTTTCGGCAACGAGGCTCATAAAAATCATCGGTCCCGACAAGCAACCTTTCGGAGGGAGCAAAGCCCTTTCGATACGTAAAATAAGCATCCGCCTTGCAAACCGCGCAGACGGCCGGGCACTTGACGACCTCTTCCGCCATGGCCAACAATTGCCCCAGGTCTTCCCAAATCACTCCCTCTGAATCCAAATCCAAAGTGGACACAACCACTTTAATTCTCTTCTTGACCAGGGTTTGGACCGCAGCCAAAGCTCCAGGAATCATAAAAAATTCGTCAATTCCTACGACGGCAGGCTGGTCCCTTTGAACCGCCTCAAGGATATCTGCTCCAGAGAGGACCGGAAGCGCCGGAAACATCGCCCCCGAATGCGCACGAATATCCTGGGTCCCATAGCGGTCATTTTTTTTCGGATTGAATGCCAGGACAGGGATTTCTTGGATTCTGGCCCGAACCAGCCGAGAGATGAGAGCTTCCGTCTTCCCTCCCCACATGGGACCACAATAGACAATAGGGCTTCGCATAGAAGGAAGAGTAACCCGATCCCTTCATGAGATCGAGTCACTGGGACTCAGAAAGAACGGTAACATGTATCCCAGCTATTTTCGGAATGCTGCTGGCAGGAATGCTGCTCTTTTCGTATGACGGCAGCTGCCCTTCATTCCCCGACTCCTGAATCTCCTAATACCGCAGACGGAATATGATCTGGACTTCCTTCCTTGTTGGCCTAAGCCTCTTCCCTGCCCAGACATCCAAGCCTCGTGCTCCCAAAAAGGCTCCATCCAAACAGGCTTCCCCCCAAAGCCCCCCGAGCAAAGCTCAGGATCCCCTGGAGCACTGGCTGAAAAAAAAACGAACCCTTATTTTGGGGATCTCTTCTGTCTCTTGGACCCCGGAAGGGCCTTTAACGGAGCGAAAACCGGGCAAAACAGGATTTTGGGCCATCTTTCGGCGGGGGCGCTTGGTCGACCTTATCCCCAGGCAAAACAAGGATCTGCCTATACCTAAGGAAAAGATCCAAGCCAAAGTCGTGGATCTCAGCGAAAGAACCGGGGCAACTCTCTCCCCGGCTTTTGTGGACGCCTGTTCCACTCAGTTTCTCTCTTCCGCAGCCCTTTCGGACAGCAAGCTCACGGCAGGAAGGTCTCTGGTCTCCTCCCTCGAACCTTGGCAAAAGGCTTATCGAACCCTTCTGAACCGAGAAGGATTCTCAGCCTTTTACGTACCAGGCTCTCCCCGCCCCACAACAACGGGACCTGGAGCCCTTGTCACCGTGGATGCAAAGAAGGGATTCCTCGGGTCGATGACAGGTTCTGTCTGGATGCGACTCTCCTCCCCAAGCAGTGCCGGCAACAACCTCTCCCGCAGCCAAGTCGTCAAACCCCTGGAAAGCCTCTTGGGGAAGGCCAAAAAATACGCGAAGGCCTGGAAAAAATATGAAAAGGACCTCGCTGCCTACAAAAAGAAACGCAAGGAGTTTCTTGCTTACTACAAAAAACATCCTCTGAAGCCCGGCGAAAAGGTTGCGGTGGCCAGCAGCCCCAAAAAAAGTCTCCGCAGGGGAAGAAGAAGAAGGATGCCCCTCCTTACCCCCGAACTCATCGAAAAGATTCTCAAACGCTATCCCCCAAGAATCCGAGACCGGGTCCGCAAGCAACTCGAAAAACAAATGAGGCTCCAACAAGAAGCCCTCAAAAAGGCAAAGGCAGCCGCCAAGCCGGTCATAAAAAAATCCCCATCAAAAGCTACAAAGCCCAAAGTCTCTGGGAAAGCTCCCAAGCGCCCCCTCTTTCCCAAAAAACCCAAACGCGACCCTCAACTTGAAGCCTTTAAACGGGTCCTGGATGGAAAACTCGGCTTGATCGTGGAAATCCATCGGGCAAAGGAGATCCTTGCCCTACTTGACCTCGCCCATCGAAACTCCTTGAAGCATCTGACCATTGCTGGAGGCACAGAAGCCTGGAAGGTCGCGTCCGAAATCCGAGGCGAAGAAGTCAATGTTCTCTTGATCCCGAGGGCCCTCCCGGAGGAGAGCACCCTTCCCGCCAAGCGCCTTGCCATTCGGGACCAACATTGGGCCTTTTCGGCCGCAACCTTAGTCAAGGAGGGTGTGCCCGTAGCCCTGGGGTCGGGAGGGAGGCTTGAGGCACGGCTCCTCCCGGCTATCGCAGCACGGGCAATGACTTTTGGTGCGACACAGCACGATGCGATCGCGATGTTGGGACCAGCCGCACTCAAAGTTTGCGGGATTCTTTCCAAGCGGGCAGCTCCCCAATGGCTCATCTGGAGTGGCGATCCCCTTTCTCCCCAATCCCGCCCCATCTACCGACTCCGACGAAGCAAATTGCAAAAGATGGAGGAACAACAATGAACACTCATTCTTCGGGAATCCTCCCCTTCGTCTCCCTTTGCCTTTGCCTTGCCCAGGGGACCGCACAGGAAAGGCTCCTGGTCCGAGCAGGCAGAATCCATCTCTCCGAGCAGCAGATTTTGAACCGGGGCAGCCTTTTGATAGAAAAAGGCCGCATCCAAGATGTCGCCGAACGCAGCGGAAAACCGGGGGACCTTCCCTTCGATTCTCTGACCACGAACAAACTTGTGTATGAAAACGCAGTGGTAACACCCGGTTTCATCGACATCCATTGTTTACCCCCAACCCTCGTCCGCGCAGGAGAGCTGAAAGAGCGGAACTTTGCGATGACCCCAGCCTGGGATGCAGGAAAAGCCTACGATCCTTTCGCGTCTTACTGGAAGGCCCTCCAAAAACGAGGGGTCACAACCGTCGCTCTCGCCCCGGATGATGGAAACCTGGCCGGCGGAAACGCGGCTTGGATCCGTCCCGGTCCCACTTCCCTCATGCCCGAAGGAGAAGCCTATTTGAAGCTTTCCCTCAGCTCTTCGGTCCTGAACCGCGAACGTCGGCCCACGAGCCTTCTTGGCGCCGTCGATCTCCTGAGAGATTCCTTTGCGGATGCCAAGAATCCCATGAAATCAGAAACCAATCCGGGACTCCGTCCCTTCGCTTCCGCCCTGGGGGGAGGGAGGGTGGTCGGGATCGCTTGTCAAACTCTTCCTCAAATCCAAGGTGCTCTGGACCTCTTTCAAGAAGGAAAACTCGAAGGCTTTTTGATCCATGCGAACGAAGCAGCCCTCGCCCTTCCCCGCATCAAGGAATTGGAGATCGGTGTCGTCCTCGATCCCCTCTCCCCTCGCAGTTCCAAGAAAGCATTGAAGCTCCCCCTCTTGCTCGCCAAGGCCAAGATCCCCTTCGCCTTCAGTGGGGAAGGGTTTGATCGCGCGGGGCTCTCGCGTTTTAGTTTCACCCTATGGACTGCCGTCCGTCAGGGCTTGGATCCCAAGTTGGCACTCGCTGCCCTCACCTCCGTCCCCGCTTCTTTTTTGAAAATTCAGGAACAGGTCGGAAGCCTTCTCAAGGGCCGCCGAGCCGACCTCTGCATCTGGAGTGGGAATCCCTGGGATTTGCGAAGCAAACTCCTCTGCGTGGTCCGCTCAGGAAAGGTGGTCTGGAAGGCAAAAACACTCCCCCGAAAAACCTCCAAAAAGGGAAGAAACTAAAGAATGATGAAGTCCACGCAAATCCTGTTTCCCGCTCTTCTTTTGGCGTTTCTCAGCTCCCCCACACAAGCACAAGCACAAGCACAGGAAAAAGCCCTTGTGATTCGGGGAGCTCAGGTTTTCACCGGAAAAGGCGGATTCACCGAGGGAGCAGAGATCCGTATCGTTGGAGGAAAAATCGATGCCGTTGGAAACGTAAACTCTCTTCCAACGGATCAAACGATTGATGCAAAAGGCTTGTATCTCACCCCAGGACTCATCGACGCCAACACAGCTCTGGGCCTTCCGAGTCCAGAAGAAAACGAGCAATCTTCCGAGGTCACTCCGGCCATCCAAGTCAAAGACGCCATCGACTTCAAGAGTCCGGCTTTTGGCTTCGCCCTCCAGGATGGCGTCACCACCGCCTGCATAAGCCCGGGTGGGTTTAACGTCATTGGTGGCCTGGATGCGATCTTGAAGACAGGAGGTCCTCTCTCCACGCGTCTTATGGAGTCTGGAAATGGACTGAGGATCACATTGGGGCAGCTCCCCGGTGCAGGAAACCGCGCCCCTCGTTGGGGGAAACCCACCTCAATGTATAACCGGCGGCCAACCACCCGCATGGGGACCATCTGGGAAATCCGGAGGGCTTTTTACAAAGCCATGAAATACAAGGACACCAAGGCAAGGCAGGAACCGGATCGGGCTACCCGTGTTCTTCTCA
>JALSSW010000182.1 GCA_026984035.1 Planctomycetota bacterium
GAGTTGCTCTCCGGGTTGGATCGGGGGGGCGTCATAGCGTGGGTAAGGAGAGGGTTGGGGGGGGAAGGAGAGTCGCACTGGTCCCATCTCGAGCCAATCCTTGCGGTAGAAATATACGCGGTTTCCCAGGGGACCCAGGAAAAAGCGTAGGCTCCCCTTGGGGAGGGGGGGGCGCTGGAGCAGGGATTTTGGCCCTGGATCCTTGCGCAGCAGGTAGAGAAAGTTGCTGTCGGTGGGGCAGTGCCAGATCCTCGTTCCCCCTGCGATCCCCCCTCGTTTCCAGGGTTCTTCGCGGTCCCCCAGGGCGGGGAGGCGCGCGTAGCGAAAGCTCCAGAGGGGGCTTCCATCGAGGGGGTCGAGGCAGAAGGTTAGGCCGAGGCCGGTCCCGATGTAGAGGCGACCTTGGTCGAGGATGGGGCGGGAAGGGCGAAAAAAACCGCCTCGGAGGCTTTCTTGGCGGTGCTCGGCCAGTTCCTTGGTGAGCGGAGCGCCACGGAGAAGATCCCGCGACCAGAGAACCTCCCCCTTGGATCCCAGGCAGTGAACGCTGAGCTGGATGGTAACGGGGTCGAGTTTTTTGGAGGATAGGACAAAGACGCGCCCGCGGGCGGCAAGGAGTCTGCCTACAAGCTGGGCTCCTTTGGGAGAGAAGGACCACTGGGTCTTTAGGGTTCCATCCTGTTTTGCGGGGATGGTGAGTGCGTAGAGCTTGGACTTGGTCGACGGGAGGAGGAAAGTCGCCTGGGCTTGGAGGATGACAAGAAGAGAGGTGGCTGTCCCTTTTGAGCCGGCTGCCTTTGGGCCGGTCTGGAGTCCCGCATCGCTATCAGGGGGGAAAAGGCCGGGGAGGTCCAGGCTTCGGATCCGATGGACTCCTTTGGCTCGTTCGACCAGTCCAAGTTTATGGCTTCCAAGGAAGAAGTAGCGGAGTCCGCCCCCCGGGCGGGGACCGGCAAGGGCGAGTCGAGCCAGGATCGGGCCGCCGGGCCAGGCCCCCAGGGGTTTGGGAGGATGAATGGGTGTCCCCTTTGGGCTGAGATCGGGAGGGGTGCCGTTGGGGAGGCCTGGAGGGCTTGGCCAGGTGGCGGAGGGGAGGACGCGGGTGGCCAGAGTTCTGATGGCTGCCTGGAAGGGGCTTTGCGGGGGGAGGGCCAAGTCGGCCGCCAGAGTTTCCGCAGAAAGGAGCTTTCCCTGCTCGAGAGCGAGGTCGAGGGCTTGGAACCGGGCGGCCCGCGCGGCTTTGGTCCCTTCAAAGGCCCGGGCGAATCCGCGAAGTTTGCGGATATCCTTCTGGACTCGGAGGAGCCGCCGACTTGCTTCGTTTTCGAGATTTCGGGTCCAGGCTTCGCGTGCGGTCGCCGGAGCCTTCGCCAGGATGCGTCTGAGCAGGAGATGAAAATCGCGTGTCTCCCGGCGGCCCCAGGGGACCTGGATCCTTGGGTGTCCCGGGATGAGAGCGGGGAGTAGTTTGGGGCGGGCCTCGCTCCATTTCCCTTGGGAGGCGAGCAGGAGGGCTGCCCCCAGTTTGCGGGAGAGGCGCTGATCGCGCAGCAGGGCCTGGCTTCGGTTGCGCTGGGCACGCTGGTTCTCGATCCTTGGGTTTAGGGAAGTGCCCTGCGCCTTAAGATCCTCGATCATTCCCGCAAACATTCCGGCGCCCATCCATCCGGGACAGCCAAGGAATAGCGTCAAGATTCCGAGGTTTCGCAGGTTCACTCGCGATGAGTGGCTCACAATGTTGAACTCAGCGCCCTTGGGAGTGGGGGAGGATGAAAGAAGGAGGGGGGACCCCCTTGTCATCGAGCGCCCGAATCCAAGCCTGAGGGTCGTTACGGAGTCCAAACAGTTGCCGTCGCTTCAGGTCCCAATCCTTCTGAAGGTTCTGGAACTTCTGTTGTTGCCCCTTGAGGATCCTCTTGGAGAGTCGCGCTTCGTTCCAGGCTGGGAGGAGAGAGAAGGGGAGGAGGTAGAGCGCGAAGAGGGCGAAGCAGAGGGTGGCTAGTTTGGGGAGATGAAGGAGCCATCTTGGAGTCTCCATTGCGCCGCCCGGCTTTTGTGTTTTGCGCCCCATCTTCACCTTCATTTTTAATCCTCGTCCTCTTCCAGGTCGAAGCCCAAACCATAGCGTGCCGCATCCCCAAGTTCCTCCTCGATGCGGAGAAGTTGGTTATATTTAGCCACGCGCTCCGAACGGCAAGGGGCTCCGGTCTTGATCTGGCCAACTCCGGTTGCGACCGCGAGGTCGGCGATGGTTGTGTCGGAGGTCTCCCCCGAGCGATGGGAGATCACGCAGGTCCATCCATGGGAGACGGCGAGATCCACGGTGTCCAAGGTTTCGGTGAGAGTGCCGATCTGGTTGACCTTGATAAGGACACTGTTGGCTGAACCCTCAGCCAAGCCGCGGGCTACACGCTTTTTGTTCGTGACAAAGATGTCGTCCCCCACGAGTTGGATCGGCTTTTGGGTTTCCGGCCCCGCAAGGGCTGTGGTCATCCTCGCCCAGCCAGCCCAGTCATCCTCAGCCAGACCATCCTCGATGGAAAAGATGGGGTATTCTTCGACCCAGGATTTGTAAAGTTCGATCATGCCTTCGGCGTCCATGCTTCGGCCTTCACCACTGAGTTCGTAGCTTCCGTTTTTGTAAAACTCGGAAGCTGCTGCATCGATGGCGATCAGGATGTCTGTTCCCGGTTTATATCCCGCTTTTTCTGTCGCAGCCAGGATGACTTCGATGGCGTCTCGATTGGATTTGAGGTTGGGGGCGAAACCGCCTTCATCTCCGACAGAGGTTGAGAGGCCTCGGTCTTTGAGAAGGCTTTTCAAGGATTGATAGATTTCCGCGGCCATCCGCAGTCCTTCATGAAAGCTCGGGGCGCCGCTGGGCATGAGCATGAACTCTTGGAGATCGACGTTGTTGTCCGCGTGGGCGCCGCCGTTCAGGACGTTGAGCATGGGGACGGGGAGGCGCCTTGCGTTGGGGCCGCCCAGGTAGCGATAGAGGGGGAGCTTGGCTTCGAGGGCCGCTGCCTTGGCGACGGCGAGGGAAATCCCCAGGATGGCGTTGGCCCCAAAACGGGCCTTGTTTTCCGTTCCGTCCAGCCGGCACATGGCAAGATCGATGGCAGCCTGGTCGGTGGCTTCTTCGCCTACAACAAGATCGGCAAGTTCTTCGTTGACGTGGCCGACCGCCCGGAGGACCCCCTTGCCATGGAAACGTTCGTCATCGTCTCGGAGTTCGACGGCTTCATGGGCGCCGGTGGAAGCACCCGAGGGAACCGCTGCGCGGCCTCGAACGCCGGAATCGAGGAGAACTTCGACCTCGAGAGTAGGATTGCCTCGGGAATCTAAGATTTCACGACCGAGGACTTCAACGATTTCTGTCATAATGTCCCAAGAATAGCCGTCTCTTCCCTTGGAGCAAACCGGCATTTCACGGATTGCAACGCGGTTTGCGGTAGAGTGGCTGAATGTTGGAGGCTTTTCCTTTCGCCTGCACATCCTTTTCCTTTCCTTAGTTTCTTTCCTTTTTCCTTCAGTTGGAGACTTTCATGAAACTCTTCGCAGCGACTCCTCTTCTTCTCTGTCTGCCGGCATTCGCCACAGGTCCGGGTGAAAAGACGATCGAAGTGCCCGGCTCGACGACTGTTGTTCGGCTGCTTCAGCAATCTCCCCCGAAGTACCAGGTGAGTTTTGATCGAGGCCGGAGCTTTACTCCTCCGATCCAGGCCGAGACTCGGATCCTCATGCGGTATGCTCGTTTTGATCCGATCTTGCAGCGCCCTTTCGTTGCCGGCTTTTTGCAATCTTCCAAAACGGCCCGCCTTTTCTTGGTGCAATTTCATACCCAGATGCTCGATGCCTATCGGCGGGATTTACAGCGGCGGGGAGCCGAGGTTGGCCTTCCCATGCCCGAGCAGGCTGTTTTGGTGCGGATGGATGTCGCCCTGGCGGATACGGTTCGCAAGTTCCCCTACGTGCGCTGGGTTGGCTCCTACCATAAGGCCTACCGTTTGGATGAAGGGGTCCGCGCCTCTCTGCTCCGGGGTGACACCTTGGGGAAAAGGCGCTACGACATCGGCCTCTTTGCTCCCAAAACCGATCGAGTTTCTCTGGCCAAGGCCATCACTGCCCTGGGCGGCGAAGTCAACAATGCAACGCCCGGTCATGTCCTTGTCGAGGCGACCCTGGATCGTCGCCAACTCCTCGAGGTTCTGGGCCGCGATGAAGTCCTCTTTGTCGATCCTTGGAGCGAGCCGGAGGAAGACATGGACAATGCCCGCAAATATGGTGGAGCAGACTATGTCGAAACCAAAGGTCCTCTCGGTGGCCACACAGGCAAGGGGGTTCGCGGACATATCATGGAGGGTATCTACGCCACCCATACTGAGTTTGCCGCTAACTCCTGGCGCACGACCCCCATTGGGCTCAAAAACACAAGTCCTTCCGGTCATGGCAACGCGACCTTTGGTGTTGTTTTTGCTCGTGGGAAGGTCAAAAAGGCTCGCGGCATGCTTCCCGACGGGCAGGGCTATTGGACGAACTTTCGCTATGTGTACAACAATGGCAACCGAAACGCCTTGGTCGCTCTACTGAAAAAGACCTATCACGTCATGTTCCAGACAGCTTCTTGGGGCTATGCGCGGACCACGCAGTACACCAATCGCTCCGCCGAGATGGACACGATTATTTTCGGCAACGACATTCCGATCACCCAGAGCCAGAGCAACGCAGGGGCGACTCCCTCCAGGCCGCAGGCCTGGGCCAAGAACATTTTCTCGATCGGGGGGATTCGCCATCGGGATACCCTGACACCCACCGATGATTATTGGAGGCGTGCCGGCTCGATTGGCCCTGCCGCGGATGGAAGGATCAAGCCGACCCTTTGTGGCTACTATGATTCGATCTACACGACAGGTTATAACTCTACGAGCTACACCCAATTTGGTGGGACTTCAGGCGCTACGCCGATCAATGCTGGGCATGTTGGACTTTTGATCGAGCTGTGGACGGATGGATATTTTGGATATCCCGGCAAGCGCGGGGATTGGAAGAACCGTTTTAAGTATCTACCCCACTTCACAACGGTCAAAGCGATCATGGTCAACCAGGCTTTGCAATATCCCTTCTCGGGCACAAGCCACGACCTGACTCGGGTCCACCAGGGATGGGGTTGGCCCAACGTCAAGGGTCCCTATGACGAACGCGACCGGATGTTGATCATCAATGAGACCCAGGTCCTCAAAAACTTACAAACCAAATCCTACTTGGTCTTCGTTCCCCGTGGAAAAAAGGAGTTTAAGGCCACGCTCAACTGGAGCGAGCCGGCCGCGAATCCTGCAGCGAGCAAGACGAGGCTCAATGACTTGGATCTCCACGTGATGGATCCCAAGGGGACAAGCTATTGGGGCAACAACGGGCTGACCGCCTCCAACTACAGCAAAGCCGGTGGAACGCGGAATGACGTCGATACTCTCGAAAATGTCTTCGTCAAGGCGCCTCGTTCGGGTCTTTGGCAGGTGGATGTTCGTGCGGCCAAGGTCAGTGTCGATAACCATCTTGAAACGTCTGCGACCGATGTGGACTTTGCCCTGGTTGTCTCCGGCCTGGGGGGAATGCGGGACAAGACCGGACTCAAGCTTGCGATGACCACCCAGGGAAATGGGGATCTCAAGATCGGCCTCAGCAATCTCAGCGCAGGGTATACGGAGGGTTGGACCATCCTTTCCCTGACGACGAATGGCGTTCTCGGTCATGGGAGTGTTTGCGGGCTTGAGTTTGATTCGCTGAGCGCTGCGACCCTGGGTGTTCCGGTGGCCCTGGGCAACCCGGTGCACTTTAAGGCGACTTCTAATGCGAATCTTTTTCCGAACAAGCCCTACAGCTTCGCGGCAGGAACCTTTTCGATTTTGAAAGGCTTCCAGATGGATGCCGTTTCGGTCCTTGTGGACAACGCGGGCATTCTTGCTTGCTCCAATGTAGCCCGAGTGAAGTTCTAGTAGGAAGTTTGGATAAGTCCTCCTGGGGGTTTTGGGAGGGCCATCGTGCTTAGAATGCCCAAGTCCTTTGGCCTTCCCAGGTGGAAAACCCCTCCGGGGGTTTTTGGTAAAAACGCTTCCAGCGTTTTTGGGGAACCGAAGCTAGCTTCAGATCTCAAAGATCTTGGGCTTCCCCAAAAGCCCAGAGGGCTTTCGACCTAAAAACCCGCGGACGGGTTTTCTACGGTTTTTGGTAAAATCGCTTCCAGCGTTTTTGGGGAACCAATGGTGTTAGGGATGCCCAAGTCTTTTGGCCTTCCCGAAAGCCCGGAGGGCTTTCCACCACAAAACCCGCGGACGGGTTTTCTACGGCTTTCCTTGACAGGATTGCCAGGGAAGCTCTTTTTTGGGGCGAGATCACGTTTGGGCCTGAGTTGTTTATGAATGATGGGTCGCCTCAAGGCAGTTGGAAGATTTCACTTCCCCTGCCCAGTCAGTCCTCCCTTGTGGGACTCTTGCTTCAAGCCCAAGTCCTGCATCCTGAAGGCGGGGGCTTGGATGTGAGTAATCCTGTGGAGTTGGTCCTTGGGTTTTGAATAGGATCCGTGGAAAACCCGTCCGCGGGTTTCTCGGTCGGAAGCCCTCTGGGCTTCCGGGAACACCGAAGGACCCGCGAACGGGGTTTTTGCGATCAACGCCCGGTGACGAGCTCCACTGGGTTGCTGAGGTCAAATCCCCCGCCTTGCAGAGGATGCAAGACCTGGGCTTGGAAGAGCAGGTTGGACAAGCTCGGCTGGTTGGGGATGGGGATGGATAGTGACCAGCTCCCACCCGCCGCTGAGAACGGAACCGGAATCAGCTGCCGGAAGATGTCGACATAGAGCCAGCAACCTTGTCCGCCTGCCTTGATCGGCGTTGGGGCTGTGGCACCCAAAAGCAGGACAGCGACTTTTTGTTGCGAGGGGAGCGTCCCGGAAAACTGGGTTGTCCCTCCGAGGATGGGGTCGCTTGCGCTCAAGCGAGCGTGAGATCCGCAGCCCTTTGCATGTTCGCGGGCGCTTGCGCCGGGGAACCAGACCCAGGGTTCCCTGCCGTGCACGTGATCATCCCAATCGAAGAACAGGTTCCCTCGGAGGAGCCGAGCCTCCCGGCCTAATTCCTGATTAAAACCGGGGGCGGGGAGGGCCGCGCTCAGCGCTTTGCTGCCCTTTGCCGTCCCGTCCGTCACCCAGAGCCGTTTCCCGCTCGTTCCGTCCTCGGCAAGGAAGCCCACACGCCGAGAGCCGAGGTGCAAGAAGGATACCGTGGAGAGAATGCCGGAGAGGTTTCCAGGTCGGATGTCCTTCAGGAGCTTCGTTCCCTTTGCACTGCCGTCACTGACAAACAGTTCCCTGCCTGTGCTTGGAGTCATGGCGGAAAAAACCACCTTGCCTCCAATGCGGGTCAGGCTGAAGGGAGCGGAACTCTTGGATCCCGGCCAAAGATCCACAAGCATTCTTGTTCCCTTGGCAGTCCCATCCGAGGTCCACAGCTCAAGTCCGGTTGAGGGAGTTCCGGCCTGGAAGAGGATCCGCTTTCCTAGGCGAAGCATGTCTTTGAGCTGGTAGAAGGTGGGGGAGGTAAAGGTCCTAAGGACCTGAGTCCCCTTGGGCGTTCCGTCTGTTTTCATCAAAAGGCCCAAACGCGCATTGCCCTTAAAGGTAAGAAGCAAGGTGAAGAGAATGTCCTTCCCCAAGCGAGCGGAACTGCGGTTCTCCACCGAAAGAATGGGAACAGATGAGGGGAGTGTCTGCACAACCCTGGTCCCGCCCGGGGTTCCATCCGTGATCCAGAGCGACAGGGTGCTTGGGGGCCGCC
>JALSSW010000183.1 GCA_026984035.1 Planctomycetota bacterium
AAAAAGATCGCAATCTAACCCAACACGCACTCAAACGCTGCCGCAAATACCTACAGGGTAAAATGGGTGACATTCTTCCCACAAGGACCGTCCCCAGGCTGGAGTTCCACTTCGATCCCTCCGTCGAAGGGAGCATTCGCGTCTCTAACTTGATCGACGAGTTGAATGAAGAACGAACGTCCCGTGAAGTTCCAACGGACTCTCAATCCTCTTCCGAAGTAAGTCCCCTGGATGAGGATGCACCGGAGGAACTTCCTCCTTCTAGCCATTAGGTAAAAAAATGAATCCAAGTCTTGCTCCCCTTCGACTCATTGCCTTCTTTACGCTGGCCTTGGGAGGCACAGTCCCCGCTCTTCCCGGGCTCTGTTTCCAAGAGGAGGGTCCCCACAAGGAGCCCGAAAGCTCTCCTCCAAAGCCTCAAGAGAATTCAAAACCGAGCCATCAAAACCCTTCGGAATCCCCAAACAAAGGCCCAAAGGAATCTGCGCCCAACAAACATGTAAGAATGCTTCTGGCAAAAATGCTGGCACAAGACTCCTTTCTTCTCCGCGCCAAATACTTCGTAAAAAGCCCCCTAGCTCAGCTTGCAAACCTGATTCCCGGGCAGGTTCGGGGAAAGATCAAAAAAAAGAAAGAGATCAACATTCTCCAAAGGCATGTTCAAGCTTGGGACAGCTGGTCCCTCCAAGGAAAACATCCAGACCTGTTCCGAAAGGGCACGCTTTGGGCCTTCCCCCTCGAAGGAGAATATGCTTTGGCGGGCAGCCGTAAATTTTCCGAGAAATGGAACAGCAAAGCCCTCCCGGATGGAACCATTCTCACAAAGGTTTTAAAAGCCCTGCTTCCCCAAAGCACATGGGAGAGCCTCGGGAGCGAAACCTTTGATGACCGACCCGTCCTCGTTTGGCGTTGCCGCCTGAAAGGAAAACCTGCCCGCCTCTTTCAAGCTGCCGGAATGGCCCAAGACTCAGGTTCGAGCACGATGGGGATCATGCTTCTCATGAATTTTCCCGGGATGCAAAAGGAAAAGATCGACATCCATGTGGAAATCACCCTCTATGAGGATCCTGGGCACAAACTGCCCCGTCGCATCTTGATCCGGACCTTCCTTCCCCGAAAACCCCTCAAGGGACAAGGGAGAATCATTATCCAGGCAGGTGGAAAAGCCCAGCAGGTGGACGAGGAGGAACAAGAGAAGCCATTGAAACCGGGGGAAACAAAAACCCACAAACTGGCCAACAGCCTCGAGCTTCTCTTTTCACATTGGGGCCGGGTCAAGACCAAACCCATCCCTCAAGAAGTGGAAAAACTCCTCCGTTGACCTTCGGGCAACCAAACGAGACTCCCCGTAGAATTCTCAGGAGATCTCCGAAACCCTAAGGAGATCCCCAGTCCTCTCCCCCTCCGCTTACCTTTTCATTACAGATTGCCCTTCTCCTCTCTTCAATGAACTCCGTAGGAAGCAGTTCAAGGAAACAGTCTTCGCTGTTTCATTCAAACGCGTTCGCGGAGGATCTCAATGCAAGCAATCGGACTTTTGGGCCTTTCCCTAGGCCTTCTCGCAGGTTTATCCCCTGCTCAAAGCTCTCAGTCGGGGCTAAAAAACACAAGAGAAGGAAAGCAAAGCAATAGAATCCAGAGGCGAGGATCTCAGAGAAATTCTGGAGCACGTGCCTTCCGGATTCTCCTCGAAAAATACGACAAGGACGGAAATGGTCAGATCAGCCCCCAGGAATACCCCCGGGGGGAGAAGACCTTCCATCGATTGGATCGAAATCAAGATGGCATCTTAAGCCTGGATGATTTCAATCGAGGAAGAGGGTTTATGCGCAACCAAAAGGAGTTCAGGCTTCGGATACAGCGCATGGCCCTCCAATCCGCCCTTGGAACCTATTATAAAAAGGCCAAGTCCATCGACGCTAAGGCCTGGAACCGTTTTTTACGGGACTGGGATGTGGATCAAAATGGAATCCTCGAAGATCTCGAAGCTTACGAGATCGGGCTCAGCGATCGAACGGTCCGCCTCCTCATGATGGCCTTTGGAGACCACAAACCGGGTCGAGCGACCACATCTCTAGCCAAATCCGCTTTCCAAAAAATGTTCACCCTCCTGGATGCAGACAAGGACGGTCTCCTCACGAGGGGCGAGTTCATCGCCCCTAAACGAGGAAGCGGAGGGCAGAACCCTTTACGCAAGGGACAAAGGGCTCCGGACTTCAACCTTCCCACGGTACATGATGCAAAAAAGTTGATCCGCCTATCCTCTTTCATAGGCAAAAAACCTGTGGCGCTGATCTTCGGCAGTTATACCTGACCGCCTTTTCGCAATTCAGCCGGTCGGCTGAAGAAACTCTATGAAACCTATAAAAACGATGTTCAGTTTTTAATTGTTTACATCCGTGAAGCCCACGCTCTCGATAGTCGCTCCCCCATGTACACCATCCTGGTCGAAGATCCCACCAACCTCAATGAGAGGCTCCAGGTAGCCCAAACCTGCATGACGAAACTTGCCCTCGAACCCATTCCTGCGGTCGTGGATCGATTGGATGACAAAACAAATAAAGCCTATGCAGGCTGGCCAGATCGGCTTTATTTGGTGGGCAAGGACGGCCGCCTGGCCTTTGCCGGGGGAAAGGGACCCTTCGGTTTCAAGCCCGCTGAACTCGAAGCAGCCATTCGAAACGAACTGAAAAAGGAGAAGTAAACCGAACAGCCTCTCCTCTAGGGATTCCTGTCCTCATATTTCTTTTCCCGTTCCCGATCCAGGGCCGGACGCTTGGCGAGATAGTCCTCCACATGGAGGATGTAATCTTCCATACCGGCGCGCAGCCTCTCTCCCAGGGAGTCTGCGTGTGCTCGCAAAACATCTTGCCAGGGCCGGTCCCAAAGGGTCCAACTATGGGGATGGATCAGGGTATGGATCCGGTCAAACTGACCGAGCTTGGTGCAAATACACCCCTCCCGCCAATGAAAACCGCTGTCCCCGAAATACCGAATGCTTCGAACCAAATCGGGTTGGTAAGCGTCTGCGTGTTCCTCGGAGATCTCCGCCAAAACAGGACCCGTGGCCGGCTGATGCTGGGCAATGGTCTTGGTTTTATGTCCAAGGATCTCTTCGAACAAGCGGAGATCCCGACGCACCCCTTGGACCGGATCCAGGCCCTGATCCAGGAAAAAGCCGGGCTCGTAATGAAGGCCAAGTTCATGTCCCATCTGTTCCACTTCCCGAAGAGTTTGGAGAACACTCTCAGCCATCAGGTTGTAAGTTTCTGCATGGAAACGGTAATAGTAGGTTGTCCGCACACCCTCTTCGGATTCGAGGCGAGCCATCTCCAGGGCCGCCCAAGGGCAAATATCAACATCATGACGAATCAAAAAAAAACGATCCTTAGGGAGCCCGAAAGCCACTTCCTCAACGCGGGGTAAGCGATAACCCAGATCTCGAGCCTTTTTTAAAATGTGCCGATAGTGCGGAAGGCTGTAGGAATGTTCTTCGCTCAAAGCCATCCTCCCTCGTAGGTCCAACTCCGAGGTTCAAGGCGGACACCCCGTTTTCGAAGGAACTCCCGAAAGGCTGCGGTCATCGGTCCCGGAATCCCCTTGAAGCGCTTCTTCCCTAAATCGAAAAGCACACCATCGGGAGGAAAGGAATTCCAAAGCTCTTCGGAGGTCTCCATGGAAACGAGGATCCATTCCGCAGAGTTTTGAAAATTTTCCCCGGGAAGCTCCTTGAGACTCTCCACAAATCGGAACCGGTGGGACTGTCCATCTACCTGGCAGAGCCACCCCTCTCCCTCTTCGCTGCAATCAAAGCCTCGGAGCTTGAGCTGCCTTCTGAACTCCAGCTCAAGCTCCCGAGCCCGCCGAGTTTTATCCTGGGGACTAAGGGGCTGCCGAGCGGCCTTCATATCCTTGGCAGGAACACCCCCGAAAAGCCTCCCTTCGGGTACGTCTGTCACCAATGAAGAGCCCGAGAGAAGGATGGAGCCTTTCCCCATTCGCACCCCCGGAAACAGCGTGCAAGAGATGCCTATCTGGCAGCAGTCCTCAATCTGAACCCCTGCAAATCGATTGGGATAACCCTCCAACACATCCAAGCCGAAAGAATGCGTCATGATCGCAGCCTGCCTCGAGACCACCACTTCATCTCCCAGGATGAGGGGACGGCAAGGATTGAGATGAACATGCTCCCCCACAAAACCATGCGACCCAATCTTTAACTCGGCTTCGGGATCCATCGCTCCTCCCCCCCCAATCTCGACATCAGGAGCAAAGTATGCGTTGGATCCAATGTGCACCTTGCGGCAACGGAGCTGGAGCCTGGGCCCAAACTGCACGAGATCCCCACAAGTAAAATCCTGGACTTCAATGCGACCCAAGGCTCCCAGGCGAAACCCATCTCCCAAAACCAAACGCTCAGCCAAAATCAAGCTTCCCTCACCCAAAAAGGCAGAAGTGCCGATTTGAGCGCCATGCTTGCGGTAGAGGGCGAGACGAAAATCTGAGGAGAGACGGCTGAATCGCTCACCCTCGGCCCGGAGATAGCGGAGGAAATCTGGGTCCAACCTCCCCTCATTTCCCACCCCCTGGGAAGTCTCTCCCTTCGCTGCGGCAAGAACATCCTCCAAGCGAATCATTCCCGCCGGTCCCGTGCCCTCGACAGTCTCCAGATCGATCCCTAAGCTACGGGCCTTCGAGCGGGCGGCCGGAGCAGCCTGAACCGGTCCCCTCTTGGAATTCGTGCCCCCACCTGGGATGGGATTCTTCTTCTCCTTCGGGATCGGATCATCTCGTGCGGCCTCACCCCTCTTTTTCTCAAATGTAGCCAGAAACTTCTCAAGGGAAACCTCATCAACAACCTCCCCCTCCATTCCCAAGACGGCGAGGGGACTTTTTAGGAGGAGTCTTTCCCCCTCCCCTACCAATTGCTTGAGGAGTGTCCCTGCTCTTTCCGCTTCGATTTCGAAGCTCGCTTTGAGAGTTTCCACGATGCAAAGAGCTTGTCCCTTAGCAAAGGAATCCCCTTCGGGAACCAGCCAATCCACAAGAATGACCTCTTTTTCCGCAGTTCCGAGATAGGGGACCAATAAGAATTCCGGCATTCCCGACTCCATCGACCAGAAACCCCTGCTCGCCCAAGTGGGAGTAAGCTGGGGTCGAATTCCCCAAGAATTCATAAGGGGGAGGACTTGGTTGGGAGATCATAAGCAGCCAGATTCCATCCCACAATCTTCATGACTTTAGACCCCTGAAAAGCCTTGTTATTTGGAGACCAAAATCCGGGAACCATCGAAAAAAACTCGCCAAAAATACTTCCCAAAAACGATTGCCACAAAAACTCTGCTAAAGCCATTAAAGCGAATTCCTTCAAAGCCTGGCAATCTCTGAATCCATGTGCAAGGATCAACCCAGCCCCCATCCTATTTTTTCGATAGAACTCCCAGAAAAAGTGATGAATCATGATTTCTGGTGTAAAACGCTTGCTCAATCATCCCACTTTTGTTCTAATCTTATTTGTCTTTTCAATGCCTCAGGAGTCTGCGGCTCCAATTTGAACACATTTTATTTATGGAAACGTATCTAAAGTCCTTTGTGGTCTTCTACCCTCGTTTCTCTATAAAATCGGTAATTTCTTCAAAAAATCAGTAAGTAAGGTCTCAGTAAGGTCTCAGTAAGAAGGTCACCATCCCTGAAATCTTTTTTGCCTCCTATTGTTTGTCTACAGTTTTTTCCCCATTTTTCCCCCGATTCATCAAAAGAAACAAATGATGCAATACCCTCGACCAGGATTTCCCCTTGTTCCCAGCCTCCTGCGTGAACTCTTTGGAAGGATGGAAGTCCCCGCTGATTACCAGAAGGAGAAATTTAAGACCTTTCCTGACTTGGATGAATCAGCTTGGGAGGATCTGGGGGAAGAAGCAGCCCTTGAACTTTCCAAAAGTGTCGTCACCCAAATGCAATCTAGGCTTTCGACGATTCCCAAGGTCATCCGTCAACGCAGACTTCCAAAGATCTCCAAAGCAATCCAAGGAAAGGAGCTTCCCTTCTCCAACCGAACCCGGTTAAGCCTGGAAAGGGAAGGGCTATTGGACCAATTGCATCTTCTTTCGGGACACCCCATTCAGGTCCTTCTTGAATTCCGGGCCTTCGGTGGGAAATGTCTCCTTGACTTCCTTACAGTCCTCGAAAAAACACTGCGCGACCAGCCCGGCGGCATGGTGGAAATGGATTCCGAGGCCATCCTTCCTCTCCCCGAACCTCCTCTTCCCAGCCCCAAGAGTCCGAAAGAAAAAGAGGTTAAACTCACGCGCGCACAGGGAAGCTACCCTCGAAAAGGCGATCCCCTTTCCCCCAAACTTCTTCTTGAACTTTTTCAAAACAAACCCATTCCCGAATCCCTCGGGCTTGCCGATACCCCTTTTCAGACCTTCGCCGATCTCGATCAGCGAGTGTGGGACCAACTCCCCCAGGAAACCTGTGAAGAACTTGCCAAGCTTGTTGCTAAGCGGGTTCAATCCCGTTTTTCCACTCTCCCCAAGGTCATCCGCTCCCGAAGACTCCCAAAAATCCATCAAGACATCCACCTTCATGACCTCCCTCTCTCCAACCGTACCTTTCTTAGCTTGGAACGGGAACTTCCCGGGAATTCTCTTGCCCCGCTTTCGGGGAAAACCATCAACGAACTCCTCCAGTTCCGGGCCTTCGGGGGCAAATGCCTTTTGGACTTCCTCTCTCTCCTCCAAAAGACCTTAGAAACTCACCCAGAGGGCTGGCAAGAAGCCCCAGAACTTCCTGCCTCTGACAGTTCAGCCCTCCAAAACCCGGACGAATCTAATGCCTCCCCTCTCTCCACCGAAGGAGGAAAAAGAGAACCCAACCCCGGAGAGGAATCCGCCATGGAAATGGTCTTCGATCCCAAAAGGATCCGGCTCTCCCAAGAACTTTCCACGAAATTCGCCAATCCTCCTCTCAAAGTGTATCCCCGAGTAGGCTTCCCCCTCATTCCAAAGATTCTCAAAGATATGTTCGATCGGACCAAAATCCCTGAAAACCTTGGTGTTCATGAACACGGCTACAAGGTTCTCTCCGATCTCGATGCAAGCATCTGGGACAAATTAGATCCTCAAACTTGTGAGGCCCTGGGAAAACTGGTGGTTGCCCGTGTCCAATCCCGCCTTTCCACAATCCCTAAAAGCTTGAGGCAACGGCGCCTCCCTATCTTTCCGAGAACTCTCAAGGTCAAGGACCTCCCCTTAATGAACCGAACCAAGCTGAGCCTTGAACGGGAAGGGCACGTCAACACCTTCAACAAACTCTCCGGAAAGCAGCTCCAATCTCTACTTGAGTTCAAAGCATTTGGGGGGAAATGTCTCCTGGATCTCCTGACCCTCTTTGACGCCACGCTGATTCCTCTCGATGAAGCTCCACAGGATCTACTGGTAGAAGAACGGCCCAGCGGAACTGATGAACTCCCCGGATCCGGGTTCAAAGGAGACCTCGGACGCAAACTTGAAGTCCAGTCTTCTTCCAAACACCTGCCGAAGAAACGCATCCCGGTTACTCCCCTTTCCTCCACCGATGCCCTCAGGCCCGAAGAAGGTCTCCTTCTTCGTCAATGCGAACACCTGGGGAAGCGGCTCCTCGGGAAATCTATTGGCCTGAACA
>JALSSW010000184.1 GCA_026984035.1 Planctomycetota bacterium
CCCCCGGCCCCTTGGTTCTTAAGGCTCCAGATGAGGGACACCCTTTGTTGGCCCAACTCTCCACGCCCCCCATCCTGCTCCATCCAGGTTGCGATGAGTCTGCACGCTGGAGATTTCGGCGAGGGGTCGCTCGACGCCTCTGGCCTCTAGGACACTGGAAAGCCCTGGCAATAGGGCTGAAGAAATGGGGAAGGACCGCTGTCTTCGTGTCAGGAACCAAGCGGGAAGGTCGCTGGATCCACCGTTTTTTAAAACGGGAAGGGCTCCACTTCCCACACCTCCAAGGGCTTTCTCTTCCACTCTTGGCCGGAACCATGGCCCAGTCCCAAGCCCTGATTGGGGTGGATTCTGGTCCGCTCCATCTAGCAACCGCCTTGGGACTCCCTTCGATCGGCCTCTATGGCCCAAGCCCCGTCAGTTTCACGGGCCCCTGGTCCCAAAATGGTTCCAGCCGAGTCATACAAAAACCCCTTCCCTGTAGCCCATGCCAAGGGAAAGGGGTTCATTGCCCCAGGAATGTCTGCATGGAGGAGATCCAGCCCGAAGAAGCCCTGGAAGCCCTCAGAACTCTTCTCCAAACAGTAAGCCACACCTAGCCCGAGGCCTGACGGAGAAAATGAAGTGATGGCTCCTCGCGGATAGGGAAAAGGCCATCAGCTATTTGTTTTAGCCTCTCCCACGCTCTGCGCCGCCGCAGCAGTATTTGCTGCTTTGTTTCGCGACCGAATCATCCCAACCTGATAACTTTTGAGCTTGTTATAAAGCGTTTTTGTATCAATCCCAAGGATCTTAGCTGCCCGGGTTTTGTTCCCTCCAGTGCTGGACAGGACACGAAAAATATGCCGTTTTTCGATTTCGGCCAAGGGAAGGGTTAACAAGTTTTCGGGCTCATCCTCCCCAGTTGCTTGGAGGAATCGGTCCCGGACTCCACGAACATCTATCAAAATGAAGTCAGCCAGGCCACCTTCGATAAAACCGCGAAGTTGGTCAAAATCCTTGACGCGATCAACTTGGCAGGGAAAACCCCGAATGCAATCTTCGAGTTGCCCAGCAGCCTCGCCATGGTCGGAATAAACAAAGATCTTATTTGCCAAAGGCATGGATCTCTCCTTTGCCATCCTTTTTGGATGGAACCAAATGACTTTTCGGGGGAGAATCGTCTCAGTTGAGGGGGAATTCAACTTAATTTCGGATTTGAGCAAAAGCAATGCAGAACAAAGACCTTGGCACCCGGCCTTTATTTCAGACCAGCTAGCTCAAAACCAAGAGCTGGTTACGAATGTTTCCCACCTTCGTTTGAGATTTTACGAAAAAAAACCCCAGTCCGCCGAATTGCCTCCGAGTTTCTGAGTGTCACCCGCCTTGAAGAGAACCAACAATCCACAAGGCCAAGGAAGCGGGAAGCGAATAGGCAGAGGACTTGGCTCTGAGAATCCTCCGCCACCCAAGGAATGTAAGAAATTAATTCCCAGTCGGAACAGCGATCCCTGTGATGGGGACTGGAAGAATCCTCCGGATATACAGTTCCACCCAGTTCCCCACATCGGCAATGCCAGAAGTTTGGGCATAAACCACATCCCCAGGCAACACAAGGAAGTCCGGAGTGCCATCATGCAGGATCGTATCTGCGTTGACCCTATATGTGTGGTCCCTGCCCCGGCCGTTGTTACGAAGAACCCTGACGTCACTCCATTTTGCAGTAATGGCCAACCCCCCCGCGGCAGCGATGGCTTGGGAGAGTATCATCCCCTGGACATAAGGGATCGGACCGGGGTTTTTTACTTCTCCAGCCACATAAACGGAGCGAAGGGCAGCCTCAGTAAGAGAAACCGTCACTTCCGGATTGTTGAGGAATTTGGCATAAGCGGCCTGGACTTCCCTCCTAAAAGCTCCAATGGTTTTCCCCGAGGCTCTCAGGGCAGCCGGGAGTCGCTTTAAAGCCACCATTCCATTAGGCGAAACAATCAACTCCTGGGACAATTCCTCATTCTTGAACACAGAAACAAGGATTTTATCCCCTCCTCGGAGAATGTAGTCTTGATCCATAAAGGTCCTCCATTCCCTCACAACCGCCTTTGCATCAAAGGGGGGTGCAGAACTGCAAGACGCCAGAATGCCCGCAAACAAAAGGAACAGCAAAGTCCAAGGACGGAGGAATGAAGCAGGTTTCATGGAATTCTCCAGAAAGACAACCGATACAGGTCCATCAGCAAGACCGAAGGAAAAGGAACTGTGCTCAAGGTATCGACACTATCGGCGTTTTCCTACAAAGGCTTTATGCCATCTGCTCGGATTCCTCGTCCTCCCTCTTCTCCTGCTTCCCAGTTGCCTACCGATTCAAATAGAACCTGCCCCAGGTTGGGAGGAGGCAGATTTGGGAGGAGGGAAGTGGTGGGAAAACTTAAGCCAGCACCTAGACCCCATCCATACCCCAGAAGGGAGGCCTCTCTCAGTCAGGATCTACGGGAAAGGCCCAAAAACGGTGATGATCATTGGGGGAATCCACGGATCAGAACCCGGAAGTGCAATGTTGGTGGAAGATTTTGAGCGCTGGATCCAACAAGAGGGCCCTCCAAAAAGCTTCACCCTTCTGTTTGTGAACCCAGCCAACCCTGACGGTCTGGCAAAAGGGGTCCGGAAAAACGCCCATAGAGTCGATCTAAACCGGAATTTTCCTGCCTCAAACTTCAAAAGCCTGCCTAGTTCCGGCCCTAAACCCCTCTCCGAACCAGAGAGTCGGTTCCTTGCAAACCTTATTAAGCAATTTCACCCCAACTTTATCCTTTCTGTCCATCAACCCAGGCGAAGTGTCAATTGGGATGGACCGGCTAGGGAGTTGGCCCAAATCATGGCAAAGGCAAATGGATACCGACTAGAGGCCAGTGTGGGGTATCCTACCCCCGGAAGCCTCGGTTCTTGGGCAGGAATCGATCTGCAGATCCCCATCATTACCCTCGAACTGCCTCGATTCCCCGACAGCCAAGAAGGTTTCTTCGCCGATAACAAGGAGGCCATCCTCCTGGCTCTCCACAGGGTGGCGACCCAATAGGGATCCGATATTTTGGAAAAAATCCAAGGGTTTCGAAAACCCCCTTGCTTGGAGGTAAAAAGACTTTTCATGGCTTTAGGCCGGTTTTTGTCCTGAAACCGGGGTTTCCCGGGAGTTTATCTCGCTTATAACCGTCCAGACTCGCGGCCTTTTTCTTAAAATTCTCGAGCCAAACCCTTATGGAAACGAACACAGCCCTTGACCCTCTGGTCCTGGCCGCATACAAGCGAGCCGTAAGAGAATTCGCCGGACCGCTCAAAGGATTCTCCGCCCGGGTCTTGGGACCCGACGCAGAATGGGCGGAAGATGTTTCGCAGGATGCACTCCTGGCTCTCTATCGTCACCTGCATCAAATCCCGGAGCATTCCTGGAAACCCTGGCTCTATCGAGTCGCGCGCAACCTCTGCCTGGACCGCCTCCGGCGACGCAAACACCGCCCAAGGAATTTTCGTGACATTCGGGATGACGACAGTCCAGAGATTGCCCCCCCAACCTCATGGACTCAGAGACCCGACATCCGCCTCCAAGACAAGGAAACCCAAGAGGCTCTCGAAAAGGCAATCCAAGAACTCTCCCCAAAATTCCGAGAAGTCTATCTCCTCTGCGAACGTCAAGAGCTCAGCTATGAACAAGCGGCCAGTGTCCTCAAGATCCCACTGAAAACCGTTTCCACTCGGCTCTTCCGAGCTCGCAAGAAATTAATCAAAGCAATGCAACCATATTTGGGTGATCATCCTCATCGTTAATTCAACAAGTGACACCCTTCCTAAGATGACGAACGGAAACCACAAACATACTGAGAGTTCATCCAAGAATCCGGCGACTCTGTCCTGCAGAGAAACCCAAGCCCTGATTTCGGAATCACTCGATCACCGCTTGCAGTCCAGCCTGGATCGGGGACTTCGCAAACACATCTTCAGCTGCCCCCCTTGCCGAAAAGTTTACCAAGATCTTTTAGCCCTTCAGGCTTTGGTTAAGGGACAACCCGAAGATCAGGTTTCCCCCGACTTTATGGAAGTTCTCGAAAGGCGGATCGCATCAGGAGAAGGAACGCCCACTGCCGCCCTCGATTCCCCCATTCCCCTTGCGCGAAAGTTGAAGCTCTTCAGCTCAGGTATGGCGACAGCCGCAGCACTTCTCCTCTCGGCTTGGCTTGTTCTGGATGAGATCACCCCTCCTCCCATCAAACCAGAAAACGCGCCTATTTTCGTTCAACCCGGGAACCAAAAAATGGCAATGACTCCCGGCAAGATTTTCAGCAGTCGAGTCAGCGACAACAACTCCAACATTGGAGACATCAACAGGAGGTCTTTTTTCCAAGATTCACCTATGTCCCAGAAGGTTTTCCAGGGGACAATGAACTCCATTAACAATGAGAAACTTTCTGCTGATGCTGAAGGATTTCCCTCCATTCCCTATAGCAGAAGTCGCAGGCTGACCCCCCTCTCCAAGACTTCGGCAAAAACAACGTCTTCACCAGGCCTGCAACCCGAAAACCTCGAAAAGTTCCGGAGGCATTTTCAACCTCATACAACTCCTCTAGGAGAGACACCCTTTGCCAGAACACAGTTCCCTGGTGACATGGATTTGGTTGACCCCTCCCTTTTTGCTCTAGGCCTCTTCAAAGGAACTTTAAAAAGCCTGGAAGACCTAAAGGCCAACACGCAGAGGTTCAAACATTTCCCACCCCATAAAGCCATTCAAGAGATCCTAAAATCCGCTCAGGAAGCACGCGACTGCACCAGCCTCCTGCTTAAATTGGACAGAAGATTACTCGACCTGAACCCCGCAAATGGAACATGGCTCAAGAAGGTCCATCACCAACTTCAAAAAGTTACGGAACTCGGCACCACAATACAAAGCGATGGTAAGGGCGTTCGAGACTCTCTCCAGAAGATCCAGCTACTGCTGAAGGATATCCAAACGAAAGACGCCTTAAAATCCCGCGTCACAATCCGTCTTAAGTTCGAATCCAACCTTCGGGACTCCCTTCTTGGTACTGGGATGCCCCCACCTTCCCTTCAGCGAGTCCTCAAGGTAATCTCGCGGGCATCGGATGGTGATCCCGAAACTCCAAGCAGCTCCTTCTTCCTTTTCGGAGGTAGTGGCGAACTTCGGATCTTCGTCTTGCATGGGAAACAGAAATAGTTCTTAGACTATCCTTTCCGCCGCCCTTTAATCTTCTTCCGTTTGTCTTTACAGAAAGGAACAAACACCAAGATTAGGGCCCCAAAAACCATAAGGGAAAAGGCTACTCTTTTGGAATGCACCAAATAGCTCTCGGGCATCTCCGAGAGGGCAAGCGCAACCTGGTTTTCATTGGGCTGCAAAAAGAAGGTCGCATACCCAATCTGGCGGAAAACGAAGAAGGTCGAATTCACCTCTTCGCGCATGAATTTGGCAGTCTTTACCTGGCCAAAGAGGAGAAGGCCGGTCCCGACGAACAAACCGGACATGAACAGAAGAAAGCCTCGAACCAGATGAAGGTAATGTTTGGGGATGGGGATCATGAAAGAAGATGATTCCCTGCTTCTTCGGAGAAAAAAAGGGCGGGGGAAAACTTACTAGAACGAAAAGATCAGACTCCCACAGGACTTGCAATGCGCCCTTCGAATCGGCGTCGATCCCCTGCAAAAGTTGCGGCGGTTTCAGGGCTGACCAGCTTCCTCGTCACTAGAGAATATAAGGCCTGATCCAAAGTACACATCCCAACGCCTCGGCTCTTTTCCATCAAAGCTCCAAGGGCATCAAAGTTCCCTTCCCCAATAACCTCTCGGATTTCCGGAGTTGCCATAAGAGTCTCGATCGCCGGGATCTTTCCCGTTCCATAGGCTCGATCCAAGAGGACTTGACCAAAAGCTGCTGAGAGAGTCTGGGACAAACGTTTCCGAAAACTGTCCCTGAGTTCCGGCCGAATCATATCTTCCATCTTGCAGAGGCTCTGCATCGAAGAGCCGGAATGAATGGCAGCTATCACCAAAAAGCCCGACTCCGCTGCAGAGAGGACTTCCAAAACAGTTTCTTCACAATCCAAATCCGCGACGACAAGAATATCCGGACCAAGGCTTCGTGAGAGAGCCACGCCTTCGGCCAAGCTGGAAATATGGACTCCAACCTCAAGCTGTTGCACAATCCCAAAACCCTCTTCATGTCGATATTCGATAGGGTCCTCCAGGAAAACCACATGGCGGGAACGCTGTTTACGAAGTTCTGCAACAAGAGAGTGTAGGGTTGTGGACTTCCCTGAACCGACGGGACCAGTGAAAAGGAGTAAGCCCGATTCCAAGGCCATAAATTCACTGAGAAAAACAGGGAGTCCGAGTGTCTCGGGATCCGGAACACAGTCGGGAAGCTCCCTAAGCACGAGCAAGATGCCTTCCAATGTCTGGCTAAGGTTGGCCCGAAACTTTGAATTCCCTGATTCAAGTAAAAAAGAGTGACTCCCCTCTCTTTCCAAATTTTCCCACTGGGATTCCTTGAGACACCCATTGAAGGCCCCCATCAGGGATTCCTTCGAAATCGGCTCTATCTCCGAGGGGATCAGCTTTCCCTCAATTCGGAAGAGAGGAACCGCCCCTTCCCGGAGAAAAACCGCCGTGGCTCCAGTCGCTTCGATCTTTTCATGAATTCTTTCGAGAATCGTCACGTTTCCTCCTCAGCGCACAGCCTTTAACATGCGGGGGCAGTCCATAGCGCGAGAGATCGCTTCATCCACATCAATACGATCCTCCTCAACCAGATCCATCAAGTTCTCATCCAACGACTTGCCGGTTTCTTGATCCCCAAGATTTAAAAGGAGGACTAGGTTTTCGAAATCTCCTTTTTCAAGAGCTGCCGATGCATCAGCATCCATGCGTAGCTCCTCTCGAGTCAGGATTAAACTTTTGCGGTCCCTGGAAGGAATGAGCTCCTGTTGGACCACCGCGAGAAGAGTAGATGCCAAACTTTTTTGCACGGGAGCCCTTCTTGCGGGAGAAAAACTGCCAACGATCGACTTTAGGGTTCTTACAGTTCCGGTCCCCCGGACTGCCGCAATGACCAGTTTCCCCATCTCGGCTGCCTGTAAAGCCACTTCCATTGCATCAGATCCATTGAGTTCATCGAGGACCAGGATGTCAGCATCGGATCTTAGGGCAGCCCTCAGAGCCTTGGCCAACCCATTCCCTTTCTCATCAAAAAGCTTTGTTGTTACCAGGCTTCTCTCCCCCCTGAGACAGAACTCCCCATGGGAGGTCAAAACTTGGATATGCAACCCTGTTTGTTTAGAGAGATAATGGACCATGGACGCAAGCGTCGTTGTTTTCCCCGAACCGGATCTTCCTGAAATCAGGAATAGGCCGTTTTTTTCTAATTGCCCCAGGTGCCAAGGACCATATCCCAGATTCGTAAGAGTAGGGATCTCTGAAGGGAACAAACGAAGAACCGCCGAAATCCCTTTGCTATCGTGGAAGGCATTGATTCTGGCCCAAAAACCGCTTTCCAGTTGCATCCGACACTGGATAAAGCCCTTCCCCTCGAAGATCTCCTTTTCTTCTTCACTCAAAACAGTATCCAAAAAACCTTCCATCCACGCCTGAGTCAAAGGAAGTGCAAATAGTTTACTGAGCCTCCCCCCCAAACGAACAAAGGGGGGCTGAGCGGTGCCAAGGAGCAAATCTGTGACTTCCAAAGAAAGGGAGCGATGCAACAACTCTTGCAAGGTCGGGATTCTCCCATTATGGGTTTCGCCCAGAATGCGCTCCTCCTCGATCCGCTCTCGCCGGCGCTCCTGGACATCCAGGACAAGCTTGAGCACATTTTCGTGAATCAAGCCCTCTTCGAGGATGATCTGCCCTAAAGGCTTTGTATTCCCTCCAAGGAACTGAAGCTGAAGACAACGGTCAATGTCCTCTTTTCCAACGAATTTAGTCTCGAGAAGAATGATCCCGAAACGAGTATCTTCCATGTGTCCTCCGGGGAATAGGGGGTGTCCTTCTTCCCTTCGGAAAAGGAAGGTCTCTGACTAAAACTTGGCCAAGGATTTCAAGTCTTCAGATTTAAGGGAAATCCCAAGGAGGGCTCTTTTGTTCCCTGAAGATCCAGAATGCAGAAGGACCAGATCCTTGGAGTCAATTCGGTCCTTTCCAGCCTCAAGGGATAGGCTTGGCCCCTCCATCAGAATGCGTCCATGGCGAAAAACCCGAACCCTTCCCTTGAGCTGCAGGCCTTCATGCATCCAAATCCCCTTCTCGGCCTCAAAGTTGAGACCTTTGACCCTCACTCGAACTTCTTCGAATCGAAAATGATTCGGGACGCCGGCGATGACAAGTGGACCTAAAGTGGGCAACTGGGGAAGTCCTCGTTTGGCCTTCAACCTGACACCTTCGACTCCCAGGAGTTGGAAAGGAACCTCAAGATCATTGATAACTTCCAAATCCCATTTGGAGGTAGGGATCTGTCCCTCTCTGAGCGCTTTCCGAAGCCAAGCGGAAGAAGAATGGGGCGATTGATATAGCAACAAAACAAAAGCCCAAAGCAATGCCAGGAAGAAACCTGACCGTGCCATTAGAAGACCATTAGGACCGGACGGGTGCGATCCCCCCCGCTGCGACCACTTCCTGGATCAAAGCCCTGCGAACGAACACGCACAAGCCTTCTCCGTGGACTGCGTCCAACGCCTGCTTGATTCATCAGGGGGAGAAGAGGAACTCCGATCTCAAGACCACCTTTTCCCAAAGCCACAGCGCAGGGGACTTCAGGATTCCCAACGACCCGAAGCATGGCCTTTGCTTGAGTCCCCAAAAGGTTCACAAGGATAGTAAAGGAGACCTTCTTCTCCTTGATTGAGTCCAGATCCCGAACACGGATTTCGTAAACCCTCGCAATCTTAGGGTGCAGTTTGGGATCTCCATCCCCAAGGTCAATGCGCACAAAGAAATTCCGCGAAGAGATCGCAAGCGCAAAACTCCGGAGATCCAAGGCTGTTAGATATCCGAAAACGGTAGAATCTCCCACTGGGTCTCGAGGCAATAAAACTTCTGATGAGGTGGGCCAATCCCCGAAAAGGCCATCCACCAGGATTGTCGCCTTTGTCAACTGGGCACGTGTGGCCAACTCTGCCAGATTGGTTGCTTGATCCTGGGTCATCCCGGGGAAGAGCCCCCCTAGTGTCGGATCCTTCAGAGACCGGCCCCCCAAGGGAAGGCGGTGATCAAAAGAGGGGAGCAAGCCTCGGAAAGCGATTCCGGAGCCTTCAAAAAACCGTGCTGGATCCAAGGAAAACTTGAGAGGAAACCTGCCCAAGGAACGCCGAGAGCCTTCCTTAAAAGCGGAAAACCAGGAATCGAACTCGAACAGAAAAAGATCCCGATCTTTTTCTCCAAAGCCCTTCCTAAATGCAATTAAGTCATCCCCTTGGTCATCCTCCTCCTTGCGAATCGAAACAAAGGCATCTCTGAAGAGGGAAGCCGCTTTCAGAAAACCGGCCCTTGCCTTGGACAACTTTGAAGTTCGAAGCTTTCCCAATTGAGGGAACAAGGACAATAACTCTGCAAAACCCTTCCCAGCTCGAACTTCATTCCAGAGTTTATTGAGATCAAAATCCAAGTCGTAGGATTCAAGGACATCGAGGGCTGCTCGTAACCCTTCAATGGAAGAAAGAAGGAGCAAGACATCCCCTTCATCAAGCTCCCTTACCCCCCCATAGTTGCTTAAAAAACCCGAAAGGTAAAGAGGTGAACGGAAACCTCCTCCAACCCGGTCCAGCTCATCTTCCACTCGATCTAAAGCGGGAAGAAAACGTTTTCGAAAAAACTCAAAAACTTCGGAGGCCTTCGGAGGATTCCGCCCTGGTCTCAGTTGTCCGGGCCAGTCCCCCTTGAGAACCCGCATAAAGAAGGGATTCGCGGAGCGTGGCATCCCCAAGCGATCAAGGGCCTCCCCCACACTATTGATACCTGGCCCTGTATCGGATTCGTCATTTACCAATTGTGTCAAAAGGGTGAGTGCTGTGTAAAAATGAGCATCCCCATTGAAGGGATCCGCTTGGAGGGCTTGCCCAAGGAAAATCAAAGCTTTGTTCAGGGCGGGGGGATCCATCCGCTTCCATAAACCGACAGCTTTCCCCACGAGACCGGCAGAATCTCCGATTCTCCGGGGATTTTTGGAAAGAACCACTCGAACCAGGCCGAAGGAATCCGCTTTGGCCTCGAAAAACTTCCGCCGCTGATCCAAACCACCGCCAGGGGAACTGGGGATCCAAATGGGAGGACGCCCCCCTCCTCGTTTTTTTTGTAAAAGCGCGACAACATCCCGAGGGTCACGAAATCTCGGCATCTTGACAGGAATCCGGATTTGAATTGGTTTTTTCAAGCGACCGGGATCCGGGGAAACCTCAAAACGAAGTTCAGGTCCAATCGAAGGATTCCCATCCACCGAAGCGCTTTGCCCGCCGGCCATTCGGATGGAAACAAAACGATCCAGAGCCCCAAAGGGAACAGTGACCTTTACACCTTCGAGTTCTGTTCCAAGAGGACCGATGAGCTCTCCTCCGGAAGGCCCCATAGAACGAGTCGTAAAACCTGGAGTCCGTGCCCCTCCTCCTCCCCCCCCGCACCCGGACAGGACAAGGAAACCGCCGGCCAGAAGGCTGATCTTGGGAGAACGTAATAAGGGAATTTTTATCATTGCGAATTCGGGAATTACCCGATTTTTGGGAAGAAAGCGGCTTCGGAGGTAAATTTTTTATCAATCACCCTCTTAATCCGCCCGTAACTTTCCTTTGTCTGAATATACTGAAGTTTAGAATCAAAATCCTACTCCGGTAATCTATCTCAGGGGATTCATACAATTGTGCAATCTCTTGACTCAGCTTTCTTCTCGCTTTCTTCTCTGAACTTTCGACAACAAGGGTCCTTTACAATGAGTTTCATTCTTCCCATTTTCCTTGCTTCGGCCTTCCAAGGCATTCCTCCTACACCCCCCATTCAAACCAAACCTGAATCCCACAACCTGGTCGTGGTCCCGATCAAGGATGCCAGGACTCTCGCCACCATGAATCGTTTGGATCTTGACCTCGCCGGATGCACCGCACCTGAGCTCCCAGCAAAAGAAATTGAAGTCATTGCGACCAAAAAGGACATCCAACGCATGACCGCCGCCGGACTCCAATTTCGGATTGCAATTCGGAATCTTGAAGACAGCATTGAGCAAAGGCTCTCCCGCTTCAGCTTCCCCATGGCCCTGACCCCGGCCGTGGGGAAAGGGGCCATGGGTGGGCACTACACCCTTGCTCAAATTACTTCCATTCTGGATTCCTTCGCAAAAAACCATCCCAAAATATGCGCAAAAAAGATCAGCCTCGGAAAAAGCATCGAGGGGAGGGACATCTGGATGGTCAAGATCTCCGACAACGTCAATGTCGATGAGAATGAACCTGAGGTTCTTTTCGATGCGGTCCATCATGCTCGTGAACCCCTCTCAGTAACAACGACCCTCCTGTTTATGGATTGGCTCGTGTCAAACTATGGAAAGGACAAAGAAGCCACTCGCCTTGTCAATTCGAGGGAAATGTTCTTTGTTCCCGTCCTCAATCCCGACGGGTACGAATACAACCGCAAGATTCGACCGAACGGTGGAGGATTGTGGCGCAAAAACCGCCGAAACAATGGAGGCGGTAGGTATGGTGTTGACCTCAACCGCAACTGGCCCACTGGCTGGACGGCTCCCTTTGGAGGAAACAGCACGAATCCCTCATCCAACGTGTATCGAGGAAAAAGCCCTCTCTCCGAACCCGAAACAAAGGCCCTGGATAATTTCATCAAATCTCGCAAGTTCACCCTGGGTTGCTCCGCACATACGTACACAGATGTCCTCCTAAGGCCTTGGGGGTATAAGCGCGGAGATCCAGCCAATGCGACCCAGTACAAAAAGATCGAAGCCCTCGCGACTAAAACCAATGGAATCCGTGCAGGAGGAGCTTCGACCCTCCTTTACGTTGCTGCAGGGGTGGCTATTGATCACTACCATACGGCCTACAAGATGTTCGCCTTCACCCCCGAGCTTGGGAAGAGTTCCGAAGGAGGGTTTTGGCCCAACCCCACCAACCAAGTTCGGATCGCCAATCGCCACCAGAACATGTTCCGCACCTTTGCAAGTGTGGCAGGTGCAAATGTTCAGATAAAAAACCTAAGCCTCAGCGAAAGTGGGGGAAATGGAAACGGGAAGATTGAGCCGGGAGAAAAGGGCGCAGTTGTACTCACATTGGATAACCTGGGTGCGGCTAAGACTCTCACCGCCACAACAGCCCTTCTCAAATCTCTGACTCCAGGGGTCACTGTCCTGAAAAGCAGTTATAACTTTGGAATCATCCCTGCATTTTCGACGGCAACGAACCAGGCAGCCCCTCTCCTTCTCAAAGTGGCTTCCAACTTCCAAGGAATCTCTGCGCGCCTCGAAGCCTCGGTGAACTTTGAAGGATTCACGATCAAGAAGATTCTCGATATCCCCTTTGTGACCCCCGGAACCATTATTAGCGATAACTTTGAAACTGATCTCGGTTTTGCTAGATCCACTTCGGACACTGCGACCACGGGCCGTTTTGTAAGAATGGCTCCCCAGAAGACTTCTTACTTTGGCCGAACGTATCAGCCAGGTTCGGATCACACTCCAGGTTCAGGCACGAAGTGTTGGGTGACCGACGGACGAGCTGGATCCAGCGTCGGAAGCTTCGACGTCGATGGAGGCGTCACCACGCTCCTCTCTCCGCTCATGGATCTCCGGCACGTCTCCCTCCCATCTCTGTCAGTCTGGATTTACTATTCGGAATCGGTCAACCCCGGCGACCCTTTCCGCATCGATGTATCCACCAATGGAGGAAGCAGTTGGTCAAGCCTCTACACAAGAAACAATTCAACATCGGGGTGGATCCATCTGGACCTGAAGTTGACAGGAACCATGACAGATAGGGTTCAGTTCAGGTTCCGCGCACAGGATCTCTCGCCATCCCTTGTGGAAGCTCTTGTGGACGATTTGTCCATCAAAGGTGTTGTCGCCCCGGCTTCTACAACAGTCCTCGGGAGTGGCCGCAGGGGGACGACGCTAAGGTTCGCCCTTCAAGGAGCTAGGAGCGGCCTTGGGCTCTTGATGCTCTCTCTGGGCACTGCGAATCTCCAAATTCCAGGGGTACAGGGACGCCTTCTCATTGACCCCGGAACGGCCTTTCCCCTCCCAGCCTTTGCGTATGGGACGCAAACAAGGGTCAGCTTCGATGCAGGGATTCCCAACGATTCATCCCTTCTTGGAAAAACCTTTTATATGCAACAGCTCCTCATTCGAGGAACCGCTCTAAGACTTGGCAACCGCACAAAAACGACGGTACGATAAAAAAACCGAACTCATCCGATGCTCCTCTGCCTACAATCCTATGGATGAGCATCGGCTACAAGGTCCACGTATTTGTCTGCGAAAACGAACGCCCTGAAGATCACCATCGGGGTTCCTGCGCTCGTAGGGGAGGGCCTCAAATCCGGCGGTGGTTCAAAGAGGCCATGCAGCGAGAAGGTCTCGTTCAGGACACTCGGGTGAACAAAAGTGGCTGCTTAGCCCATTGCGAGAGCGGTCCGATCGTCGTTATTTATCCCCAAGGGATCTGGTATCGCCCCAAAACAAAAGAAGACGTCGATGAAATCGTTGGGGGTTTAAAAGAAGGCAAGGTGGTCGAGCGGCTGCTCCTTGATCATTATTGGGAAGGATCGGAATGACCAAAGTCACCATTGCAACCTGGAACGTCAATTCGATTCGCGCCCGTCTCCCTCGTCTGATTCCTTGGTTAAAATCGCGGAATCCAGACATTGTTTGCCTACAAGAGACAAAAGTTGTGGATGAGCTCTTCCCTAAAGAGCCCATCGAAGAGTTGTACTACAATATCGCCACCTTCGGACAAAAAACCTACAATGGAGTAGCAATCCTGAGTAAGGGGCCCATGGAAGACATCACCAAGGGCTTTCCCGGGGACGATGAAAACGAGCAGAAACGAGCCATCGCCGTTCGAACAATGGGATTTCACGTCTTAGATCTTTATGTGGTCAATGGGAAAGAGGTTGGAAGCGACAAATACAACTACAAGCTCATGTGGCTAAAAAAGCTTCGGGAATACGTAAAAAATGAGTTTGATCTCGAAAAGGAGAGGGTGGTACTCACAGGAGACTTCAATATCACTTTCGATGATCTGGACGTTTACGACCCTAAGGCTTGGGAAGGGAAGATTCTCTGCTCCAAAAAGGAACGAGAAGCCCTCAAAGAACTCATCAATCTTGGGTTGACAGATGCTTTCCGCCAACTCCATGGGAATGAAGAGGGGCAATATACTTGGTGGGATTTTCGGACTCGGGCTTTTCAAAGGGGAAATCGAGGCTTGAGAATCGACCACTTTCTCCTCTCTCACCCTGCTATGGAAGTATGCACCAAGGTTTGGATCGATCGAGAGGCTCGAGAGGGGGAAAAACCCAGCGATCATGCCCCCGTCCTCGCGGAATTCGAGGTTTAACCTCATCGCTCCCTCATGTCTATGCAAAACCTTTCCTTACAATGAAACTTGAGTTAGAAGAATGGGGGACCGATGCGTAGGCTAGGGCAAAGCCTGCGTGATTCTTGAAATCGTTTCAACAGAATACGCAACCCTTTCAATGCCTTGGTGAAGACCATTGTAGTCGGAACAAGGGCATGAATCCTGTAGGCTTAGGTCCTCCAGTCACCAGGAGAGTGTTAGAGGAAAGGTTTTATCACCGTTTGGAGAGAAGTTTTTATGTCGAGTCAGCGTCCCTTGGACAAGGTCAACACCTACTTTATCTTGTCCGCCCATTTACTTGCAGCTTTTGCCGTTCTCTACATCATCTTTGTGCAGTTCTCCTGGTGGAGCCTAGGACTTGGAATCTTTTATGGATGGATCTGCTCTCTCTCCATTACGGCCGGCTACCATCGACTCTTCGCCCATCCAACCCATCGCGCCCATGCCGTTCTTAGAGCGCTCTATCTTTTCTTTGGTGCGGCTTCAATTCAAAACTCCGCCCTCAAATGGTCCTCGGATCATCGCATCCACCATGGGAGGGTCGATCGCGAAGAAGACCCTTATAACATCCAAAAGGGTTTTTGGTGGGCCCACATTGGTTGGGTCTTGCACAAAGCCCCCACCCCAAGCTTCAAAAATGTTTCTGACCTCAAGAAAGACCCTTTGGTCATGTGGCAGCATAATCACTATTTGCTCACAGCCATCCTCTCCACCGGAGTTCTCCCCTTCCTTCTGGGGCTTCTCTGGGGAGATCCCATCGGCGCTCTCCTGATCGCGGGCTTTTTACGTCTCATCCTTGAGTGGCACAGCACCTTTTCCATCAATTCGGTGGCGCATGTCATTGGTCGCCGCCCCTATTCGCTCACTAACTCTGCACGAGACTCCTTTATCACAGCATTGGTCACATTGGGTGAAGGCTATCACAACTTCCATCACCGCTTCGCAAACGATTACCGGAATGGAGTCCGTTGGTTCCACTTTGACCCTACAAAATGGTGGGTTTGGACCCTCTCCAAATTGCACCTCACCTGGGATCTCCGTCGGGTCCCCAAAGAAACAATTCTAAATGCGAAAGAAAAAGTGAAAGCAGAACTCCGCGAAAAAAAGATCGAAGCAACCCGCTGAAAATATCTAACCCCGTTTATTGTTGAGATCGTGCTTTAAAATCATTGAGAGTTTCTGTCTCAATTTGGATCCGACGGAAAAGGGTCCACTCGCGCACAATCTTCTTTCCTGAGGGGCCCCGGATGGCTCCTCGCCACAGAATGCTGATATAAGCATCGCTGTTTGTTCGATGGACGTAAAAACGAAACTCACCCTCATCCCCATTTTCGGCAAAGGAGCGTAGCGACGGATCTAAAATGGCAGAGGTCCCTTTCTCCCGCACCATCCGGACGAGTGTCTCAGGACCTAAGCCAAATCGGCACCCGATCCGCTCCTTGGCAACGAAAAGCCCCCCTTCCTCATCGAAAACAGCCGACTTCCACCAAGTCCAAGGCAAGCCGAATCCTCCAAGGAGAAGGAGAAAGATCTCCGCTCCATAGGCGATTCCTAAAACCCCGGGAGAGACAAATCCGCTACTTCCGGGAATCGGATCTCCCTTGCTGAATTTTGCCCGGAGGGCGGGAATCAACCCTTCAACGCCAATGGACCACCCGCCCATCGCAAAATCTAAGGCAACGGAATAAAAAACAATGAAAAAACCCCAGAGCAAAAACAGAGCGACTTTCCGGTTTCGAACCCCCCCGAGCCTGAGACAAGCGATTCCCAGCCCCCCTAATAAGAGACCGAAGAGGATTGTAAGGAGAGGGGAAAGCAGGATCAGAGGATTGAGATCCAGCAGCTTCTGGTAGAGAAAGCCAAAAGCACCTGCAATAAGCAAGTCGACAAAACCAACCCAGGCGAGGCGGGAGGAAACCCGCCCCGAAAATTCATAAGCCTTAAGGGGTTTTTGTCCCTCAGCCATGGACAAAGGGGGCTTTAGATCTTGGGCCGTTTGTTAAGAAGTTTTCAACTCCAATCCGGAAATCCTTCAACTTACACACTTCACCAAAAGCTTTGGCTTCGAGCCTCAGCCCATCGGCAAGAGGTAGCTTGGCCCCCTCAAGGATCGTGTTGCAAAGGATCTGATCAACCGCCCTGGACAAATGTTTCAAGTTGATTTCAGGAAGGGTCTCGGGGACATTTTCCATCGGAACTTCAGGAGTCTTATGGGACTCCAGAGTCCCAGCAGCAAGGGCTTTTGCAATCTCGATAGAACGTTCCCGGAGAGTCACAACATCTCCATCAACAAGCTCCTGCACGAGACCAAGCTCCTTGGCTTCCGAAGCCGAAATGGGCCTCCCCGTCCGCAGCAAGGATTGAGCCGCCTCGAGACCAATCAGACGGGGTAAACGTTGCGTCCCACCTGCCCCGGGGATGATTCCAAGGTTTGGCTCCGGTTGCGCTGCCAGAACCTTAAGATCGGAGCGGGCGACTCTATAGTGACACCCCATGGCCAACTCGTTCCCTCCTCCAAAAGCCAAGCCATTGTAGGCACAAACCACTGGCTTCTTACAGGATTCCACTTGGTTGATCGCAGCTTGGGAGTCGAGGCTTGTCGCCTCGGCCTGTTCGGGAGTTTCGATCTTGGCCAAGAACCGAACATCGGCTCCAGAAACAAAGGCTTTGACTCCAAAGCCCATGAGGACCACGGCCTCAACAGTAGAATCCTCATCCAAAGCAGGAAAGATTTGGCGTAGTTCATCAAAAACTTCCTGATTCAGCGCATTGAGAACCTTAGGCCGCCGAATCTTGAGCACAGCCACTCCATCCCGATCCTCGCGTTGAATGGAATGAATCGAAAACGGTTGGTTAGAGTCCCCCTTCTTCTTGAGAATCTCCGGAACGGGAAAGGCTGGCGATTCCGCGTGGTAAGCCTCTACAAGACGAAGAGCCTCGGCGGTTCCCAAGCTGTTCATAAAACTAAAGGGGGCCCGCATATCCAGGCCCAGCTCCACGGCCATGTTCATGTCATCGACGGTTGAGATCCCTGCATCAACAATCTCCGAACAGATCCCAAAGAAAGCCCCCTGCAAGGCCTCGGTAATCCGCTTAGTCTTGGATGGATCGACTTCAACCTTCTCACCCCTTCCCGGGACCTCCCACCTAGCCCCAGTTTCAACCGCCTTCTGAAGGATTTCGGGGGAATGGTACCAAGCATTGATCTTTGTGGTGTAGTTGCTAAGCCCAACGTTTGTGATGGGGTTTCCCCCGGTCAGGTTCATCGCTGTAAAAGGTCCAACCGTCAGTCCAAGGGCTTTGGTAGCAACAGCATCGATCTCCTTGGGGCTTGCCACTCCTTTTTGGGCAAGAAGGGCTGCCGCGAGGAAAACCCCTTCAAACACAGGGTCAATCGCATAGCCATAACGAGACCCAACCTTGATGGGGACCTTTCCTATGGACTCATATAAATCCATCAACCAAGAAACAACCTCCGGCGCGGTCTCTTTCGCAGGGACAATCTCCACCAAGGGATTCCGCTCAGCAGGGAAAAAGTAGTGAATCACTAAACAGCGGTCCTTTTTTTCCATCCCCTCGAAAATTTGTTCGGGCTCCAAATGAGAGGAGTTGCTGGCAAAGATCGTCTCCGGACTACAGCGAGCCTCAAGATCGGCAAAAATCCTGCCTTTGAGCCCCTTGTCCTCAGTGGCTGCCTCCACAATGAAATCGGCGTCGCTTACCAAGCCATAATCCGAAGAGAAGGTCACGGCTTCCTTCATTGCAGCGGCCCACTCATCCGAAAAAGCCCCACTTTCATTTCCTCGGTCGATCTTTTTAGTCAGCTTCGCTTCCCCCTTCGCAAGGGCCTCTTCACTGATATCCACTACAACAACTTTCACTCCCTGCCGGGAAAAAACCTTGGAAAAATAGAGCGCAATATCCGGCCCAATCTGCCCAGATCCGATGACTCCGATCTTATGGATCTCCCTACCGTGAAACACAAATGTCATGATGATCTCCTAAGAAATAAAGGGGGGTTCGGCCGAGGATCATGCCCCCTGGTCCCTTTGCTCACAATGCCCACCCCCAAGAATCAGAGGATCGATTCCCCCTTGCATGCCCTCGCCGGCCTGCTAGTATGTTCGCCCTTGATTCTCGGGGGCCAACACCCCGAAAGCCTGAATTCATTGAATCGAGCCAAAAGAACCTCAAGTTCCCTTTGAGCTTGGCAGGCCATGGTTGGTGATCCACCAACTTAAAAGAGACTCGAGAAATGAATAGCTAAGATCAAGAAACTCGAAGGAGAAGTGGAATGGCACGACCGAAAAAGAAAAAAGAGATTGTCCACCTCGTCTGCGCCGAAACGGGGGACAAGAATTACACGATCCGGAAAAAAGCTGGAACTCCTAAGCTCTCGCTGAAGAAATATTGCCCCAGACTTCGGAAGCACACGATTCACAACGAGAAGAAAAAATAAACATATCCCAGCAGCCATTTCAATTCTTCAGCCGGGGGCGAGGCAAGGGGTCTCCTCCTTCGGATGGGAAAGAATCGGGTTGAAAAAGATGGCCTCAGAGCTTCGAGGAGGAAGTGGGGGGGAGCAACACCCCCCGGACCTGAGCCAAGGCCACGAGTCCTTTATAAAAGGCCAAAAAGGCATCTTCTTCCGTACTCTGTTCTCCTTCTTGTCCCTCCAGCCACGCTTCCGCAAGCTTTTCTACTTTCTGGATCCGCCCATCCTCCAGGCATCGAATTAGAAGGCTTAAGTCCGCCCCTGACTCCTTCCAAAACGGCATCCCTTCTTGATCCCGGGAACAGAGCAAGTCCTCCTTCCCCCTCCAGAGCCGGACCCAAGGAGCAAGCCTCACCGAAGAACCTAGAAGATCCCCAACCGTTCCTCCCAGGTCCTGCAAATCATCCGGATGAAGAATCTTTCCTTCTCCATTTTCGGCATAAAAGCATTGGAGCTCCAAAAGCATGCGCTCCATCCGTCCTTTCAAGCCAGCCTTGCCCTCAAACATTTCCTCTCGATAAGCGAGAACCCAAGAGAGAAAACGCTCCGCCAACTCCCGCGAACTCTGAGTCCGAGGTGGGTTTTCCCGAAGCATCTCCAACAGGAGGCCATCGAGATCAAGCTCCTCACCCTTGACCAAAGCCTCCAGGGTCTCCTCAAAAGCAAAAGAAAGCTGACCGGAGGCTGCACCAAGAATCAACTGCTGATACAAATCGATCCTGTCCCGCTCAGGAAGAAATCGTGAGGCTTCGGAGGAAAGCTCTCTCCCCAGGATGGCATCCCGAAAGGCCAATTCAATCTCTTCCAGATTCATACAGATTTCTCCACGGCATTTTTCTTGGTAAAATTTTCCTTGGAAAAACGACCCTCGGGGAAAGTCTGGTCTAAAACAGCTCCGACTTTCCGGAGTTCTGGAAGCAACTCCTCCAAGTCCGGGATGTTGAAATCCCTCTCAAGGAGGATTGAGATCGGTCGAGAACACCTGCTCACCGCATCTTCATAAAGTTCCCAGACGGCATCAATGACCGGGGCCCCGTGGGTATCCAAAAGAAGCCGCCCCTCCATTTCATGGCCCGCCATATGCATTTGCCCTACACGATCAAAGGGAATCCCATCGAGATATTCCCTTGAGGAAAACCCATGGTTCCAAGCATTGACAAAGATATTGTTCACATCGAGCAACATCCCACAGTCTCCCTCCTCCAGAACCAGGCGAACAAATTCCCATTCGGGCATCCGCCCATCCACCTCATATTCGAAGTAGCAGCTCACATTTTCAACGAGGAATGGCAGCTCCAAGAAGTCCTGAATCATCCGAACTCTTCCCGCGACATGGGCAGCCGCTTCTTCGGTATAGGGAAGAGGAAGAAGCTCTCCGAGATATTGGTCTCCCACCCCTGTAAAGCAGAGATGATCAGAAATCCAGAGTCCTCCCAGCTCGTGGACATAAGCCTTAAGCCGTTTTAAATAATCAAAATCAAGAGGGTCCGTAGAGCCAAGGTTTAGGGAAATTCCATGGAAGGCAACTGGATATCGTTCGGCCGCTTCCCTTACCTGCCGGTCCAGCAAACCTCCCCTATCGATGGAATTTTCGGGGAGGATCTCCAACCAATCAACTTCCGAACATCCTTCGAGCAGATCTTCAACATGTTTCCTACGAAAACCAAGACCTGCCCCTAATCCTGGGCACCGCAAATGTTGTTCCTTCATTTTTTGCCTCGACCCGAACCGCCTTATTCACAAGATCCCGTCAAAGGGAGTTTTCTCATGAATCAGGCTTGACTTGATCATGAAGGCAAAGGTACAAAAAAAAAGGTTCGCGTTGTTTTTCCCTTTCAGGAAACACGCTTCGAACCCTTTTTCGCCGCCCACCTTATTCATGAGATCGTTTACAAAAACGAGCTCGTGATCATGGATAAAGGGGGGGGGAGACCTAAGTTAGTTTTGGCCTAGATCTTGGTGACTATTTTTTGCCGCCGCAACCTTTGGCTCCACCACAACCTTTGGCCCCACCACAACTTTTTGAGCCGTCTTTTTTCTTGGCTCCACCGCAACCCTTAGCTCCACCACAGCCTTTTGAGCCGCCGCAACCTTTTTTTCCCCCACAGCTCTTTTGGCTCATGTCGCTCTTTGAGCTTTTCTGGCTCGGACTACAGGATGTGAAGGAAAATGTCGCGAGAGCACCGGTCACAAGCGCAGCGGTTGAAAGATTTCTTAGGGTAGAGAATGCCTTCTTTTTCATACTAAGTTCCTGTTCGTAAGAGGTTCAATTGAGTGATCCGGACAATCCTTTATCAACAGATATAAATCCTCGTCACAGAAGATCTCCTATCTGAAGAAGGAATGCAATAAGAAGAACGGGAATAAGAACTTTTTTTCTTGCGGTTCCCAAGAGAACGAAAAAATTACACTCCATCTTCATTGAGAAGAAGGCGATAAAGCTCTCGAGAGGTAAATGGTGCGAAACCTGCAAAGGTATTCGCCGCAAGGGCAAAGACTTCCATCTTCCACGCAGCCCTCCGGATCCAATTCGCCCAACCTTTGAGTTTCCAGGTCCGATCCAACAGAGCCTTCCGATAAGGCCCTCCGCCTCCCGGTAATTCCCGAGGATGCCCAACCAAGCGAATATAGCTAAACCCCCCAGTAAGCAGATCCTGCCGATCCAAGATCATGTCAGGATCCGGAGTCCATGGCACATCATTGATCACCATCCCAACCTTTGCCTCCCGCATCACATCCAAAACATCCTTTCTCCAAAGATGCGGGGAGGCCAATTCCAACCCAAGACGAAAATGAGATGAGTACCGCCGATTCCAAGATTTAAGGAATGAGCACAACAATCCCGGCAAGGTATCTCGATCCACTCCACCTCCCTCCCCAATCGGAAGAACAAAGGGTCCCAAATCGCCCTCAATTGGGAGAAACCTATCCATGGCCTGAAAGAGTGTTTCCTTACCGTTCAAGAGGGCTTCTTTTCCGGTGTTCCAAGGAAAACGAAAGCAAAACAAAAAGCCCAAAGGGGTATTCCTGCTCCATGCTTCCAAAAGCTCTTTCTTGTAGCCTTGAGGAAAAGGAATCTGGACCTCGACAACGGAAAATTGCTTACAGTAATGGGAAAGCCACCCTCTCCCCGGCCTCGGATCCGAGTAGAAAGGTCCCACCCAATCCTTGTGATTCCAACCCATGGTACCAAACCGGACCGGATGACTACGATTCCCCTGTGTTCCCATGCCCCACATTCCTGCCGAGAGGGCCCTCTCTTGTCAATGGGAAGAATGGAGTAGAGAAGGGAAACCTCCTCCTTTTCCATCCAAGCCGGATGAACCTATCTCGACAGCAAGATTTTTTCCCGGAAGATCAGGTCATCCAAACCATTACTATCCAAATCCCCGACCAAAACTGACCCCGGACTCCAGTTCTTTAGAGAAGAAACGACTGGGAAAACATAAGCAGACCCTAAAGATCCGCCGCCTAAACCTTTGAACAAGGTAAAGCGCATGGGACTGTCAGGAGAAAGCAGGAGAGATCCAAGAAAAAGAATATCAACGATGCCATCTCCATCGAAATCTCCAGAAAGGATCTCCAAGGGGGTCCCAAGGGGCCGAAGTTTAGGGGAAATCACTTCTGCAAAAGGAGTCTTTGAATGAGGAAGTTGATTCAAGAACACCCGTAAAAAGGGATCATCCTCAGAGTAAGTCACCAAATCTAAATCCGAGTCTCCATCCATATCCACCATCAGCGGAGCTGAAGGGGAAACCCCGATCTCAAGAGAAGAAAAAACTGGATCCGTGGCGAACAGGAGGCGATCTTTAATGGAACCGCCATTCCCTTTTACCCAAACCGTTTTGCGGAAATGCAAGAAACGCCCGGACACCCAACAGAGATCGATCCCGGGATCTTGGCGAGGAAAAAGCCTCCCCGCAGAAAGAAGATTCATCCAGTTAATGTTGACAGGATCCGGGACACTGAATTCTGTAGCATACTTTCCGGAGAGAACCACCCGGAAAGGAAAGGTCTTTCCAGAGGCCACGCCCTTGCGCACTAGCCCCAGAGCAAAAGTCCGCTGCTCAACCCCTTGCACAATCCCCGAAGTCACGAAAACACCCACCAAATCCAATAACCCATCTCCATTAAGATCGGCGGGAAAAAAGCGAGACCCTTCCAAAAAAGTATCCGTGGAATTCATATTAACAAGATAAGGCTTGATCCCCCCAGGAAGCACCACCGGTGAGGCGCTACCTGGCGGCACATAGGCAATGGTTCCAGTCTTTTGCAAATACATCAGACCTGGTGGATCTCCAAGCCTCTCTGAAATATTGACCATGGAAGAGCTAATGAGAGAGTTCACTGCCCAGGAATCTTCGTTTTTATATTTGGCAGGACCGAGGATGCGAATCCGGTTGAAAGTGTTTTTTCCCAAAGCATAGAAAACGGGTTTTGTACTTGGCTTTAAGTTTTTAGGAGCCGTCACCCGAACTGCATGGGAAGTTATGGGAAGCCTGATCTCTCTGTCTTGCAATTTCCCACCCAACAAGGGGAAGGTGGAAAGGACCGAGAAGAACCGACCATCCACAAACTCCTCATGAAGCAAGGCGAGAGCGGTATCTCCACTATCCAACTGAACGGAGAGAAGGTTAATGGGGTTAAAAACCCCATCTAGGGAAGGAAAACTACTTTTCTCCAGCTTCGGTGCTCCTTGGCCCAAAAGCACAGCCTTAAACTCAAGGCCTAGATCTCCCTGAAGGATAAGAAAAAGCCGTTGAACATTCTCAGAACCCCGAGGAGCTAATATTTCTAATTTGTGGACTCCTATTTTCGGAAGGGACAGGAAATCTCCGGCTCCGGGGAGAGCGAACCCTCCAATCGGGACGGTATTGCGGATCGGTAAGAACCGCAAATCATTCCCACCTTTGGGTTGCGCAACCAAGAGCAAATCGGGATGAGACTTTCCCTTGGGAGTAAAGGCTTCGAGCCCCACAAGCTCATCGATCTTTCCCAACCATTTATTTTTTGTTCCCACAGATAAAACCACTTTGGGATAAATCAGCCCAGCCCGGCTTCCCTTTGCAACCCAAAGCCGGAAGGGTTGGGCCTTTTCCATGAGGGCCAAATCGACATAGCCATCGCCATCAAAGTCCCCGGAAACTTCGAATCCACCCGCCCAATTTTTTGGAAGGTCAAAAAAGATAGGGCTTGCCTTGGTGACGTCCCCCAGGCGGAGGGCGAGGGCAACGATGCTTGATGTTTTTTGAACTTGAACAACAAAATCAGAAACCCCATCCTTGTTAAAGTCAGCCGCCAAACCTTTGGATTTCGGCTCCAAAGGAGAGGAAATCCCCATGGGAAAAGAGGAAAGAAGGTGGTTCGGATCCCCGGTCCCATACTGGAGAGCATGGACAAAATTGCTAAGTGGAATGGGTGCACCGGAAAGAAGCAAGAGGTCATCGAGACTGTTCCCGCCAAAGGAACCCGCCATCAGCCCAACTGGTTTTTCAACACCTGGGAACTGAGCTCCATTTCCAGTGGAAATGGTCCCACCAATTTGGCGATAAAGCCCAAAACCTGAGGGAAGGAAGAGCCCATAACCGGCCAGCCTTCCCGCCCGCAGCAGAACCGCAAGCTCATCCCCCTTTCTTTCTGCGGGAGTACGGAAAAAATGCCCCTCTTGAACATCGAATCCAGCACTATCCAAAAGCGAGGATAACCCACCAAACCTGGGTTGCGAGATTCCATACCGTGGAGGCCCTAAAAGGAAACTCCCACTCTTTGGCTCAAGCGAAACCTTTGACTGTTCATTTGCGGGCTGCTTGATGAATTGCCTCAATACCAACCTTGAGACTCCCGGCCTTCCATCAGGTGAAGGAGGTAGAAAGAAAAAGATTCGAGTGTCATCTGATCGCAAGCGCAGGATCGATTCGGAAGGCACCACCCTCTTCTTTCCATTTTTTTCAATCGACAATTCGATCTCATCAAAAAGATACTGGATCGTTGTTTTTGTTCGATCCACAGGGACGAGGCCTTCTCCCACCAAAACCACCAAGGCTCCCCCCCTTACAGGAGCCACTCCCGGACCTACGCCATAAAGGGTCGGGGTATAAAGGATTTTCGAAGGGTCAGATCTCCCCCCAAACTTATCCTTAAGAATCAAATAACCAATGCCTGGAAAACGGGTCCCGGGAATTGCGACTTTAATGTCTGCACTGGTCTCGCCCCTCCTTTTGAACTCAAGAATCGATGCTCGAAGGCGCCGGAAGAAAACCTTCCCGTTCCCTCCTGCCCGATCCCATTGATAAACCTCCACCGAAAGATCCCCGGGGGTTTTTGCGTGAAGAAAATCCACTGGGATATTGTAGACAGAGCGGCCATCCACCCGGACTGGGAGGGCCTTGCCTCCATTTTTAGGAGGATCCGGTAAGACATTGGCCAAGTTGAATTGGGGAAAACGGTAAAAGTAAAAGGGAACCGGTCCCGCAAGGGGCTCTCCATTTACGGTCACGGTTAAAGCGACCTCAATATCTTGAGGTAAAAGGTTTTTGGCGAGAACCTTCTGCCAAAAAGGCTGTGGGTTCACCTGAAAAAACAGGTCCACAGAAGAGCTCCCCGAAAGCAGAGATGCGGTGGTAAGGGTCTCTTCCCGAACGCCCAGGGTTTCACTATTCAGGATAACCTTAAACTGCCCTCCCTTGTCCCTGAATGCCTCCGGGAGATTCAAGACCCGCAGCTTCCGAATCCCCACATCCTTATCGGAGGGAAGGTTGAATTGAGACAACTGAAGGACCCTGAGAGGAGCAAAATTGTCACCCGTACTTATGTCAATGGAAGGCGGACGCAGTTCACCCGTCCTACCGGAGGATCCAGCCCCCCTTCCTCCGGCAAAGACACCCGCGACTACACCGCTTCCACAGGAGGAGAATAGAAAAATGAGCCCCAAGGCTAGATGGTATCGTCGCATCATAAAACCCCGATATGAAGGTGAACGCTCAATTGTAACCCAAAAGAGAGGGGAGCTGGCGCGGTCGTTTCAGGAGAACGCCAAAGGCCGAGGAATCCAATGCTTGGAGTAAAAACCCCTGGGAGATAAAACGAAGACATGAAACCTAAGGAAGCCTTCCGATTTCTTTTCCCCGGTCGCTCCAGCCAGGGCTTAGCTGTCCGCAATTAACAGTAGACACAACGATCAAGCGCCTTCATGGACCGATCAAAATCTCCCATTCTTCTTGGCAGTGTCCCCTACCAGGTGGGTGCCCCTCTTCTTGAGGGTCTCACAGCCCATCCCGAGGTGGAACTCCGCCAACAGGTTCCGACCGAACTCATAAAAAGCCTGAGAAAAGGCAAAATCGAGGGTGCCCTCGTTTCATCCATTGAAGCCTTTCGAAGCGAGGGGCTTTTCGCACTCGGAGACCTTGGGATTGCTGCCGATGGGGAAGTCGGTTCCGTCCGCCTCTTCTGCCGAACAAAGCCAGAAGAAGTTCAAAGCCTAGCCATTGATTCCTCCAGTGCGACCTCTGTAGCCCTCAGCCATATTCTTCTCCGAAAACGATTCGGCGCCCGGATCCAAAGAGAGATTCCGATTTCACCAACCATTGACCCTGATACCATTGATGCAGACGCAGTCCTTTTGATTGGTGATGCGGGAGTCGCTGCGCACAGCAAGCGCCCCCATATCCTTGACCTCGGCGAAGAATGGACCCAATGGAAGGGGCTTCCCTTTGTCTTCGCCCTCTGGCTCTTCCGAACTTCCAGGGTCCGGGTTCTGAAGGCCGGGACGATCCTCCATGCTTGTCGAGAGAAAGCCCGCCTCTTTGGAACTAGAGATGGAACCGGCGGCAAGATCCGTCATGATTTAGATGCGAGGTTCCTTTCTGGACTCGCTGCTTTTCATCAAGAAGCCGCCTCCCTGAGGCTTTGCGATGCGTCCATCGAACCGACTTGGATCCATTCGGAACAAAATGGATAAAGAACGGGAAAAGGGCAAAATAGGATCCCAAAGATGAATCACAGACAAAAAGAGCTGTTTCCAATTTTTGGTGCGGAGCCTGTAAAGGAACCTACCCCACAGGAATCAGCCGCACAGGAACAAGCCATACAGATGACTGAGACAAAAAAGAAAAAAACAAAAAGAAGAGCCACGGCCGAGAGCATGGCCAAGAAACAACGCGAGATTTCGGTCTCTGAGTTCTTCACAAAAAACAGACATCTCCTGGGTTTCGACAATCCCCGAAAGGCCCTGCTCACCGGAGTCAAAGAAGCCGTGGACAATAGCCTCGACGCATGCGAAGAGGCCGGGATTCTCCCGGATATCCTTGTAGAAATCCGCCCCATTCCCAGCCAAGAACACCGATTCACCATGATTGTCGAGGACAATGGCCCTGGCATTGTTAAGGCCCAAATCCCCAATATCTTTGGAAAGCTCCTCTATGGCTCCAAATTCCATCGCCTTAAACAGAGCCGCGGACAACAAGGGATAGGGATCTCGGCTGCGGGAATGTATGGGCAACTCACTACTGGAAATCCAGTTCGGATCATTTCCAGGACGGGAAGCCGAAGGCCGGCTCACCGCTTTGAGGTCCGGATCAACACAACAAAAAACAAGCCCGAGTTCACCGATGAAGAATGCGAATGGGATCGCCCCCATGGAACCCGTGTCGAAATTGACATGCAAGCTGAGTTTCGAAAGGGCTCACGTTCCGTGGGGGAGTACCTTAAACAGACTGCAGTAGCTAACCCACATGTCCGCATCGTGTATCGTTTTCCCGGAAACAATGAAGTCTTTTATGACCGCGCTGTTACGGAGCTTCCTCCCGAAACCAAGGAGATTCGGCCCCATCCCCATGGGGTTGAACTAGGCCTTCTAATTAAGCTGCTCAGCGACAGCAAAGAACGCACCCTAAGTGCATTCCTCCAAAAAGAATTCAGCCGTGTCTCTGCGGCAGTGGCCAAAAAAATCTGTGAAGGCGCAAAACTCTCTTCCCGTGCCCACCCCAAGAGGATCGCCCGCCAAGAGGCGGATGCCCTTCATCAATCGATCCAAAGCACCAAGATCATGGCCCCGCCCACAAACTGCATTGCGCCCATCGGCGAGGATGTCCTCTTGGCTGGACTTAAAAAAGAGATCAAGGCCGATTTCTACGTGGCTGCAACCCGTCCCCCCTCCGTATACCGAGGCAACCCATTCTTGGTCGAAGCCGCCCTCGCCTTCGGACGTGAAGGGGATACCATGGAGGTAACCGAGACGGGCAAGATCGTCGCGCGAAAGAAAGCAGCCTCAGCCGATACAGAGCTTCTTGGGAATGCAGATGAAGCCATTCGCCTGGTTCGCTTTGCCAACCGCGTCCCTCTTCAATACCAGCAAAGTGCCTGCTCCATCTCTAAGGGAGTCATTAGTATCAACTGGCGTTCGTATGGAATGCAGCAACCCAGAGGGGCACTTCCCATCGGCCCCATGGTCTTGGTGGTTCATATTGCCTCAGTTTGGGTTCCCTTCACTTCCGAAAGCAAGGAGGCAATCGCTTCCTATCCCGAAATCCTGAAGGAGATCAAGCTAGCTGTCCAAGAATGCGGTCGCAAGCTGGGAACCCACATCCGCAAAGGCAAACGGATTGCCACAGAACATCGCAAGCGATCCTATATCGAGCTTTACCTCCCACATATCGGGATCGGACTCCAAGAGATCTTGAACTTTGATGACAAGACGCGGGATGAAGATGTAGAAATCCTTCGCGGGATCCTGGAAAGGAGCCGCAAGATCTAGAAGAGGAATCCTTACTAGAAAATAGCGGGAAACAGAAAACCCCGAGGAAAGCCCCCTCGAAAAAAACGGAACCATCAATGGCAACAAAACGAAGAAAAGTCCGCAAAGCAAGATCACGTCCTCTTGAAGCTCTCGACAAAAGAACCCTCAAATGTATCAAGGATTCCGCAATTAAGATCCACGAGACGATTCAAAAGAAAAAGAAGCCGGAGATCGTCTTTCCCGTTCGTTCTCTCAAGAACGTGAAGTACGAAAAAAAGGTCGGCTACTTCCAGCTTGGGCGCGGTCGAAAGAGGCGTGACCTGACTTTCAATTCCGTGAAAGCCTTTGCCCAAATGCTCCGAATGATGGCGGCTTCTATGGAGTTGATCGAAACTGATGACACCGCAACCAAGAGGGAGGCCTATTACAACTCCAAAAACTGGGGAGAGGCTAAGTTTAAGGAGCAAACCGAGTCCGATACGGTCATGGATGACATCGAAGCCATGTTCAGCCTCCAGAAGATTTCCCGCGAACAACTCCGATTTAAGCCTGCTGAACATGGAGGATCGGTTGCGGGCAATCTCATCGTCGTCGACAGGGATCTGGAGACCGGTGAACGGGAAGAAATAGACTGCACACGAATGGGCTCATCCGCCTGGCGCATTCCCGCGCGAGTAGAGCATCTAGACTTCAAGACAAAAGCGGACTTCATCCTCGCCATTGAGACCAACGGAATGTATGAGCGACTTTCCTCCCACAAGTTTTGGAGGACCCACAACTGCATCCTTGTTGAAATGGGAGGAGTCCCCACTCGAGCCTGTCGGCGATTCCTCCGCCTCCTCAGCGAAAAAAAGAAGATTCCCGTCTATGCCTTTGTCGACTGCGACCCCTACGGAATCGCTAATATTTATCGCTCTCTCAAGGTGGGATCTGGCAACGCTGCTCACATCAACAATTTTTTCTGTGTCCCTGGGGCAAAATTCTTAGGGGTGACCCCACAGGACATCGTGGATTACGGACTCAGAGAGAAGGACGCGGTCCATCCCCTCAAAGAGGTGGACATCAAGCGGGCCAAGGATGCCCTCAAAAATGATCCTTTTTTCCAAAGCCACCGCCCATGGAAAAAAGCCTTAGAACAACTTCTCAAAATGGGGATCCGCGCAGAGCAACAGGCTTTTGCAGCCTACGATCTTAATTTTGTCACCCGCGAATACCTTCCTGAGAAGTTGAAGAATCCCAGTTCCTTCCTACCCTGATAACCCTTGTTTTTTTGGATCTCCCCCTCGGGAGATCCCTTGGCAGTTTCCCAAACTGGGCTCTTTGTGAACCCTAAGAGGACTGTGAATGATGCTAACTCCCTTTGTTACTGTAGCTCTCCTTGCCGTTTTCTTCCCCAAGCAGGTTGGGAACAGGGCGAAAGCCGGAGTCACCCCTCCAAATCAGCAAGATGTCCTCCCCAAGGAGCAAACTCTCAAAGAGATCCTGGACGCTACCCTATGGTCATCTTTTGACCTCAAGGTAACACGAACCAAGATCCTGACCCTTTTGAAAAAAGAAGGGAGTAGCCCGCTGGCTGAGGAGCTCGCCAAAAACCTGATCACTCTCGCGACCAAGCAAAGGGAACCGGGGAAAACGTGGAAAGCCATCCTTGACCTCAGCCAAGACCCCAAGCTTCATGGGCTCGCCCGTCTTGCTCTTCGAAAAGGAGCTTATGCCTACAAGGTTATGACGGGCAAATTTCAGGAAGCAATCCAAATAGATCCCAGCCAAGATTTCTTACAAAAAGGTTGGGCTATTGGCCCCTTTGGTGGGCGGGATTCCAACTTCACCGGGGTTACCTTTGCTGTGGAAAAGAACCCTGTGGATCTCGACAACAGGTTCATGGGCCGCTTCGGTCCTGTGAAATGGCGCCGGATCCAACGACCTCAAGGGAATACCCAGATCACACTTGAGCCGCATATCCCCCAAGGGAGAACCAAAGGTTGCCAATATGGTTTTTTTCAACTCTCAGCCCAGCGAGCCATCCAAGCATATCTCGAACTCCGCACAGTCGGATCTTTCGAAGTCTGGTGGAATGGCAAGCAAATCAGCTCGGTGAACCGTCCCCTCTCTCCAACCCCTTTAAAACTCTATCTTCCCATTGGAATCGCCCAAGGTTGGAACCACCTTTTGGTCAAGACAACCTCAACCGTTACTTCGTCCATTTCCCTGCGCATCTGTGATGCACAAGGAAACACCATCCGGGGTTTGAGCGAGGAAGCAAAAAAACTTGTTCATCCGCAAGGGACCGCAGTCGCACCAGGGGGTCCTTTTGTCCGGGCTACAAGCTTTTTGGAAAAGGGGTTGGGAAACGAGAACCTCAAAGGAAGCCCCTATCTGAAGGCACTTCTCGGTCTATTCTTAGGAACCCAAGCTCAATATGACAGGGGGCTTCAATTTGCAAAGGATGCCTTCGAACAAAACCCGAAGGACCTTTCACTGAGGTCGGCTTATATCCAGGCTTGGAGTCGGGCTCGGCATATCCCCTCCGATCTGCGGCGAACAGCCATCCGAAAAGCCCTCGAAATCGATGATAAGGCAGCGTTAACCCACCGCTTTTTGTTTCGGAACAAAGTACAACGCCTCTATGCCGACGATCAAAAAGAAGCTGCTCTCAAACTCTGCAAAAAGGGGGAAACACAGCACCCCTCAGCACTGGTTGCATGGAACTTGGAGTTAGACATCCTTTCGAAAATGGGCTGGCGGGGCTCCTACAACAAGCTTCTCGATGAACTTCTCACAAAAAACCCCCATAACCCAAGTCTAATCCTCAAAAAGGTCCAATGGTTCGATAACTATGAGAACACTGCCGGCGCCCTCAGCCTCCTTCAAAAGGAACTCCAGGAGTTCCCGGGGAGAAAGGATTTTATCCAAGCAGCTCTCGGGCTTAGCCGACAACTCCAGAAAGACGATCTGACCAATGACCTTTTAAGGCGCAGATATTGGCGCAACCCCAAGAGTTACAAAGCTCTCAAGGCTTTCGCCGAAGAAGCCGAGACTCAGGGACGTTATGCCGATGCCTTGGCTTTGGCAGCCCAGTTCCCCACCTCGATCCAAAAAAGCCCCTCTCACCTTGCATGGAAGGGGGACATCCTTTTTAAAATGGGAAGAACCGAAGAAGCATTGGTGGCGATGGAAGAGGCCCGACGGCTCGACCCCGAGCGTCAGCTTCTCAGGGAGCAAATCGCGACGATTAAGGGGACCGAGGAGTTTCCGGAATTCCTTCCCTTCAAGGTGGATGGAATCGCAGAAATTGCGGCCTTCAAAGAAAGACCGGAGGATCGCTCCGCCCCTTCTACGCTCCTTGTGGACCAAATGCTTGTTCGTGTCTATCCGGATGGCTCTTCAGTAAATGAGGTCTATCAAATCCGTCGCATCAATGACCAAAAAGGGATAGAGATGCACAAGGAGGATGCCGAAGCGGCCCGGGCCGAAGAACTTCTCGATGTGCGGACAATTCACAAGGATGGAACCTCTTATGCCCCACATCTGGTGGATAACAGCTTTCAGATGCCGCAGATGGAGCCGGGTTGTTTCCTCTTGCACCATTACAGGAATTATCACGGAGCCCCCCGAGAAAAATTGATGGACTTTCCTAGGTTCTACTTTCAAGCCAAAGATGAACCCTTCCGCTTTAGTCGCCTTGTGGTCCTTCTGCCAAAGGACCAGGATCTCGGTGAGTTTGTTCTGCGCAACTTCCCAAAGAAAGAGGTGCGTAAACAGGAAGTAGGTAAGCTCATTGCCTGGATTTTTGAGAAGAAGGATATGCCCAGGTTGGAGACGGAGCGTTACGCTCCTCCCTTAGAAACATTGGTGCCTTGGGTGACCTTCGGAAAAGAAGCGGATATCCAACCTACCGTTCGATCCCGTCGAATGAGCCTTCTTGCTCGGACTTATCCCTTCTTGGAAATTCGAGAGAAAGCCGCTGAGCTTTGCAAAGGAAAGGTTGGGGATCTGGCCAAAGCAAAAGCAATCCACGCCTTTGTTAATGAGCACTGCCCCGACGCAAACCAGCGACCGGGCTCTCCCGACCCCGTGAGTGTCTTACTGAAGGGTGAAGGGGAACGATTCTATCTTGAGGTCTCCCTTTTGCGATCCCAAGGGATCCCTTGGACTTCGGCCCTGATCCATCCTGCCCCCCCCGAATTGGACAACAATCCAGCCCCATTCTTCGACCCCAATCAGTTTTGGGTCTTCCCTGCGGTCCGAGTGGAACCTCGGGATGGACCCAAGTATTGGCTGATGCCGGGAACGGCACGTTACTTTCCCTTTGGCAAAACCATTCCCCGCTTGGGTCGTAACCCCCTCGGGGGAGCCCCGGCGATTCTTCTTGAGGGAGACGCAGGAACCCCCATCCGAATGCCCAAGGTCGACCTGATGGAATTGGCCCCAACCATCGTCAAGGCCAAACTCCGATTGCAGGGTAATGACGGAATCCTTGAGGCAAGCATTCTTTTTCCCGGCCTTCAGGGTTTTGCCAACAAAGAACTCGTCAAAGCACAACCGGTCAATGTGCGCAAGATCATCGCTCAAAGGATCGCAGGACGAACCTTTCCAGGTTTCCGAGTCAAAAAAGTGATCTATCCGGATATCGATCGCAAGGGAACACCTTTGCGGATCGACCTTCGGTTGCTGCGGCGGGATCTTGTGGACAAGATCGGGAGTCGCTGGAGTATTCCCCCCCTTCTCCCACCAATAAACTTGACTCGTTCCTTTGGTGGAAGACCCACCCGAAAACTCCCGATGGATCTCAAGGTTTTCGCAGTCAACGATTTTACTCTGGAAATCGATCCCGGTGACTATTCCTTAAAGGAGATGCCCAAGGGTCATTTAGTGCGCAAGTTTAATATTGATTTCGCCACAAGCGTTAAACCCTCAGGGGAGAATGGAGTCAGCATTCATCGAAGATTCTTTCTCCTTCCGGGAAAGGTAGCGCCTGACAGGTATGCTGAGTTCCTGGAGACGTGCCGTAAGATCGATGAAGCGGGTCGAAGTCGAATCTATCTGAGAAAATAGGAAACTCGGGCTAGCC
>JALSSW010000185.1 GCA_026984035.1 Planctomycetota bacterium
GACTGTAAAACTCCGCTCCCTCCTCCTCGCCTCCCTCGCTGCCTGGATCGCCACCCTGCCCCTTTCCCTGCTCGCCTTTCATCGCTCCTCGCCCTGGGGCATCCTGCTCAGCCCCCTCCTCGTCCCTCTCCTGTTTCTTCTCCTCCTAGGCTGCCTGGCTTCGGTCCTGGTCCCCCTCCTTCCTTCCCCCATCCCGGGCGTCCTCTTCGGGGCGCTGCAAGGCAGCTGCGACCTCTATCTCGGGATCTTGCATCATCTGGACAGACTGGGCTTACCCGTGCTTCTCACCAGTCCCGCCCTTCCCAGCTTGGGGATCTGGATCCTGTTTGCGACAGGACTCGGCTTGGCCGCTTGGAGGGCTTCCCCTCGGATCTTCCTTTCAAGCTGCCTCCTGACCTCCCTTCTGGCCCTCCTCCCCTGGGGCAGGGTCCACAAAACAGAGCTCACCCTTCTCCCGGTCGGAGACGGCCAATGCGTCGTCGTCCAGACAGGAGGACGCGTCATCGTCTTGGACTGCGGTGACCGCGAAGGAGGGCGACGGGCCAAGCAATTGCTGGCCGACTTCATGGCAGAAGAAGCCCTCCCCCGCATTGACCTCCTGGTTCTCTCCCACGCCGACAGCGATCACAGCGGAGCCTTGGAGGGCCTCCTCCAAAGCATCCCCATCGCCGAAGTCCTCCTCCCCGCCCACCCCAAATGCGCAGCTCTTTTGCAGATCCTCCGCAATCATGGGCAAGCGCACCGCCTTCTTCTCCCGGGGGAATCCCTGGAACGTTTTGGCCTTATCCAGACCAGCCTCCCCCTTGAAAGCGCGGACCTCGAAACCTCCAACGACGGAGGCCTGATCAGTCTTATAAAACTCCAGCCAAGCCTCCAAGCCAGCCTCGACTTTCTCTGCCTGGGGGACCAAGAAGGAAACACCCTCGACCGCATCCTTGAACTCCTTCCCAAGAGGACGCAGAAAAGGCCCCTCGCCCTCCTCCTCCCCCACCACGGCGCACCATCCGAAGCCCTGGCCCGCTTCGTCAAAAACCTCTCCCCCTCCCTCCTCCTAGAATCCAGCGGAAGAACCCGCGCCCTCCGCCAAGAATCCTTCCATCAGCACCTTAGGCGCCCCCTGTGGAGCACCGGCCTTTGCGGCAGGATCACCCTGCGCTGAAACCGATCCGCAGCTGTTCCCAAAGCCATCCGAGGTAGAAGATCCGAGAGGGGGTGGCTGGCCCACCTGGAAAATCCTTGGAAAGCCCGTGGAAAGCCCCGTGGAAAACCCCGTGGAAAACCCGTCCGCGGGTTTTACGGTTGAAAGCCCTCCGGGCTTTCGGGCACACCAAAAACCCTAGCCCCCCAATACCTAAAGCCCATCCCAAAAACGCTAGAAGCGTTTTTACCAAAAAACCCCCGGAGGGGTTTTCCACGGGGGTCTTCCACTTTCCCTTAACGTTTCTTCTTGATCCTCCAGAGGGAAACGCCTTCTTCCGCTTCTTCTGGAGTCTCCAGGAACAGCATCCAACGAGGTCTCAAATTCTCTACCTGGATATCGCGCCAAGTTTTAGTCGCAGAAAAGCAGGCAAGGGCCACTTCCCTGGTTGTGAGAGAAGCCAGCGCACTGGGCATAAATGCCCTCGTCGGCGAAGGGATAGGCCGCGAGCTGGAAACGCAGGAAGCTGCGCACAACCTTCTCCGTGTAGATGGTGGGATTGAGGGCCATGGTTCAGGAAGCTCCTTGCGGGGTCGGGGAACGTGGAGGATCCATGCGGTCCCGGATGTTGAACGAAGCGATCGATCTCCCCTTGGTCGCCGTCGAATAGAGCCTCCAGAGCCAGGCGCCCCTCCCCCAACGCCTTCAGGTAGAACGTATCCTCAGGTCGGGGATCAAGCAAGGGTCCCAACCGCCGCCAGACAGAATCAACGAGCACACTGGCTTCTACATTGCGGTCCTAGGGGCCAGCATAGGCAAAAGCGGCTCCCTCACCTCTGCTGTGGTCAACTGTGCTTCGAGCAACTCTCGACCATAAGTCCCGAGAGGGTGATCCAGCATCCCGGCGATGGCCACGAAGCGGGCACGGAAAGTGGATTTTCCAAGACAGGCCACGAGATCTGGAGCCAAGTTGGCCACATCCCAGGCGTCGCGGGCAGCGCAGCGTTCCACCAGGACAAGCAGCTTGCCTGTAAGGAGCTCGTCATCCCCCACGCAAGGCACCATTGGCCTGTCCAGCTCCCCAGGCTGCCAAAGTTCACGCCGAACGGGCGGGACGAAGGGAGTCCGGAACAGGAAGTTGAGGTCCACTTCGATGCGATATTGAGGACCTGATACAGAATGGTAATCGAGGTAGAACTTGCGCCCCGCGAGGACGTCAGTAGATTGCTGGACACGGTTTCCGGGTCGCCGGGCAAGCTCGATCACGGCCCGCTCCACCCGGGGGGTGCAACTCCAGTATGTCTGAGCGCTCAACGGCCCCGATGTAGTTGAAGTCGAGATCGACTGAGAACCGCGAGGGTGCACTGTAGCGGAGGTTGAGAGCCGTACCCCCTTTGAGAACGAGAACTTCTCTGAGAAGTGCGTGGCGGCCCATGTCATCAGCGAGTTCCCCCAGACGGACGGCCTTTTCCGGGGTCCGCAAGCGGGAACCCGGTCCCGACGGCACATACAGCCTTCAAGATACGCGAGGCTAGGACTTATCGGGTCCTCCGATCTGCACAAATTGAAGAGGGACGATCAAATTCCAACGGCGGCAGAATGGGCCTCCACGCCGCCTTCGATCAAGGTACCAGATACTGCGGGGAGGCGGAAACTAGTAAAAATGAATGCGCGTGCGCCAAGCTGAAGGTCCTTGCGACGTTGCTCGGTGAATACCGTGCAATCGCGCCAGGGGGTATGAGCGGACCCGAACAGCTCCAGCGCGCTGTGGTAACAAAAAAGGGCCTCTGGGCTTGTCCGGCGGCCGCGACCTGCATCGCGTCCGGCTGAAAACTCTCAGATGCAATCCCGCCGGGAAAAGGGCGTAGAATCCCCGGGCCAAGAGTTTAAGCTTGCCTCGATCAAGGCGATTTCGCAGGCGATCCCGCTGCCCACCAGAGACCAGCTCCCGTACGGCCTGGTCCGGGAAAAAACCCGGTGCTGGAAAAAGAACGCCTGGGTGGTCGCTTTACGGACCGATTCGTTCATGGGAAAAAACTACGGCTTTTAGCGCGCCGAGTCAAGAGTTCTGCTGACTCGAGCACTGAGACCTTCGGTCGGTTATTGTCCACCAAGAATAGGCTTGTTGTGTGTAGCGCTACACGATACAATTCGCTTCATGGCAACACCTCCCCACCCTGGAACCTTTGTCCGCGAGAGTATCATCCCGCCGAAAATGACAGTGACGGATGCAGCTAAACGGCTCGGCATCGGCAGACCAGCGCTGTCGCGATTTCTCAACGGAAAATCTTCCCTGTCTCAAAAAATGGCAATTCGGCTAGAGAAAGTGTTCGATGCAGACCGAAGCGAGCTCCTCGAAATGCAGGCTGCCCACGACAGGGTCAAGCAGCAGGCCGGGGAAAAAAAGGTCGTTGTAAGAGCATTTGTTCCACCCTTTTTGGCCATCAAGGCAAGACAGATTGAACACTGGGCCGATAGCCAGATCGATGCCCGCACCCATCTTCCCGTCCTTCTGCGGAAGCTGGTGCATTCTACCGACAATGACTTCCGCAAGGTCGATTTCCCCGGCTACGACAACGCGCAGCGCAAGGGCTCCGATGGTTTCGTCGAAGCGGGTGCCGCTACCCCATGGGTTCCTGAAGGGAGATCCTATTGGGAATTCGGTACCAACCAGAATCCAGGTGCAAAAGCGAACAGCGATTACACCGCACGGCTTGCATCGGTTGATTCCTCCGAGCGGGCAAACAGCACTTTCGTCTTCGTGACACCTCGCAACTGGCCTGGCAAGACAGTGTGGGAGAAACAAAAGAACGAGGCCGGCGACTGGAAGGCCGTCAGGGCGTTCGATGCGAGTGATCTCGAGCAATGGCTGGAGCAGTCGGTGCCAGCACAGATCTGGCTTGCCGAACAACTCACCTTGCCAGTTAGCGGCTATGAGACGCTGGAGGAGGCGTGGCAGCGCTGGGCGAACGCAAGCCATCCCCACCTGACGCCTGAAATTTTCTCGCCGTCAATTGCCGCGTACCGGGACACGTTTAAGGAGTGGCTCGATAAACCGAGCGACAGGCCCTTCATCGTCGCTGCTGATTCTCGGGATGAGGCCCTTGCTTTTCTCGCCTGTCTGTTTGATGAAGAAGTGTTCCGCCGATTCAAAGACATCTCCGCAGTCTTCACATGTCCTGCGACAATCAGGACGCTCATCGCGTCTTCAGTGCCTTTCATCCCGATTGTCCATTCCGAGGACGCCGAGCGCGAACTCGCTTACGCCCATCCCCGGCTTCATTACATCGTGATCCGTCCACGCAACGCCATCGATACAAAAGCCGACATTGCGCTTGACCTGCTCAGCTATTGCGCCTTCGAGAAGGCGCTCACCGCCATGGGAATCGACGATGGCGACTTTGATCGTCTAGCAAGGGAGTCGGGTCGTTCGCCGACGATCCTGCGCCGCCGCCTCTCGCAGAATGACGCGATCAGGACGCCATCATGGGCCGGCGATGACGACACGGCAAAGACCCTTGTGCCGATGACCCTGATCGGCGCTTGGCATGCCGAACCGGAGGCTGATCATGAGATCGTCTCCTACGTGGCGGATCGAAAGTACGAAACGATCGAAGACGACGTCGCGCGCCTACTTCGGTTCGATGACAGCCCTGTTTGGTCTGCCGGACGTTACCGGGGTGTTGTATCGAAGATTGACGCCTTGTTTGCGATTGCGCGGATGATAACGCCGGCGGACCTCGACCGATTCTTCGAGGCCGCAGAGTACGTCCTTTCCGAGTCCGACCCGGCGCTCAAATTGCCGGAAGAGGCCAGGTGGGCCGCGGCCCTGTATGGCAAGAAACGCGATCACTCCGACGCGTTGCGCGAGGCTATCTGTGAAACACTCGTCATCCTGTCGGTCCACGGCAACAACTTGTTCCAGAGCCGTCTCGGCATCGACGTCGAAGACCGGGTCACAGTTCTAATCCGCAAACTTCTAACACCGCTGACACTTGAAAAGCTGCTCTCTCACGACCGCAATCTGCCACGCTATGCAGAAGCCGCACCCGATGAATTCCTGAAGATCATCGAAAAGGACCTGCGATGCAAGAATCCCGTTGTCTTCGGTCTTCTCAAGCCTGTCGACAGCGGCTCGTTCTGGGCATCGCCGTCGAGGACGGGCCTTCTCTGGGCGCTGGAGTGCCTTGCCTGGAAACCACTAAACCTCTCGCGCGTATCGGCGATCCTAGCCCAGCTCTCCCGACCGAAAATCGGCGACAACTGGGCGAATAAACCAGAAGCCAGCCTTCAGGCCATCTTCAGATCATGGATGCCGCAGACGGCGGCCTCGGTAGATCAGAGAGTCAAGGTCCTGGAAATGGTTATTAAGCGTTTTCCCAATGCCGGTTGGAAGATTGGTATCACAGAGATCAAGCCTGGCCCCCAGGCCGGACAATATAATTACCGGCCTCGTTGGCGTAGTGACGCCTCGGGGGCTGGGCAATTTGTAGGGGTGAGGGAGGCGTCGGAATTTAGGATCAAGACTCTGGACTTCCTGATCGATTGGCCAACCCATAATCAGAATACTCTAGGCGATTTAGTCGAATCTCTCCCAGCAATGCCTCAGGAAAATCAATTCAAGATCTGGGGCCTAATCGATGAATGGTCCCAAACAGCTGGCGAATCCGCTAAGGCATTCTTGCGTGAACGCATCCGATTGTTCGCATTCACTCGGCGTAGCCGCCGACGGGAGCTTGGGGACGCAACCCGCGACCGTGCCCGCGAAGCCTATGACAGCCTTCGGCCCGACGATCCGGTCATCCGGCACGGTTGGCTGTTTGCGAGTCAGTGGGTGCAGGAATCGGCTGATGAGATCGAAAAGGAGGATTTTGAAAATAAGAAGCGCGGCGAACACATCGACAGGCTGCGCCGCGAAGCGATAACTGAGATATGGACAGAGCGCGGTTTCGAGGGTGTTAAGGAGTTGCTTACCGGCAGCGGTGCCTCCGACACCGTCGGCCATTACGTGGCATCTTGCCTTACCGACGTTAGCTCGCGGGCCGATTTCATTCGGCGCTGCCTTTCCCTTGACGGAGGACTCCTGAGCAAGGCAGAGTGGTGCCTCCAAGGCTTCCTTTTGGCGATCGGGGACGAGACGCGCGCCAGGGTATTGCAGTCTGTAGCTGAAGAGCTACCTGCCGAAGAACGTAAGCGACTATTTGTATGCGCGCCTTTCAAGGCATCCACTTGGCGTCTTCTGGACGGTTATGGTGAGGACATCCGCTCCCGGTACTGGAAGGACGTGGTCCCGTCCTGGGGCCGGCACACGCCCGCCGAGCTTACCGAAATGATCGATCGTCTTTTGGAGTCCCAGAGGCCCCGCGCGGCTTTCTACGCCGGCCGCATGAGTTTCAAAGACATTGAGACTTCACGCCTCAAGCGGCTGCTGCGCGATGTCGCAAAGGTCAATACCGAACCGGCAGAACAGTTTAAGCTCGACCGCGATTACATATCCGAGGCACTGGATTCGCTTGACGGCCGTGTTGGCGTCACCCGAGATGAAATGGCCCAGCTCGAGTTTCTCTTCATCGAGGCCCTTAATCACAGTGAGCACGGGATTCCGAATCTCGAAAGCCAGATCGCGCAAACGCCTGAGATGTTTGCCCAGGCGGTGGCACTCGCATACAAGCGGAGTGACGAAGGAGAGGATCCGCCGGAATGGAGGATCGAGAACCCCGAGCAGCGCGTGGCAATCGCTTCATCAGCCTATAGCCTTCTTGACCAGATAAAAAAGATTCCCGGCACGGACGAAAATGGTCAGATAGACGCGGGGGCACTCGTTGCATGGCTCACCCAGGTTCGGCACCTGTGCCGCGAGAACGGCCGCGCGGACATTGGTGATCAGTGCCTTGGTCAACTGCTCGCCAAGGCGCCTAAGGGTGAGAACGGCATGTGGCCCTGCGAAGCGGCCTGCAAGGCTATGGAAGAAATTGCATCTCTCGAGATTGAAAAGGGATTCCGCCTTGGTGTTTTTAACTCCCGGGGTGTTACTACCCGAGGGGAAGGCGGTGAACAAGAACGCAGGCTCGTAAAAAAATACCGGTCTTGGGCTGAGGCCTTGGGTTTTAACTATCCATTTGTCGGGAGACTCCTTGAGAAAATCGCCGCATACTACGAGCATGAAGCCACGTTATGGGACCATGAGGAAAGCATCAACAAGAGGCTGCGGAACTGAAGGGAAGGACAAAACAAATATATCTGTTCGGCCCCCCCACCCCTCCCGTCCCAAAAACCCCTTGATTCTCCCCCTTGTCCCCTGTCAGCCTACCCCTACTTCCCCTCAAACTCCATCTGCATCATATGACCCTTTGCATCCTCTCCCGCTCTTCCCCGATCCGCCTTTTCGCCGCATCGCTCTCCTTCCACATCCTCGGGATCAAGGTCTCCACCTCAGAAGCCTTGGTAAACTGAATCTGCCTCATGACATCCGTTAGATAGAGCAAGGGATTG
>JALSSW010000186.1 GCA_026984035.1 Planctomycetota bacterium
GTTATGAAAATAATCGGATCATGAAAGTTGAGTTTCATTTAAAGAGGCTGTGAACTCTTTAGAAATCACTCACAGCGACCCAATTGAATCAATCCCAACGGTCTCAGGTTTTCCTTCGGCCTTTTTTCAAAGCCCCTCATCCTTCCCCAGTTGAGGATTCCTCAGTGGGATGGGACCGGCCTTCAGCGGTGAAGCCTGGAGGATCCGTTTTTTTTGGTTTGTGTTGCTCTTTGGTTCCTTGAGATGCCCCTGATCGGGTAGAGATTCAGGATCTTGGGTTTTGAAAAAAGCAGTCCCAGGAAATTAAAGATGCGGATTCCAAAGGGCATCCTCTAATGCTTTGAGGCCATCAAAGAGGCAGGCGGGTCCGGGTTGGAGGATGATTTCTGCGGGGATTTCGTGGAGGCGGTTGTTTTGGACGGCGGGAAGGTTGGAGAGACCTGCGCGTTTTTTGAAGGCTTGGGGATTGAAGGCTTTTCCGCACCAAGAGGCGAGGACGATATCGGGGGCCGCCGCTTGGAGTTCGGGGAGGGTGACGAAGCGTTCCTTGGCTGATTTGCCGGTTGCTTTGTCGGCGAAGGGGTCTTGGCCGCCGGCGATTTCGATGAGTTCGCTGACCCAGTGGATTCCACAGATCATGGGATCATCCCATTCTTCAAAATAGACCCTCGGGCGGGGGGCGCTGCGGGCGGCGTTGCGCTCGAAAGTCTGTTCGAGGTGCTGGATCGCGTTTTGGACGTAGATGCCTGCCTCCTTTTTCTTTCCGACGAGGCTTCCGAGAGCGAGGATGACGTCGAGAATTTCCTGGAGGCTGCGCTGGTTGAAGATGAGAACGGGGAGTCCTTCGCTGATCAGAGTTTTTGCCAGGTCTGCCTGGATGTCCGAGAACCCGATGACGAGATCGGGTTGGAGGGCCTTGATCTTTTTGAGATTCCCTTTGACGAAGGCGGTGACGGCGGGTTTTTCCTTCATGGCGCGGGGCGGGCGTTTGGTGTAGGCGCTGATGCCGACGATGCGCTCCTCTTCGCCGAGAAGGTAGAGGATCTCTGTCGGCTCTTCGGTCAGGCAGACGATGCGTCGAGGGCCTTGGGGGAGGTGAAAGCTTGGCATGGTCGACCTCGATCAGTTGCGGAGCTGGCGGGCAGCTTGTTCAAGGAAGTCTTGGAGTTTGAGGTCGAAACCTTCGAGTTCGAGGAGGGGGCTGCCTCCCTTGTGAAAGAGGAGAACGGCAGGCAGTTTGGGAAAGGCTTTGGCCCAAGTGCTTGCAGCCCCGGTGTTTGGCTCGCTCCCGGCCTTGAACCATGGGTGTCCCCTAAAGCCTTTGGGGAGGTTTGTGGGGCGGGGGCCGCGGTGGACGAGGATGGCGCGGGTGCCGAGGGGGCGGAGCTTGGGCCAGGCGCGGAGGGCTTGGCTGAGGGCGCGGGCGGAGGGTTCCTGGTTTAGATCGAGGACGAGGAGAAGGGTGGGCGCGCTTTTGAGGCTGTCCTGGAGAGAAGTGTTGGTTCCGGGGAGGGTGAGAGGGGGAAGGCCCTTCCCCTTGCGGGCGAGGGGGAAGCGGAAGATGCCTGCGCTTTTGGGAAGGTCGAGGTCGAGATGGAAGGAGAGGTCTTGGCCCTTATCCAGATCGAAGAAGCGTGTTTGGATCCAGGGGTCGCCATTGGGATTGCGGATCCCGACAGTCAGGAGGTAGGAGCCTGAGCGGAGCTGGGCAAGGAGTCGCTTCCCCTCGCGACGGATGTTGAGTCCTCGGATCGGGTTCCAGGCCCCGTTTTCAAAGCGCGAGAAATCCAAGGGTCGCGTGGAAAAAAATGCTTTGCCGCCTTGGCGGAGAAAGAGGGACACCCTTCCTTTGCCGAGGAGGGCAGGAGTTGTTTTGCCCCGACTCTGGTCGAAGCCAAGGCGTTGCCAGGACTGATGATCGAAAAAGAAAAAGCCCGTGGGCTGTTGGCGGTCGAAACGCGCTGGGGTCCCGAGCGCTCTCAGCGCGGCGACGGCCAGAATGGCTCGCGCCCGGGCCGTCGCCCGCCCCGCCCGAAGGCTGGCGAGAGGACCCTGAATGGGGCCAAAACGTCCCCGCTCCTCGGGGAGGATATGCTCCTGGATCCAAGCGTGGATCCGTTGGGCCCGCGCGCTCGGATCTTCGGCTGGAGGCCCGGCGAATGCCTTGGCGAGGACCCCACGCCAAGCCGCTGGATGCTCCCGGTCGATGCGCTGGTTGAGGACGAAGGCGAGAAAGTTTTCTCGCTTCCCATTGGTCCCCTTTGCTCCAGGATCGTAGCCTTCCGCGCCCTGCACGTGATCCAGCAGCATGGTCCCAGTCATCTCCAAGCGGTCCAAATGCGAAGCCCGCTTCAAAAGCTCCATCGAAAGCCCCAGCCTCTTCGGTCCCAGCGCCAACAGCCCCTTCCCCAGCTCCCGCCAGTTCCCCCGCGCGTCCGCCAAAAGGGACACCCATTCTTTGGTTGCCCTAAGTCCTTGGCTTTTCGGCCCTTGGCCATCCACCTCTTGGCTCTCTGTCGCCTGGCCCTTTGCCCCGATCCCCAGAAGCCGGTCCAAGGCAGGCCATTTGCCCTTGGCATAAAAATCAGGTTTGGGCACAGCGGGTTGCACCGGGACGAAGCCAGCCGGCCGGACCTTGCCAGCCTTGGGCAGCGAGCGCGCCAAGCGCGCAGCTTCCACCGGAGTCGGATATCGGAGCCAAAACGCCTTTGGGGGCAGCGCCCCTTGTTGCAACACCAACTGGAGCTTGCGCAGTGTCCCCGGTCGCGTTTCCAAGATCATGTGCCCTCGCCGCTCTCCAATCCCCGCGCTCAAAAAATAATCCCCCAGACCCAATTCCACTTCTGCCCTCCCCTTTGCATCCGTCTTCCTTCGCGTCAGCGCCCGAAGCCCCCCAAAATTGAACACCGAAATTGCAAAGGGACAGCCCGGCACCCCCTTGCCCCGCTCATCCAAGATCTGGATCTGAAACCTCCCCGTCTTCGCGTACACCGAAGTCGAGTTGATCAAGGAAGCATCCCCCAAGTTCTTGTAGATCCAGTCCCCCGTCGGGGCCTTACCTGTCTGTCCCTTCTTCCATCCATCCGGCCTCCCATACATCACTGACACGACCATTCCCGCCCTCTGCGCAGGTCCCCGGAACCAAGTCTTGTCGAGAGCCGACGTGCCCTCCGAGCCCCCCAGGTAATACCAATTCCCATCCGCCCAAACCTCGATCCAAGCATGGTTGTTATCCTGCGTAACCCACCAGGGCGCCGAACAGGGCCGCGCCGGGATCCCCACAGTCCGCATCGCGGCCAGCCCGACAATCATCATCTCCTCGCAGCGCCCATACCCTGCCCTCAGAGTGTCCCCAACATTCTGATCCCGCCATTCCGTTTGTTTGAACTTGACCCGCTTCGCGCACCAATTCGTCACCGCGATGGCAGCATCTCCCATCGTAGGACAGCCCCTCACCAACTCACGAAGGTCCGGCCAGAGCCGCGCCCGCCAGAGATCCGCCTTCTCCTGAGCAAAACGGTGGGGCAGCACATAGTGCAAAAACAGCGGCCAAGGAACCTTCTTCCCCCAAGGCATTTTGTTCCGCGCCTCAAAGGCAAGGTCCAAGTTGCTTTTGAGCTCCTCCTTGCCCAAGCTCGCAAGGTCCGAGGTCGGCATCCATTTGAGCAGAAAGCGCGCCGCCTCCAACTTCTGTGGCTCCCCCTCCAAAGCCCGTAAAAACGCTTCGACCTCCCCCCGATTCGCGCCAGCCCGTTCCAGGGCTGGGTCCCTCTTCTTTTCCCCCTGGGAGAAAAGCAGTGAAGTGAGAAGAAGGGATGCCAAAAGGCCCGTGCGGAGGATGACTCTCATGCCCAAAGAATAGAGAGAAAGCGGGAGAGACAAAAGAGGGGAGGCTCTTGCCCAGCCTCCAAGCTCCCCCAAACCTCTGGAATCCTTTTATCCGGCCCTCCTAAAAGGGAGTTTCCCCCAAGTTCCCATAAAAACTCATCCGGCTTTTTCTTCTCCTCAGGACCTTTTAAAGGTTTTTTTTAAAGTTTTTCTAAAAAAAACAGAGAGATTTCGACGCTAAAAAACCCCCAATAAAAGTGTCCTAATCCCTTAAAAGAAAAACCCACTAAGATTCTACCGGATTCTCATTTGATCCTTTTTCTCATTCCCTTCCCCCCTTTTGGCAAAAAAGTTCTTGCCATCGGGACAAGAAAAACAGACCCTGAAAACGTCGGTCCCATTTCGACCCCATCGAAACCCCTCCGGCGCAAAAAAAACTACAAAATGAGGAACCTCCTATGAGCCCATTCGTCACCCCCGAGTCCCGAGTCCCGAGTCCCGAGTCCCGAGTCCCGAGTCCCAGCTCTAGCTCGGCTCCTCTTCTTCCTTCTTCTTAGTTTCTGCCTGCCCCTCTCCGATGCTCTCGCCCAAGAGCGCGGTACCCCCGGCGGCGTCAGCGGCAAGACCTCTGCGAGCGGAGGTTCTTCGGATTCGGGCGGCGTCATGACCACCGTCCTCGGAGGGAGTCCCACGCCTCCAGGCGGCTGCGCCACAGGGTTGACTTGTAGCAATGGAGGGGACGGCGGCCCCGAGCTTCCGATCAACCATTGTCCTCCCCTGCTGGACCTTCGGGCACTGACTCCCCTCTCGGAGCTGAGTGGCGGAGGAGTTTCTTATTCCTTCGCGCCCGATGCGGGAGGGACCCCAGGGATTCGTGGAAGGGATCTGGGTTTTTTGCAAAAACGCTTTGCTCAAAAAGGAGTCGTCCAACTCAGTAGCTTAGAGGCCCGCTTCCTAGTCACCCTTTTTCAATCCACAGGCCTCGGCCCAGGCTTCCAATTTCGCTTGGGGATGCTCTACCGTTCTTATGCGGGTGACCCAGCGGCCATTCTCGAGACATCAGGTCCCAACAACACCGACATCCGCCCCTTCGGTCCTGGTTTTCGCCCGTTTTTTGGAGAGCGCCTGGTCGCTCCGCAGCCGGGCTCGGATGTGACTCGTGTGGATTACATTGGGACCAGCTTTGTCTATGTGGCGCCTCCCGGGGCGGACCCAAACGAGGTGATCAACTATAGCGCTGGAGGTCGGGGGGATCGGCTGGTGTGGACCGGCCAGGGGGGGACCTTCTATCGTGAGCTGCCCGATCGGACGCGGATTTATTACAAGAAGGTCGATCCCAATGGGGACGATTATTTCATCGATTCGGTGCTCTGGCACCCCAATATCGAAAACCCCGCCACCATCCTTTCGAGTTGGCCCCTCAAGGTGGAATACATCTATGCAAGCACAGCCCCCTATCTTTTGAACGAGATCCGCACAAGCCGCGACATCCAATACCACTTTGTCTGGTCGGGGGACAGTAGCCGGCAGCGGGTGACCAAGATTTATGCTGATCGCAGCAATGTCACGATTCCCTCTGCTTCGACCGATTACGCGATTTCGTTTGAGTATGACAGCAATGGGCAGTTGACCAAGGTGATCCGCCCTAAGCGTGAGTTTTTGGCCGACCTGAATGAAAACAAGGTCTACGATTCCAATGAGGATTTTACGGGAGCCGCTGCGGCCAAGACTGCAACCGTTTTTACTTGGACGGGTGGGCAGATCACGGGGATTTCCCATGAAGTCAACCCTGGGCAGAGCGGAGCGACTTCGCTCCAGCTTCTGAGCTACACGTATTTCACCGCACAGGGTTTCACCTACCGGGTGCAAAAAGCGACCGAATACGGCCCGGGGAATGTGGCCCGGGATCATGTCTTCAGCTATGACGAAAACGCCTCCCCCGACGGGATGACGACATGGACAGATCCTCTTGGCGTGCAAACCAAGATCTGGCGACACAAGATCAACGGGAGTTCATCTCCGACCCAATGGGTGCCGAGCAAGATCGAGCGGATCACAAGGACCGGCCCCAATACCGATCCGAGGAATGGGGCGAATGGGAGTCATGCCTCCTTGGTCTGGGAAATGACCTATGATGCTTGCTCCTGTGGACGCCTCTTGTCACTGCAATTGCCTTCGGGCCTCAAATACGAATATACCTACGATGGGGCGGGGCGGGGCCTGGTGACCAAGGTGGTGGCCCGCGGGATCGGAGGCTCGCCTTCGAGGACCTGGACCTATGCGTACGAAAACTGGGATATCGAAGCTTGGAGGGCCTCGCGCTTGAAGCAGGTGGTGGACCCCTTTGGTCTGACGACCGTTCTTTCGACGACCACGAATGCGGGGGGAGGCACCCAGACCACGGTCAACCAGGGGACCACTCTCTTGGCGTACATAAGGGAGGACGACTACCGCAGAGTCACAGAGATCCAAGGTCCGACCTTCACCGAAGTGGGCAATAGTTCGGTCCGGCCCAAGACGGTTTTTGTCTATGAGACCAGCACGAGTGACGCAGGCTATGGCCTCATAAAAACGCAGATCCAGACCAGCACAAAAAACAGCGGAGCGCAGACATTGACTTCGCAGTTCAGCTATGAGCTTTTTGGTTTTTTAAAGTCCCGGACCCGTCCCGATAATGTCAAAAGCGAGTACACCCGCGATGTTTTCGGCAATCCTCTTCGGATCAAGACGATCCGTTCCAACACAACGGCCCCCAGCTACGATCCCGAGACTCTCTTGGTGCGCGACTCCTTCGAGCGTGTCGTGCGCGTTTCGCAATTGGCCAAGGATCAGAATGGATCCACCTACGCCCTTGCCGATTCCAATGGTTTTCTGCTGAGAACCGAAAGCTTCTTCGATCGCCAAGGGGACCTTGTTCGTCAGCGCCGCCAAAAGGGCATTTTGTCCCAAAGCGTGCAGAGTTTCCTGGTCACCGATTACAGCTTGGATGTCCTCCACCGTGTGATCCAGATCGATCGGACAGGGAATTTGCAAAGTCAGTTTGTTTGGGATGATCAAAATATGCTCTACCAAAAGCTGCGGCGTTTGAGCGGGAGTAGCTATGGGACTAGGAGCTACGAATACGATTCCGACGGGAGGGTGACCAAGGCTACCGATGCGACGGGTCTCGTGACAACGATGAGCTATGACGCCTTCGGTCGTGAGAGCGAACGTGTGCTTCCCGATGGACGGAAGACTGTGTCGAGTTATTACAGCTCGGGCTCCAAGGGGGATCTCCTGGAGAAGACTGAGTTTAAATCTGCAGGGGGGAGCGTTCTCCAGAGAAGAGATTATGACTACGATGCCTTGCTGCGGACGATTTCGGTCACGACGACGGATGTGCCTTCGGGCAAGAGCCGTCCCTTGACGATTGCCTACAACCAGGATTCTCCCAATCTTGTCGCATCCAAGACCAGGGAACTGGGCCGAGCCAACTACTTCTTTTATGACGATCTGGGCCGGCGTGTTCGGAGTGAGGACAGCTTGGGGAGCTCCACAGCCACCCGCAACCGAGTGCAATGGGTCTACCAGGCGGGGACGGGTCTTTTGCAAGAGATCCAAAGGACGGATCGGAGGGAAAGCGCAGGGAGCAGCAGCGATCTCCTGCGTAAGACCAGTTTTGACTATGACGGACTGAGTCGGTTG
>JALSSW010000187.1 GCA_026984035.1 Planctomycetota bacterium
GGAGGGTTTCACTCCTGAAGAAGCCGTTGAAGTGGCAAAGGCTCTAAAGGCCGAAGGCGTGGATGTGATTGATGTGTCTTCGGCCGGGAATGTCCCGGACTCACCCATCATTTTTGGAAGAATGTACCAGGTCCCCTTCGCCGAACAGATCCGCTATGAGGCAAAGGTCCCAGTCATGGCAGTCGGGGCCATCCTTGGCTCAGACCATGTCAACACCATCTTGGGAGCAGGGCGGGCGGATCTCTGCGCCATGGCCCGTCCTCATCTCGGCAACCCTCACCTTAGCCTGCACGCCGCCCATCGTTATGGGCACGAAAAACAGTTTTGGCCGGGACCCTGGTGGGCCGGCAAGGGGAAGCCGGATCTAACATGAGTGAATTGGTCGTCACGGAGAGGTTGAAGATCCCGCTGCGGGAGTTTGAGTTTCTTTATTCAAAAAGCTCCGGGCCGGGTGGCCAACATGTCAATAAGGTTGCTTCGAGGGTGCAGCTTCTCTGGGATCTGGAAGGAAGCAAGAGCCTTCCCAAAACCGTCAAGACCCGGTTTCGGGAGAGGTTTGGAGGAAGGCTGACAAAAGAGGGACGGCTCATTTTGGCCTCCAGTCGCTATCGCGATCAGGGACGTAACTTGGCCGATTGCCTGGAGAAGTTGCGGGCCTTGCTGCTGGAGGTGGCGCGGCCCCCAAAACGCCGCAAAAAGACCCGGCCGACCAGGGGGTCGATTGAACGAAGGCTGCGGGAAAAAAAGGCGCAAGGGGAGAAGAAGCGCAGGCGGCGCATGGAGGATTAGGTGGAAAACCACCTGGAAAACCCCGTGGAAAACCCGTCCGCGGGTTTTTTGGTAAAAACGCTTCCAGCGTTTTTGGGGAATCAAAGAAGCTGAAAGGATTGCAGGTTTTGGACCTTCTCAAAAGCCCAGAGGGCTTTCGACCATAAAACCCGCGGACGGGTTTTCTACGGGATTTTCACAGGCAAGACCTCGAAGCACGGATTATCCTGGAAGGAATGAGGTTCGAAAAACAATTCCGCTATCGCTTTGGAGATATCGATGACGCGGGAATCGCCTACTACCCGAGCTTCTTCCATTACTTTCACCAAGCTTTTGAAGACTGGTGGCAAGACGCATTGGGCATCCCCTATGCAAAGGTTCTGCATGAGCAGCATTTCGGCCTCCCCGCCGTCCACATCGAATCCGATTTTTTAGGGCAGATTCATTATGGGGATGAGCCCTGGATCGGCCTTCGGATCATTGGGATCGGAAAGCACTCGGTCCATTTCGAGTTCTGGATGAGCAAGGACAAAGAGGGCCAAGATCGCTTGGCCATCGCCCGCATCCGCACAGTTTCGGTAGACATGCGAAGCATGACCAAACAACCCATCCCAAAGTCCTGGATGAAAACCTTCGAGGAATGGCTCGAAGAGCCCGGGCCTTCGCCTTTTCGAAAGGATCAATGATGCAGATGATGACCCTCCTCCCTCTTCTTGTTTGCATGCATGGCGCGGCCATCCAAGGCAAAGCCCCCACCCAAAAACCTCTCCAAGATCTCGGAGCCCAGGTAAACAGGGCCGTGCAAAAAGTCATGCAAAGGCAAAACCTGGTCGGCCTCTCGGTCGCCTTATTCCGCAAGGGGAAGATCCTTTATGTCCAAGGCTTCGGATTCGCAGACCGCGAGAACAAGATCCCCGCAGATGGAACAAGCAAATATCGCTGGGCTTCCATTTCGAAACCTTTGACAGCCATCGCAGCCATGCAGCTGGTTGAAGAGGCTAAGCTCGATCTCGACCGAGGAATCCGCTTCTATGTCCCGGAATTTCCGAAAAAGCCCTGGCCAATCAGCATGCGACAACTGCTCTCTCACCAGGGAGGAATCGTTCACTACAGAAACGGCAAGGTCATCCGCAGCAAACGAGAGTATAAGGATCCTCACCCATTCACGAATCTCGTGACAGCCCTGGACAGCTTCAAAGAATCCCCCTTGATCGCCGAGCCGGGAACCAAATACAGCTATTCCACCCATGGATTTATCCTGGCGGGAGCGGTGATCCGCAGGGCGGGCGGAGCGCCCTATTGGGACCAAGTTCGGGACCGAATCAAGGTCCCGCTGGGACTCGACAGCCTCGAACCCGACTACCAGTGGAAGGACATCCCAGGGAGAGCTGTGGGTTATCGCCGCCCCTGGAAAAAGGCTGTCCCCATTCGCTCCACCAACACCGACGTGAGTTGGAAGCTTCCCGGAGGAGGCTTCTTGTCCAATGTCCGGGATTTGGCGCGCTTCGGAGCTGCTTGGGGAAGCAACAAGCTCCTCAAGCAAAAGAGCTGGCAAACCCTCTGGACAGCCACGCCCTTGAAGAACGGGAAGAAGCCCCACTACGGGCTTGGCTTTGCGCTTGGAACCTACAGAGGCAAACGCCTGGTGGAACACGCGGGGGCACAGGAGAAAGCCCGCACTTGGTTGCTCTCCCTACCTGAGGAACACACTGGCGTCGCCATCATGAGCAATTGCGAATACGCCAAGCTCAAAGCCCTGAGTCGAACCCTTCTCGCTCTCTTGATTCCTAAAGGCCCCAAGCAAGACCATCCGTCCCTCGTGGCACGTTTACGCGCAGATGTGGAGAGACTTGCTGCACCCGCCTGGGAAGGGCGCGGGGCAGGGACAGCCGGGGGACGCAAAGCGGGCGATTGGCTGATTGAAAACATGAAAGCCCTCGGCCTCATGCCAGGGGTCCGCCACAAGACTGGGCCAAGCTATGTCCAAAACTTTCATTTTGGGCGTAACAACTGCCGAAACCTCGTGGGCATTCTCCCTGGAAACAAAAATGCAAAGGACTATGTCCTCGTAGGTGCACACTACGATCACCTGGGAAAACGGGGCAAGATCTACTTCCCCGGGGCAGATGACAATGCATCGGGTGTCGCAGTCACCCTCGCCCTGGCGAAACGCTTTTCGAAGCAAAAGGGAAAGCTCCCCTACCACATGGCCTTTGTTTTTTTTGATGCGGAAGAAAAAGGACTCATAGGATCCAGGCGCTTCGTCAGCCACCAAATCCTTCTCACTGAACAAATTCGTTTCGTTCTGATCTTCGACTTGGTTGGAGGCAATTTTCTACCCTGGAGAAAAGGGGACATCTATGTCATGGGCAGCGAATACAGCCCAGCTCTTCAAGTCCTTCTCAAGCATGCCCAGAAGGACTTTGCAAAGGAACCCTTCCAGATTCTCCCTCTGGGGAATTACATTCTAGAACCCTTTGGCCCATCCTTTGCCCGAAGCGACTACATGTCCTTCCGGGCCAACAAGGTCCCTTACCTGTTCCTCAGTTCGGCAACCCCCTGGTACTACCACCGTCCCTCGGACCAAGCCAAGCGCCTGGACTACGCCAAGATGGCTCGAGTCGTCCGCTTGTCGGAGAAATTGCTCCAGGGGGTTTGCGCACGGAAGAGGCCTCTTCCCTTTGTCGAAAAACCCAGGGCCGACCTCCAAGACGCCCTCAGAATGCAACAGATCCTCAAGGAGTGCCTCCAGCACAAGGAACATAAAAACTTCGCCAGAGCCCACTCATCCTTCGAGGCCATGCTGACCCAAGTCGATCAGCTCGTGAAGAAGGGTAAGATCGAAGAAAGCGACCGCAGAGTTTTACAGCGTGCACTCGTCCTTCTCTTCCAGACAGTGGGTCGGCATCAATAAGCCGGACCCACACACCGCCCCCAAAGAGCCTATTCCACATCAAAGCCGGCGTCTTCGATCGTCTGCTTGACGAGCTGGGGATCAACCCCAAGATGCGCAACAAGCATCAGAGTCCGACCCTTCACCGGCAAGGGTAAGCTTGTCAGCCAAGACATAAGCACCAATGAGGCTGTCTGATGAATCAGTTTCACCCCGCAACAATCCTGACATTTTCGAGATGGAGAAGACTAGCCCTTGGGTAGAAACCGGTCGATCATTCATGCTGCTGAAGAAAGGAGTGCGAAGGCCAAGCGATCTTCTTCTGGATACCGACATCGGGCACCATCTTGCCACCCCCAGCATCCATATAAAAGGATGAGAAATCTCTCTTGCCTTGGTGAATCGGCACAAAATGAAGACCTGGCCGATCGGCGAACACCACCAACTCCCCAATCTCCCTACCAGAGTCATCCACGAGTAGTAGCCTCTTCACCCGAAGCGCAACCGCGTCATTGGGCTTGACAAATCCTCTTTGCACATTGCACGCAGCGAACAGCAAAAGACACAGCATTGAGAGTGCTCGAACCATTTGACCTTTCACCTTTTCTTGATCCTACATTCCTGAGCCTTCGGATCATTGATAACGATACAATCCTCAGCCCCGATTTGATCATTGCCGAGCAGAGGAGCCCCCCCAAGACTAAAATCCTTCTTACAGGTGGCTGTTTCTTCGCCAGAACCGCTCTTCTTCTCGGCCTGAAATTCCCACTTTTGGGCTTCGGCCTTGAGGACATTGATTACCCCCCCAGCAGTCGTCACCCTCTTGATGCCCTTGATCTTCAACGTCATCCCGTTGGCTGCCGATGCTGGTAGTGAACTTTGTGATGCACCAGAATCTACAATCATCGGTACTTGCTTCTTTACGCCCCCCTTGCCAGTAACCACCACATTGGTCCAAGGAACTCCATTTCGATAAGTAACTGTCATTGACTTTCTCCTTACTTTTTTCAGCTACCCGATACGAGAACATCAAGATCCATGGCGGCCGGTGGAATAGGTAATACTACATATTGGCGACCAGGATAAGCCGCGCTGGCAGCTTCTTCGGCCGCGATGGGAGTGTCTGCAGCGAATGGTGTACCGTCAACCACTGCCACCCACTTTCCAGGGTAGTTCGCTTCCAATGAGGGTAAGTTAGCCAGAACCCATTGGTTCTGTGCTATTCCATCATCCTTTTCTGCTTGCGTAGCCCAACCCAACGCGATGGCTTCATCATATTTTGCGTCCAGGCTTGAGAGGGATCGTCGATCGCCATGGTATTACCTCCTTATGAATCATCAGACCAGCTGTCATGGAATGACCGCCGGAGAACTAACGATGGGAACCCATATCCTTCCATTCAGAATATCTCCGATTCCCAAGGTTCTTACTGGGACTGAAACCAGCGTTTCAGTTCATAGCTGAGTCTGATGATACAGGTTGGGGGGGGATCAACCCCCTCGGCCCCCAATAGGTTAGAGGGAAGCCGGAGACTGGCTTGCAGGCCTCCTCGCAGCCATCAAATGAAAACCCTCATCGATAGGGAGAACCCCATACAATGCGGCCGCCCAGATAAGCCGCACGAAAAGCAATCTTTTTTTAAAAGCCCTATTCCACATCAAAGCCGGCGTCTTCGATTGTCTGTTTGACGAGCTGGGGATCATGCTCCCCTTCCACCTTCACACAATTTTCCGCCAGCGAGACTTCGAACCTTACATCCTCCCCTAACACTGCCTTCAAAGCATTGGTCACAGACTTCACACAACCCTCGCAAGTCATCCCTTTGATTCCATAGGTTTCCATCCTTCCTCCTCAGCTAATGCGTCCAAAATCGGGCAATCAGGCCGGTTGTCCCCGTGGCAACATTCCACGAGATCCTGCAGGGTCGCCTGAAGACCCTGCAACTTGGTAATCTTTTGGGAGATCGTCTCCAGGTGCTTGAGCGCAATCGCCCGCACATCCGCGCTCTTCCTCCGCTTGTCCCCCCAAAGCGCGAGAAGCTCCTTGGTCGCTTCCATCGAGAAGCCCATTTCCCGCGCCCGCCCTACAAAACGCAGCACATGCACTGCACGATCCTCATATCTTCGATAACCATTTTCCCCTCTCTGGGGTTCGGGTAACAGACCGACCTCCTCGTAATAGCGGATCGTCTTGGGGGAGACTCCACTCTTTTCAGCCAATTTCCCGATGCTGAGGAATCCTCCATCACGAAGCTTTGGCTTCATCGATGTGCCCTCCAACGCCGCAAAAGAAGAGAGTTGCTGACGACGCTCACACTCGACATCGCCATGGCCGCCCCAGCGATCACAGGGTTGAGGTATCCAAGGGCGGCGAAGGGGATGGCAACGACATTGTAGAAGAAGGCCCAAAAGAGGTTCTGGTGGATCTTCCTTGTGGTCGCCTTGGACACAGAGAGGCAATCTCCTACCAGCAAAGGATCCGGTCGCATGAGGGTGACCGAGGCGGTCGCCATCGCCACGTCGGTCCCACTCGAGACAGCGAAACCTACGTCAGCCGCCGCGAGCGCTGGCGCGTCATTGACCCCATCCCCCACCATGGCGACAACCTTGCCAGAACATGTCAGTTCTCCAACCACCTCGGCTTTTTCGCCGGGCAACACCTCGGCAATGATCCGATCCACTCCAAGCTGCTTTCCGACCAGTTCAGCAGCAGACCGGTGGTCCCCGCTCAACATGACCACCTCAACTCCCTGTTCTTGCAAAAGCTTTACGGCCCGCCCAGAGCTGGGCCTGAGTGCGTCGGCCAAACCGATCGCCCCAAGTAGGGATGGTCGCTCCCCTAGCTGCGCGACAAACATCAAAGTCCAACCCTTCGCCTCCCAAGCGGAAACTTCGGAAGGCACATCCTTCAATGGAATCCCTCTTTCCTGCATCAGGCTCCTGCTCCCCACCAAGATCTCGCGTCCCGCCACAACCGCCTCGATTCCTTTCCCCATGATGGCCGAAAACGAATCCAAGGCGCCGAGAGGGATCCCCCTCTTTTGAGCTTCTGCGAGTAAGGCTCTTGCAAGAGGATGTTCGCTCCCCTTTTGGGCGGTCGCCGTCCAATAGAGAAGCTCTTCCTCGTTCCCTTGGACCGCCTGAATCCCTTGGACTACGGGTCGGCCTTCAGTCAGGGTCCCGGTCTTATCGAAGACGACGGTCTGCACGCGATGCGCAAGCTCCAGGGCTTCGGCGTCCTTGATCAAGATCCCCTCTCGTGCAGCGGAACTCGTCCCCACCATCAGGGCTGTCGGCGTCGCGAGGCCCAGCGCACAGGGACAGGCAATCACCAGCACGGCAACCGCATTCACAATGGCGGCCTCTGTCCCGACCCCCACCATCATCCAAGCTACAAGGGTACCCATGGCGATCAGGATGACAGCCGGAACAAAGACCGCAGCCACACGGTCAACGACACGCTGGATAGGAGCCTTCTTCGCCTGTGCACCTTCCACCATTCTGACGATATGGGCCAAGGTCGAGTCTTCTCCCACACGAGTCACGCGCAGCTCTAGAAGCCCTTCACCATTGATCGCTCCGCCTGTAACCTCATCTCCTACCTGGCGTAGGACCGGC
>JALSSW010000188.1 GCA_026984035.1 Planctomycetota bacterium
GGAAAATGAGCGGTCCCTTCATGGTTTTCCTCGTTCTCTGTGTGGCCACAATCTGCGGGGCATTTTTGACGCTGTGGAGCCGCTACGTCGTCCATGCGGCTTTTGGCTTGATGATCTCCCTCTTGGGAGTTGCTGGGTTCTACCTTCTATTGGGCTCGGACTTTCTCGCTGTCACCCAGGTCGTGGTCTATGTGGGTGGGGTTGTTGTCCTTTATTTGTTTGGTGTGATGCTGACCCCGCCGGATTTGGAGGAGCGAAGTAAAAAACGCATTGCAGTGGTGGGGGGGATCGCGATCTTGGCCTTGATCGGTCTTCTCCGTTCCGTGTTTCAGCTTTCCGCCCATTGGAAGGACATGCCCTTGGTCGGGGCGAAAAAAGGTGATCCGGTTTTGATTGATTCGGTCGGGCGTTCCTTCCTCGAATCGGAGCGGTTTTTGCTTCCCTTTGAGGTGGCTTCGGTTCTCTTGTTGGTCGCTCTTGTGGGGGCAGTCTTTCTTGCTCGCCGAAAAGTGGAGGTGGATGAATGATTGCCTCAATGACCCGGGTGATCGTGTCGGCCCTCTTCGAGCCGATTGAGTTGGTGCAAGCCACCCCTGCCGCATCCTTGCCCCAGAACCCAGCTGTGCCGCTTCATTGGTTTTTGGTGATCTCGATCATCCTTTTCTTTTTTGGGCTTGTGATCGTCCTCACCCGCAGGAATCTGATCTATGTCCTCATGGGGGTTGAGCTCATCCTCAACGCTGCGAGCCTGAACTTTGTGGCTTTCTCCGCCTTTCGCGGCAAAGAGGCTCTGATCGATGGGACGATCATGGGGACCTTCATCATTGTGCTGGCAGCCGCCGAAGCTGCGATTGCTCTTGCGATTGTGCTCCGTGTTTTCGATGAGTTCCGCAGTGTCCGGCCCGAAGATCCGGACCTTCTGAGAGAATAGGAGGGGGTTCGGAATGCAGATCAATTGGGGTGGTTTTGGTGACGGCGAGATTGGGATGATGGTGGCCTTGCTGCTGCTCCCTCTCTTGGGATTCGGCATCCAAATTTTCTTCGGAAAGAAACTCCCTCGTCAGGGCGACTTTGTCCCCACTTTGGCAATCTTCGGTTCCTTGGTCCTGGCCATCCTCCTTTTTATGGCTGCGATGAACCAGTTCGATCCCAAGTTTTTGCTCCATTCCGGACATCCGGATCTCGGAATGCGCGGGCTTTCTTGGAATTGGTTGGGGGGTGGCAAGGAGGGCAATTTTGTTTTTGCCTTCCTCTTCGACAACTTGACGGCCGTCATGCTGTTGGTGGTGACCCTGGTTTCCTTCCTGGTCCATGTGTTCAGCATGGGATACATGAAGGGGGATCCTCGCTATAGCCGCTTCTTTGCCTATCTCGGCATCTTCTCCTTCTCCATGCTGGGATTGGTGCTTACCTCCAACTTCCTGTTTCTCCTGCTGTTTTGGGAGTTGGTAGGCCTCTCCTCCTACCTTTTGATTGGATTCTGGTTTGAGAAGAACTCGGCAGCGGATGCTTGCAAGAAAGCCTTCTTAACAACCAGAGTGGGAGACCTTGGGATGTTGGTGGGCATGCTGATGATCTGGTCCCACTTCAAGACCTTTGATTTTCTGGAGATCTTTCAAAAAGCGGGGGAGGCAGTTCACGCCAATGGGGGAGTCGCCCCCGGTTGGATGACGCTTGCCGGGCTCCTTGTTTTCATGGGGCCAGTGGGCAAGTCGGCGCAGTTACCCCTTCATATTTGGCTCCCCGACGCCATGGAAGGACCCACCCCAGTATCGGCCTTGATCCACGCGGCCACCATGGTCGCCGCAGGTGTCTATCTTGTGGGGCGCCTCTTTCCCTTCTTTCTGTTTTTGCCGGATGCCTTATTGGTCATTGCGATCGTCGGGACACTGACTGCTTTTGTTGCTGCGACCATTGGGATCACCCAGTTCGACATCAAAAAGGTCCTTGCCTATTCAACCGTCAGTCAGCTTGGCTTCATGATGACGGCCTTAGGTTGCGGGGCTTTGAGTGCAGGGATGATGCATTTGATGACGCACGCATGGTTTAAGGCATGCCTCTTCCTTTGTTCGGGCTCGGTCATTCATGGCATGCATCATGAGCAGGACATGCGTCAGATGGGTGGGTTGCGTAAAAAGATGCCCATCACCTATCTGGCCATGCTCATCTCCACCCTGGCGATTGCGGGCTTTCCATTCTTCGCGGGGTTCTACAGTAAGGATGCGATCGTTGCGGCGACCATGCACCCTCAACCCGGTTATGAATCTGTGTTGGGGGATGTGCATGGATTCCTCTGGTCGCTCCCCAAGATCTTGATCCCCCTCGCTGCTTTGATGACAGCTTTTTACATGTTCCGGCTGATCTTCATGACCTTTCATGGAGAGGCGCAATCGGAGAAGGCAAAGCAGGCCCACGAATCGCCCTTTTCCATTACATTCCCATTGGTCGTCCTATCGGCCTTGGCGCTTTTTGGGGCCTCTCCATGGATCTTCAATGGGGACTTCCTGGGGCATCACATCTGGTTTGACGCACTGATCAAAAACCCGGGCTTCGATCCTGAAGCAGGAAAGGTCCTGGTCGCGGCTGCGGCTGAGTCCGAACCCCACGGGATCGCTCCCCTTGTAACGAGTCTGATCGTGGCCTTTTCCGGCATCCTTCTGGCCTTCCTCTTCTACTTCTGGAAAGTCCTGAATCCCGCCAAGGTGGTGAAGGCTCTCGGTCCCCTCTACACAACGATCTACAACAAGTACTACTTTGACGAGTTCTATCTTAGATTCATCATTCGGCCCCTTGTCTACCAATGGAATGTCTTCTGCGCTGCCTTTGATAAGTTTGTGATCGATGGCTTCGTAAATGGCGTGGGGCGGATGACGGTTTCCCTGTCCACAAAGAGTGGATGGTTTGACAGGAACATCGTTGATGGCTTCGTGAATTTTATCGCTTTTATGACCCAGGTCCTTGGAGCGATCACTCGATTGTTCCAATCCGGTTCGCTTCCCAGCTATTTGAATTTCATGGTTGGGAGCGGTCTGCTCGGGTTCATTGTTTACTTTTTCTTCCTCTAAACCGGTTATGAACTTCCCGGCTATGAACTTCTCTAGCTAGGTCCCGGAGAAAACGGAATGCAAATGCTTGCCTCCCTGTTTCAGGATGTGACGACTGGTAGTTCGCTGCTGAGTCTGATCACCTTTGCCCCTCTCTTTGGAATGCTTGCGATCCTTTGCATCCCGAAGGCCAAGGCCGATGTGATCAAGACGGTGGCTGCAGCAGCAACCTTCATCCCTCTTGTCCTCTCCATCGCCCTCTGGTTCTCTCTCGATGCGGCCAATGCCGGACCCACGGTAGCCGGGATGCAGTTTGTGGAGCGACACAGTTGGATCCCCGCCTTCCACATCGATTACTTTGTTGGGGTGGATGGGTTGTCGACTCCCATCCTCTTTTTGAGCGGCTTGCTTTTTTTCATCGCAGTCTTCTCTTCCTGGTCCATCAACAAGGGTGTCAAAGGTTATTTTGCTCTCTTGCTTCTTCTTGAGGTGGGAGTGAATGGGGCCTTTGTTGCGATGGACTTCTTCCTGTTCTATGTGTTCTGGGAGCTGATGCTTCTTCCCATGTATTTCCTGATCGGGATCTGGGGAGGGCCGAAAAAGGAATACGCGGCCATCAAGTTCTTCCTCTATACCTTGGGTGGATCTCTCCTGATGTTGGTGGCGATGATTGCCATCTATCTGAAGACTGGAACCTTTGATCTCTTGAAGCTCTCGGAAATCGCCCAGGCTGGGGGCTTGGAGGACGGGTTCGCACTCTTTGGCCTACCGTTTAAGTACTGGATTTTCTGGTTCTTGTTCCTGGCTTTTGCGGTCAAGATTCCCATTGTCCCCTTGCATACTTGGCTTCCGGATGCTCATGTCGAGGCACCGACTCCGATTTCCGTGATCCTTGCCGGCATCCTGTTGAAACTGGGGGGGTATGGGATCCTTCGGATCAATTTCCCCTTGGGGCCCACGGTGATTGGAGCCGAATCGGTGCAGTTTACGATTGGTCTCATCGGTGCTGTGAGTATTGTGTATGGGGCCTTTGTGGCGATGGCGCAGACGGATTTTAAAAAGTTGGTCGCCTATTCCTCCGTCTCTCACATGGGATTTGTTTTGCTCGGATTTGCCGCTTTGACGAACAAAGGTTTGCAGGGGGCGGCCGCTCAGATGTTTACGCATGGGCTCTCCAGCGCCATGCTCTTCCTCATTGTGGGAGTGGTGTATGACAGGGCTCACCACCGGGACCTGAACCGCTTTGGGGGACTTGCGGCCAAAATGCCCGTCTATGGAGGCCTTGCAACAATTGGTCTCTTTGCAGGCTTGGGCCTACCCGGACTCGCGAATTTTGTTTCAGAGATTCTTGTGCTGATTGGGGCCTTTGAATCTTCCACCACGAAGTGGTTGGCTCTTGTCAGTGTCCTGGGGGTTGTTCTTGGGGCAGGCTATATTCTCTGGACTCTTCAGCGGGTGTTCCTTGGGCCTCTCCGGGATTCCGAGAAGAGCTTTAAGGATCTGAGTGCCCGGGAGATCTTTTGCCAGGCACCCTTTGCGATCCTTCTTCTTGTGTTTGGCATCGTTCCCGCCTTGATGCTGAACCTCTTCGGGCCAACGATGGAAGGGCTTCGCCAACTTCTCGGACTCGCCTGATCCTGGAGGCCTAGGATGCTCACTACTCAGATTCCGATGCTCGAGAAACTCTTTTGGCTGGGGCCGGAGATCGATCTCACTGGGACGATTCTCGCGGTGCTTTTGATCGACCTTTGGAAGATCGGGAGGCGTCGGAGTTCGACTTGGCTTCTTGCTCCTCTTTTCGCTTTTTTAGCATGCTGGGGTTTGCTGGCGGGCGCCGGAGGGTTTGGGGCTTGGGTCCTTCCCGAGTTCTTGGGATTGGTGGCGATCTACTTGGTTTTCACAATCTCTGACCTCAAGGGACAATCCTCAAGAGCCTGGGTCCTGGGGATCACGGCTTTGATAGGGACCGCCATAGCCTTTTGGAGGTTGTTACAACATGGCTTTGTCCTGATGAAGGGGGGTGGGCTGGCCATGACCATTTGGGGAGGGCTGATCCGGGTGGATGGCTTCGGATTCTTCCTCAAAGTCCTGGCTCTTCTTTCCTTGATTTCTGCAATCGTTCTGGTCCTTTCCTTCCGCCCGATGAAACACGGAGCTGGAAGGCAGGGTGTCCCTGAATACCTGTGCTGTCTTCTGGGAGCGACGCTTGGAGGGATGCTGCTTGTTGCGACGCAGCATGTTCTGTTCCTGTTTTTGGCTTTGGAGACCCTTTCCCTTTCCTCCTATCTCCAGGCAGGGATGCTCAAGAATGAGCGAAGATCGACAGAGGCGAGTATCAAGTACCTGGTGTATGGCTCTGTTGCATCGGGGATGATGCTCTTTGGCTTTTCCTTGCTCTATGGGTTTTCCGGGTCTTGGGAATTGGGCGGGATCGGTTCTTTTGTTGCCAATGTGCCCAAGCATTCTCCTGAGGGTATTTTGATGGCTTTGGGGCTCTTAGCCGGAGTGGGAGGCTTTGCCTACAAGCTTTCCTTGGTTCCCTTCCACTTTTGGGCTCCCGATGTTTACGAGGGTGCTCCAACCCCGACAACTGCGTTTCTGACTGTGGCTAGCAAGTCGGTTTCCTTTGGGATCTTTTTGCGGCTGCTCTTTGCGCTTACTGGGGATGTGGTCTGGACTCCTGGATTGGTCCAGCTTTTGGCCATTGTCGCAGCCTTGACGATGACACTTGGAAACTTCGCTGCTCTTCGCCAGCAGAACCTTAAGCGTCTCCTCGGTTATTCCTCCATTGCGCATGCTGGTTACATCATGATGGGGGCTGTTGCTGTCTATCATTTTTTGCATGATCCTCAGATCGGTGGTGTGCGTGAAAGCCTGTTTATGGGGCGTAGTTATGCTGCCGTGTTATTTTATCTTGCCGCCTATATGTTGATGAACTTGGGGGCCTTTGCGGTTTTGATCTTCTTTTCCAATCGGACACGGAATGAGGATCTGAGCCAAATCCGAGGTTTGGGTTGGAAGAGCCCCTGGGTGGCGGGAGCCATGATTGTGTTTCTACTCTCGCTGACGGGCATCCCCCCAACCGCGGGTTTCTTCGCGAAGTGGTATCTCTTTCGGGTTGCAATCGATGGAGGGTTTCTTTGGCTTGCGGTGGTCGCTGCACTGAATACGGTGGTTTCGCTTTTCTACTATTTCCGTATCGCCAAGGCTCTGTTTCTCGCTCCCGAAAAAGATTCGTTGTATGCCGCGCCCAAAGGGATTTCCTTGGCAACCCTCATCATTGTCCTTGCCGCCGCAACGCTTCTCCTGGGTGTGTTTCCAGAAAAAGTCCACGACCTCGCAATCATTGCGGCCAGGAGCCTGTCGCGTTAGATCTGGAATTTGCGGGGCCGCCGGAGAACGTTGAGGGTGTCCTGTAAAATCAGAAATCAGGATTAAAAGGGTTCGCCTAGGCTGAAGTGTAGAACCCAATTTTCATCTCCTGGATCCAGGTTCGGATTCACCCCAATATCCAAACGGACGGGAAGACCCGGGAGATGGATCCTGAGTCCGATGCCGATCGCATAGTGGAGTTTTCCTAATGAGTAATCCTGGACATTGCGTCCAAGGTTTCCCATGTCAAAAAAGAGCGCGGCTTCGAGCGATTTGGCGAGAGGCGTCCTGAACTCCAGGTTGAAAGTATTTCTGTATTCTCCCCCTACTCTGTTTCCGTTGGCATCTCGAGGACCCAGCTTGGATTCACGGAAGGAGCGCACGGATTGATGCCCACCATTAAAGAAACGTTCCTGGAGGGGGATGGCTGCTGATCCATCGTCAGGCCAAAGCAAGCCGATGTCGGCGTTTGCAATCATTCGAAATCGATCGGTCAGCGCTTGGTAAAAGGTTCCTTTGATGCGAAGTCGAGTGAAATTTACATCACTACCAAAGGTGTTCCCCGCCCGTTCAAGAGTCAGTAGCTCTCGGTGCCCATTGAAAGGTCTCAAGGGATGGTCGCGTGCATCCAAGGAAAGCTCGCCGAAAATGCGCCCTTCGTTGAACTGATTGAGAAACCGGATGGGCTCGATAATGGGAGTATTGGTGTTGAAGTGGCGTGAAAAGGAATAGCCGACTTGCCCCTCAAGTTTTCCGATGAGCTTATGTTTATAGGCTGTCGTGAACCGCAAAGATTTGTCGGTAA
>JALSSW010000189.1 GCA_026984035.1 Planctomycetota bacterium
AAGGAGAAGTTTTTGCTTGAATCTAAAAGGTGTTAAAGCATGGATCCAAGGGGAATACGTGGATAAGAAAAGATGGCTTTTGTAGAAAAGACAGGAGAAAAAAGGTGGACTTCTTCTTCTTCTTCTTCTAAAATGGGCATCATGCAATTTGGTTATGGCAATTTTTGGGAAAAACTCTTTCGTGTTTTTTTATCCGTGTCACTTTTTATTGCCGCGCTATTAAAATTGGGGAGTCCTCATGGAGCGACCCTTTTTGAGCAGCTGGCATCCCTTGTAGATGTTGTTGCTGGGATTTTCCTTTGGACTCAATTCTCAAGGGTTGTGGAGCTGGGTCTTTTGGCAGCCTTTGCCTTGGGGGCAGGTTTCTCTTTTATAAATGAAGGTTGTGCTTGTTTTGGTGGTGGAGGGTTGTCAAGGGGATGGTTATCTCTGTTGATTCATTTATGGTTTTTTGCCTGCGCAGCATGTCTTTATCTGTTAGGCCGCAAGGCTGATCAAAGGGCTCTGCGGAAAGTCCAGCTTTAAAGCTTGATAAAAAAGGGAGGATTCCCATGTCATCTAGATTTATAAGTTTTTTGACTTTTTCTGTTTTGGCTGGAGCGGGATCGGTATTACCTGTCGGTAAAATCTGGTCATCCGTATTGTTCCCTTCGGGAAGTAAGGAGTGTTGCAGTCCGATCATAAAGAGCGATCAATATCCAGGAATTGGCCCGGTTACCTTTCATTATGGGGACATTGTTTTTGTTGTAAATAAAACAGGGAAAAGGGGGGATTGTTGGTATTACGAACAACAAGAGAACTGCTATTACTATGAGATTCACGGTAATAGTAAGTGCAGTTATACGGTCCAAGTAACAGTGACCAACAATGCGACTGTTAATAATGGATCCATTGACATAGATTATGGGGCCTACAACTCTACGCCTCCCCATGGGGGAGGAACTGGGACTGTTCATTCAGCCGGAGGTCATCTTGGAATTTCCCAATTTGCAGAGCATTGGTGTAATGGAGATTGGCAGACTCCAAGTGATTGGTGTGGGATTATCGTCTCCTGGAAATGGAGCCATGGGATCTTTTGGTCTGATGCTGTTGATTTCGCCTTTAATTGTGATGCTTGCGATAAATGGTATTGATCGCAGGGGGTTGCCAAATCTTCGGCTAAATTAATGGGGGATAAGGAAGGCGATACTCATTAGGAGGCAGGTTTTCCTGTTTATTAGAAAACGCCTTTTCATTTATTTTAAGGCTGAAAGGGATTTTTTCGAAATAAAAAATGGAGCTACTTTTATTTTCATCTCTTAAGGAATAAAAGATATAATGTTTCTATGGGTTCGCAAAAAAAGAGAATCAATCGATCGATGTTGCAAAAAAAACTGCCTCCTGTAACTGTAGGTTTGCTAATCTTGTTAATTGTTTTCCTGTTATGGCCATCGCTTTTCCCAAACAAGGGATCTTTGAGGAAGTTTCATGATGCTCAAATGAACTTGAAGGAGGAAAGTGTTGGCCGATCTAAGAGCCCCCAGGTCTCTATGATTAAAAAGAGGAAAGGAAAGAGAGGTTCACCCAAAAGACGTTCCAAATTGCAAAGCTCCCAAGGCCAGAAAAAAAAGATTGTAAAAGTTATAGATCCACCATCTAAAGAATTGGTCCGGTTGCCGAGTCTAGCCGAAGAAAAAATGATTCGTTTCTGTGATAGCTTTATTCGTGCGGTGGAAGATGGAACTATGCAGTTTGATTTTCAACTCCCAAAGTTGTCAAATTTAGATTGGTTGAAGGAGGGGGAAAGGAAGCAGGTAAAGAGCTTGGCAAAGGCATGGAAAAAGGCAAAGATAGCTGTTTTTTTTGAAAGATGGAAGGCTGGCAAGGCCTTAATCCAGCAGCATCATTATTGGGTGTATCCAAGGGGTGAGGATGATCAAGACTTTTTGGAGGCTCATCCAGATGTTTATGTGTTACCTGTCGGATCATTGAATAACTTTAAGGGAAAAAATGTTAATGTTGCAACCTTAATCGCTGAAGATGCTACTCCAAGCATGGCATCTTCTATTCGAACTTTACGGCAACTAAAAAGAAAATATTGGAAGACCCTTTGTCATGCATTTAACAAAATGCCTCCTTCAAAGAGAAAAATATTGATTAAATCCTTTCATTCGGTGTATTTGAAGGCTGGTGAGGGTGGCCGATCTGCAAACAGGAAGTATGTGCAATTTCTCGAAAGCCATAAAATCTTTTACTATTACCCTTCAAGTTTGCAGGTGAACATGTCTAAGTTCGAGCTATTTCCGAAATCAGGGAGATAGGACAAATGATTGGTTCAATGTAGGTTCTTGAGCGGAATTCCTTTTTTAGCTACTAAGATAATGGTTGGTTTAATTTTTTGTCATGGCGAGCAACGTCTGAGCATTTTATGAACAAGGTCATGGGCTTTTAAAAGTATTTTAGGCTTTGACTAAGTAGGAGATTTTGAATGTCTATTTTTGTGGCTCTGAATTACGAAAAATTCTTCATAAAAAGCCAAGGTCTTTTCTCTGGATTGCGGGTTTAATCATTGAAGTGCGCTTGAGTCCATCTTCGTGAAAAATTCAAATTTCTTTTGACATCACTGGAGGAAAAAATGAAGTTAAGAGGTTTGCAAGCTAAATGTAAGGCAAAAACGCTTTTCTTTTTATTTTTAACCCTTTTCCTAGGGAAAGTCTCTTTATCACAGGATCCAAATGATTATTTGCGTTCAAATTACTCCGTTAAAATACCGGTATCCATAGAGCCTGGCAGTTTTTTGGAAGTATCCGAAAATTTTTCGACGAATAAGGCCATGTTGAAATGGGTTAAATGGAACCCAACGTCTAATTCAATAAATTTATTAGCCAGTCTGCAGTTGCCATTTCATTACGTGGGGGCTGCTTGTCGCGTGTATTCTTCCTCGAATACTGGAGGGGCGCAATCTTTCCTTCTTTCGGGGCTTGAATATGTTAGTTGGTCTCCTGAAAACCGGCAAAGTGATCTACTTCTTTTCCGGGTAAAGAAAGTGTCTTCTTCCAACTATTCTATCAGCATTACTGATTCAATTGTTTTTTCAGATAAAGATATTATTGGGGTTTATCAAAATCTGTTAGGGAAAAAACTATATCTTTTTGATCGGAATCAAAGGGAGATCTATGTCGCCAATTGGAATGGAGAGGGATCTCTCCTTCCTCAGCCTGCCTCTTTTTCTAAACGAGTTGATGAAAATCAGATCCCGGAACTTGGGCATTTGTTTGGTCGTGGGCCAGAAGTTTCAAATCCTATAAATCTTTTTTCAAGAAGAAGGAAGGTTGGAGTTGATGTATATTCAATCAATTGGATGGATCGTAGCTGGCATATCCCTCAATTGAGTGGAGGGGTTACCATTGATCCCCAACTTTCCGGTCTGCGTCTTAGAAATCCTTTCGATTTGAACAATCAAGATCCCATTGATTTTTATTGCAACTCCGATTTAAATGCAACCGATTGGAAGGTTCGTCGACTCTTGGATGGGAGCATTCTTGCCCAAGGGTCCGTTCAGCCTAATGTGTGGAAGCAAATCACAAGCGTTTCAGGTGAAATCGTATCCTTTCCAGGTTTTTCTCTTCAGTTAAAAGTAATGGACGGATCGTCTTTAAAGGATCAATGGGTATTTGAACCATTTTTGGAATATGGGACACCTGTTTCTTCTACCCATGTTCAACCAAAAGGGATTGGGTTTTTTCCCGGAAAATGTTTACCAGGTTCTCAACAATTTGGCCATCAAACCGACTGCAAAATTACGCAAATAAACAGTTCTGCTAATCAAGTCCAAGTCACTCTTTGGACGGCTTTCCGAGGTGTAAATGGTGATCCCATTAGTTGGCAGGGGAATGTTGCCATCTTGGCCCCTCAGTTTACGCAGTCATGGGTCTATAACAGTACCGTTCATCCTTCAGTTGTTGGTGTCAAGGTCCCCATTCCAAATGATCCGGGTTTAGCTGGAAGTGTTATTCTATGGCAATATATTTTTTCTTACGGGAATGAGCTAGCTTATACACAAGTATTCGGAACGACGATTCAAGACCCTCAATTCCAGGGAAATAACTTAAATAAAAATAAATCCAACCATAAATCCTTGCAGAAATATTTAAATAGGATTAAGAGACCAACTGAAGCCGAATATAAAAAGATTCTTCATTCTCTTTTGGCTGCACCTGGTAATCCATTTGGCATGTCCACCATGGATAAAAATCTAAAGAAAAAAATAAAAGATTTACAGGAGAAAATGAGGAATCTTGCAAAGAAATAAATGGATTGAGCCCCATTTTTCTCCCTTTAGAGGTCTCCAGTTCAATCGAATCGATTTTGAAGGAAAGGAATCCTTTTCTTAAAAAATTGCTGGATGTTCCAAATTAGCAGGCTTCTCGTAGTTAATGAGTCCTTCAAAGAAGGCCCCACAGTGTGGGCCTTCTTTGAAGAATTGGGTGCTCCTTCATTAAAGAAGGTCTTAAAAGAAAAAATAGGGATACCATTCAGAGTGGCTCTTCTAATAGAGCCTTTCTTGAGTTTTCCTTTCCAGCATTTTTTTGTCTCCCTGTAACTGTTCGGCCCCGCCACCTTCCCCTCCCGCCCCGATTTCCCTAAGACCTCCATTTTTGGAGGTCCGCATGAATCGCTACACGGACGAAGAACGCCGTCGCATCCTCTCCTGGCGTGGAAATGAAGGTCTGGCCTACCCAGTGCTCTCTCGCCGCACCGGAATCCCAAAAGGCATCCCTAGGGCCTGGGCAAGCAGATACCGCAAACAGGGAAGGGAAACACAAAAAGGCTTTGTACCAATTAAAATCAAAATTCCCCCTTTACTCTCCTCCCCTCCAAGAAAAGAAAGGATTTGTGTTGATTCAGATCCAGAGCATTCCTGCGAAATCGTAAAAGTCTTGGGATGTTATGCCGTGGATAGGGGGACCTGCAATGATGATGCTGGTGGGTGGAGCTTTTGGGGCTTTTGTTATATGTGTGGTTGCAACTATACTGAGTTTGCCATATGGGAAGGTCAAAGAGATGCTTGTAAAGCATCTTCTAATCTGTGCCCGGAAAAACCATTTTAATGAATACAAAACAGTCCAATTAAGAAGGTGTTGGGTTAATAAAGATAGCCCTATCCGGTCCGACCGGATCGCTTTTTTTTGGAGCTGTTTTATGTATGAGCTTTCATAGGTTGTTTGTAGTGAAAAAGGGAGCCTTATTAGGAAAGAAAAGGTTTACACGGATAGGTCTCGTGAAATTCTTTAGTTAAAAAAAGAGAAAAGGTTGGCTAGGGAATCATTGGGGAGAATGTGAAAAAAATTATGTGCCAAAAAAGAAGATATTCTTCGTTCGTTTTTCTAACTCTATTTTTTATAGGGAATCCAACTCTTGAGGTCATAAAGGGATTTATCAATGAGGATGGAGGGCAAAAAGTTAGGGAAAGTTTAAGTGTTTTAATCAGTTGTTTCGAAAGGCAGGAGAAATCGATTAAGGTCCTTTTTATCAAAGCATCTTGTTCCAAAGAATCCTTCGATGGTAGGAAAACAAAAAGAGAAGGTGAATGTCATCTGACTTGTTTAAGAGAAGTCAGACCCAAGGGATTGATCCGTGTCCAAGAAAACCCGGATATTTCTAGGCATGAGTCCGGAAAGTTCATTTATGCGAATATAAAGAGTTTTTTCGATGGAGAGATTACCTTTCATAACATTCTAGAGCAAGGGACTGAAGGAAAGGAGATTTATCGGCTCAATGATGGTCTCTTGACAGTGGGGCGCCTTGGTTTTTTTGATTTGTCTTCCCGCTATCTAGGATGGGATTCGACAGTATTGGGGTTCTTTGAAGAAAAGGGTTTGACCTTTTCCCAATTTCTAAGGAATGAAAGGTTTTCATTAGATGTCAAGGAGCTGAAGGATCGTCTGATCCTAAGTTGGGAAAAAAGCTCTGGAACCATGCGATGGGTTTTCAATAAAAAATGGGGAAATGCCCTTCAGCTCTTTGAGCACAGAGAACATGGGAAGCTGCGACGCTTGGATAAGTGTTCGTCTTTTACTTGGTTGTCTCAAAAGAACAAGATTGCCTATCCAAAAACCATTGAAAAAAGGTTTTATAAAAAGGATGGGGTTTCCTTTAATAGTTGGTCCATCTCAGTCTCCTCAGTGGAAGACCGGACGGGCCTTCCGTCAAACACAAATGATTTCTCTTTTCATTTCATTCCAGGGCAAATCATCCAAGATAACATTCATCATCGGAGCTTTCAGGTGAGGAGAGGGGATCCAACTTTAAATAAGTTTTTGGAAGAGCAGAAAGGAAGGCTGAAAAAAAGATTGAGTGAAGAAGGCCACAAGGCGGGGACGGTGGAAGGGAACATGGTTTATTGGGGCCTATTTGGCCTTTTAGGCTTTTTTTCTTTTTTACGTTTTAAGAAAGGTGTTAAGAAGAAAAAGAGGTTACAGAGAAGGAAACGTCGGAATGCTTAGCCTTTTCTTCTTTTGGTGACTTTGCATGCCGCACATGCGATTACAGCTCTCCACGCACTTCTAAAGCCCACGGCCTGTTCAATGTAAAGCAGGCCACAATACACCAAGAATGTAAGGGAACCTGCAGGGATGAGGGCAGAGGGCATCCCCATTTCCCAGGTGAAAGTGAAGTTGTATGATCCCCAAAGAGAGGACGGAGTTGTTAGGCTTCTACCCCAGGATCGCTTTATGACAACCATGAACAAAAATACCCTCCTGTTGGTCTTTGGATTCCTTGCTCTTGTTTTTGTGGGTTTGTTTTTTTGGGGAAAGGTCGCTATCCAGCCAAGAGTAGATCCCCTTGAGACTGAGAAGGTGGGGGTTTTGGATCGGGGATTGAAACAAAGGGCTGGAGGGAAAGTCCTTCCCGCACGAGAACTTTCCGGAAGGAAACAGGAGAAAACCGGGTTTTCTCATTTTTTGACGGTCAAAATTGTCCGTGGTCCCAGACAGCCTGTTCCAATGGCCCACTTAAAGGTGCTGATCTTCCAAGAAAAAACCCTTTCGAAACTGAATTCCTTGAGTCCGGAAAAGAAGCAAGAAATTGAGGGGGTTCCTCATCGGGTTCTGGATGTAATGGGGCGGTCTTATGGGGCTGATCATCAGGGGCTGGTGAGGGTCCCTGTTTCTAAGATCCCTTCTGGGAAAACCCTTGCTGCTTATTTTTTGGCAAGATGGAAGGGCTTTTCTGCCTTGAAAACAGTGCCGGATATCCTTCCCTATGTGGATCATCCGAATAAGCCCCTTCTGATCCGAATGAAGGAAGGGCTTAAGCTTTCGTTTCAATTGTTTTCCCGGAAGGAAGATGCTTCATCTTTTGCAAGGTTTCCTCTTGCCTTGTTGTGGGAAAAAAAAGAACGGGGCAAGCCTTCTGCAATCCCCTTGAGGAACAGTCCCTTTTTGCGCACAAGGATAGGGATCGCGGATTCTAAAGGCCGCCTTACTTTTCTGGATCGAAGCTTTCTCCTTTCTTGGCTTCAACGGCTCGCAAAAAGCTGCAAGGTGCAAGTTCTGCCCGATTTTCCTGGAGCCAGCTCTTCTCGGGTTTGGGTGGATGTGAAGCAGTATGGGAGGCGGAAGGGCGAAGAAGCCCTGAGGGTGCCCGTTCCACCCCATGTTCCCGTCTCTTGCAGGCTTCTCTCCAGCAAGCACCATGTCTTGGAGTGGGGAGGGAGTTTTGGGCTTAAAGAAAAGAAGGGAAATGCGGGGATCTGGTGGGTTCCCTGCAGAAAGGGGAGGGGGAGTTTTCCTCTTGTCAAGCCTGGGGAAACTTATGTGTTTATCTACCACGGAAAAGGCTCGGATTTAAAAAGGGAAGTTTTGATTCCAAGGACTTCTACTCGAGGAAAAAGGGCTCCCCTGGATCTTATTGTAAAACGAGAGCTTGTCTTTCAACTCTCTTTTAAGGGGGAGCATGCTTTTTCCCGGCGAGAAATTTCTTTTCGATCCCCTGTCGGTTATTTGCCAAACGCATTTAGGGGAAAAAGATACACGGACGAGGATGGCCGGATCTCCATTCCCTTTTCTTCCTTTTCAGCCCGATACCAATCGAAACCTTTGGATTTGATCGTCGAAAATCATGCTTTGTTTTATGGCTTTGCCGTTCTGCCTCCCTTTAAAGAAATGAAGGATGGAAGGACAACGATTTCCGTAAGGATGAAAAGAAGGTATGAGCGGGCCAAGGTGTTTGTTCAAAATAAACGCGGTGAACCGATCCCCCATGCCGCACTCTTTGCGGGGGGGAGCAAAGCCTCGAGGATCTCATGGGCCGTTCAAAAAAAAGAGGACCACTTTCTTCTCTTTGGCCCAAAAAGTGAAAAGCTGCCCCTATTGAATGTTCCTCCCAGTAAGGATTATCTTCCCCTTGTCCTGAGGCCGAAAACGCAGAAGAAAACCATCATTCTTCAGCTGGAACGGTGTGGAAGCTTTGCTTGCAACATTTCGTTTCCCAATCAGATTCCACCCGATTCAGTAGGAGTTGTTCTGCGGGAGACCGGCCAGACCCTGTCCAAGCAACCCTATAGAGCAACCTGGAGGAATTCGGGAAGGAATCGTGTGGCGACTTTTTATTGGAGGGACATTCCCCTTCGCTTTCCCAAATTTGAGGTTTTACTTGTTTCTCTAAAGCCGCCGTCCTTGCTGGAACAGTTTTCTGTTTCCTCCCAAGAGATTCAAAACAATAAAGAGGCTTCCTTTTCCCTGCACAGCCCACTCCAAGTTTTCCGAGTCCGTGTGGAACAGGGCCGAAAGGAAGTCTCCACCTCAGGCTTCCTGAGCCTTGAACCGACTCGATTTCATTCTTCCTCCTCTTTGCATGGAACCAGGGTTCGAAGTGGAGATAAGGTTTTTCTGCCATCCTTTCGCGATCGCATTTTTCTCATCCATAAAAAATGGGGTGTTTCCTTTGGGCGACCCTCCTCTTCGTCTCCGGGGATTCTGGCCTTCCACTATCCCTCTTGGCAAGCTGTGAGAGTCTCTGCGAATTCTGCCAAGAACAAAAAATTTGCGATCCTTTCTTTTCGCATCCGGCCGAATTCCAAGGCCTGGGACCCCCAACGAAGGATCAAGGTCTGGGAGTTCAACAACCCGGGGATCTTTACCCGCCGTTTTTCCTTGGGAAAAATCCTGGAGCCTTTGTCTGCACAGCTCTCCAAAACATGGATTCCCCAAGTTCCCGGTCCTCACCTTCTCCGACTTGTCTGGAGAGAGAGAGATGCTTCAGGTGGTCTCTTCCCCAAGAAGGAATTGCGGAAGGAGTTTTCGGTGGATCCTTGGTCCTCCAAGAAACCGAAAGTGCTGGAGCTTGGGCTTCGTTAGCTTGTTGTTTGCGGCTCCAAGGTGAGTCCAGGCTACCTCAGGCCCGGGGGAGGATGCGGTAAGGGTTTTGGTTTTTCTGCTTTGAGTGGGGATGGGGCGGGGCCATGGCTATACTCCGGCTTCAATGATCAAACAATTACACCATATTGGGATCGCGGTGGAGGACCTCGACGAGGCTGTCCGCCGATATCGGGATGGGCTTGGGCTTCGATTTGAGGGGATTTCGGAAGTTCCTTCGGAGCGGGTGCGGGTGGCCATTCTCTTTGCGGGAGAGACCCGGATTGAGTTGCTCGAAGGGGTGGGGGAGGACTCTCCGATTTCCAAATTCGTCGCGAAGCGAGGCCCCGGTATCCACCATTTGGCTTTTGAAATAACCGATGGCCAGGCCGAGATCGACCGATTGACAGGGATCGGGATCCAAGTCCTGGATCAAAAGCCGAGGCCTGGAGCCCACGGGACCAAGGTGGTCTTTGTGCATCCTAAGGCGATGGGTGGAGTCCTGACCGAGTTGGTGGAGGTGCCCAAGTGAACCACGAAAAGGCCTTTGAAAGGCTCGAAGAGATGAGGCGCCTTTCCCTTCTTGGTGGGGGAGAAGGGCGCATAGAAGCCCAACACAAGAAGGGCAAATTGACCGCGCGAGAGCGGGTGGAGTTGCTCGTGGATCCCGGAAGTTTCCAAGAATGGGATGCCTTTGTGCAGCACCGTTGCCGGGATTTCGGAATGGACGAAAAGGAATTTCCGGGCGACGGGGTTGTCACGGGCTCTGCAACCATTGATGGGCGCAAGGTGCTTCTCTTTTCCCAGGATTTCACTGTTTTCGGGGGCAGTCTCAGCGAAAGCAACGCCAAGAAGATTTGCAAGGTCCTTGATCAGGCTTTGAAAATTGGGGTCCCGGTGATTGGTCTCAATGATTCGGGGGGGGCCAGGATCCAGGAGGGAGTGGTCAGCCTCGGTGGATACGCGGACATTTTTCTGAGAAACACCCTCGCCTCAGGTGTCATTCCGCAGATTTCGGCCATCCTTGGACCCTGTGCCGGGGGGGCAGTTTATTCTCCCGCGATTACGGACTTTATCTTCATGGTCGAAGGCTCCAGTTATATGCACATAACCGGGCCGGATGTGGTCAAGACGGTGACCCACGAGGAGATCACGAGCGAAGAGCTGGGAGGGGCAAGGGTCCATAGCGAGGTTTCGGGGGTCGCGCATCTAACGGCTCCGGATGATGCCACCTGCCTTGCCTTTGTCCGGGAACTGCTCTCCTACTTGCCCCTGAACAACGCGGAGGATCCTCCCTTTGTGGAGACGGGGGACAGCCTGGACCGCGAGTGTCCCAGCCTGGATGAGATCATTCCTCCCGAGAGTAACCAGCCCTATGACATGCGGGAAGTTGTGGCTGAGGTTGTGGATGAGGGGAGATTCTTTGAGATCCATGGGCGTTATGCGCAAAACCTCATTGTCGGTTTCGCCCGTCTGGGAGGCCGGGTGATCGGAGTGATCGGAAACCAACCGATGTTCTTGGCTGGAGTGCTTGACATCGACGCCAGCATTAAGGGGGCTCGGTTTATTCGCTTCTGCGATGCCTTTAACATTCCTCTTGTCACCTTCGAAGATGTGCCCGGGTTTTTACCTGGGACCGCACAGGAGCATGGAGGGATCATCCTTCATGGAGCCAAGCTCCTTTATGCTTATTGCGAAGCGACCGTTCCCAAGATGACTGTGATTACCCGGAAGGCTTTTGGAGGCGCTTATGACGTCATGAACTCCAAGCACATTCGAGGGGATTTTAATGTTGCCTGGCCGATGGCGGAGATTGCCGTCATGGGGGCTGACGGGGCAGCCAAGATCATTTTCCGCAATGAGATCAAGGAAGCAGAGGATCCCAAGGAGGCCGAGGCCGCCCTGGTGAAGCGCTATAAGGAGAGGTTTTACAATCCCTATACCGCAGCTTCCTTTGGCTATGTGGATGATGTGATTTATCCCAGGGAGACTCGGGCGGTTTTATGTCGGGCCCTCGATCGCCTCGTGACAAAGCAGGATCGAAACCCCAGAAAGAAGCATGGGAATATCCCGCTGTGATTTTTTTGTCTTAGGCCTTGGACTCAAGCCTTGGACTCGGGAACGGGTGTCAGGTTCAAGGGAAAGAAATCGGAGGGTCTCTCCTGGGGCTGCATCAAAAAACAGGGGCGCTGAGGCGCCCCTGTAGAGAGGATTCACAAGGCTCGAATCTCTACCGCTCGACGCGGAGATAGAGGCTGTTGCTTCCAAACCCAAGGAAGGTTGTGAAAGAAGGGTCGAACCAGGCACTGTAGATAAAGACAGTCAAGGGTCCGGTGAGATGGACTCTTGGAAGATTCAGGCCTGGAGCTCCCAGGCCGATGGCGTTCGTTCTGGAGAGCCAGAGCGGGAACATCGCTGTGTTGAGAACTCCGAGTCCGAAGGAGCTGAGGGAGTCGAAGACGAAGGGTCTGCGTCCGCTCATGACGAGCAGATACCAATAACCTCGGCGTCTTGGAGCGATCAGATACATGGGGGCAGAGCCACCTGTTGCAGCGCGGAGGCGGGCGCTCGTCCAGGTGTAAGGTCCGCGCATCCGGGCGAAGTTTGTGTAAACCGGGTGGCGGTATTGCAAGAACTCCCCGCTGGTCAAACTCCTGACAGGGATGGCTGGGATCCTTGCTCGGCTGTTGTTGGATTCGGAAACCTCCGTAATGGTTTCGGAGACATCCGCATAGGCTCCCAAGTATCTGGGAGAGCCGATCAAGTAGTAAGGGAGGGTCCCCGAGATGGTCCTCGTAAGAGATCTACCTGGAAGGAGGGTGGGGAGAAAATAGCCACCTAAGAAGTCGTCCATGGTGCTGATGATGCTATTGGTGGAGAGCATGACTCCTGTGATCGACCCTCCTGCCGTTGCCCGCCCGATGTTCTTGGTGGTGACTTGGAGTTGGATCCTTTGCCCGGCGTTCAGGACCCTTGTGCTCGTGCTGACAGTGGAGATGATCAAGTCCGGCCTTCCCATGCAGCGAACTGGTCGGGCCATGGTGTTGTTGATCTCGGACCATTCTGTCAAGCGATGATCCCGATCCGCATAGACCCCCAGCCAGCAATTGCCGACGGGTGCCGTGGATGGGATATACGCAAGGCTTGAATAGGATCTGGAGGAACCGATCCCTATGGCGGGAAGCGTGAAGCTTCGGATCAAGAGATCCGAGCTTGTAATGATGCTGTTTGTGGAGAGATAAAAACCATTGTGGGAGCTTCCGGCGCTTGTTGTACCCTCGTTTCGGATGGTGCTGGAGAGGGTATAGGAACTACCGTGGTAGAAGACACTCGAGCTGGAGGAAAGGGCTGTGGGAACCAGATCGGGGAGAAGAACGCGATCCCTGAGCCTTCCGAAGTGGACATAGCTGGGTCGTAGATAGGTCCCTGTGTTTCCTCCACTCATGATCATTGTGGTCGCGATCCAGGTTCTTGTCATCCTGGAATGAGGAATGGAGGTAAAGTAGTCCCCCCATTTTTGGGCAAGGGGACTGTTGTTGCCAACGGCCGTGACGGCGGCATTGATCGGGGCCAAGGATGGGGAAAGATCATCCACGATCCAAACCGCGGAGCTTGGATAATGGGATCCGCCTCCAAAGGCAAAAGAGCCAGCAACATGTCCCCGGGAGTTTTTCGAAGCGGATGGATAGGAAAAGGCGTAGGTGGAGTTCCAGACATCCCCCGTTCGAAGCACTTTTTTGGTGGCTTCGCTGATTTCGATGATGCGGATGTAAGGATAGGCAAGGGAGCCGCCTTGTTTTGCGTTCCACATGACTCCGATCTTGCCCGCGGAGACCCAAGCGCCCAAGGGCCGAGAATCCGCCCGAGCCATCCAGTTGCGCCCCGAAGGATCCTTGGCAAGCATGCTGCCTCGATTTCCCCAGTTCCAAGCACTGACAGAGACAGAATAGATGTGGATCGTTGATGAACTGTCCTGCCATTGGAAGAGGTAACCCTTGGTATTGTTTACATGTTGCCACCAATACATGGTCGTTGTGGCCCCATGGGTCAGTCTCCAGGTCCTTCCACTCCTGCGAAAAAAGCTGAAGCTGAATCCTGAGCCGGAGGCGAGTTTGCTTAGGGGCATGCGCCAGCAGACCGTGGAGCTGTAGGTGGAGCCTTTATAAATGTTGGCGGTTGCATACAAATAGGTCCTGGAATATGCCAGGTTCGGGAAATCCAAATAGTAGCCTTTTCCCAAGCCAAAGGTTTTGGGGCTGAAGCTGTAGTAATGGAAGATCCCTTTGCGGAGGTTTGCTTCGTTCTTGGCAATGGCAATCCTGTAACTCCCGTATCCTGTTGTGGCGCTATAAGCATATTGGAGCAACCAGACGGTGAGCTTGTAAGAGGGGACATACATCGTGTATTGATCGCAGCAAAACCCTCCGTCCAGTTTGGGGAATTTTGTGTAGGGATTGATGTACCCCCAGGATTGTCCGTCGTCGGTGGAAAGGGCTGCGTACCAGTTGCCGGTGTAAAAGGCTGTGAAACCGTTTTGGATGGCACTCGGTTCTCCTACCACCGAACGGGAAGCTCCAGAAGGCAGGACTCTCCTGTTTTGAAACACAGAAATTGTGGCAGCTTTGGGGGCTGCGGACCCAAAAAGGTCTGTTGGCGGCCCATGAGGGGTGACTCTTGTTGATACCGTAGGTAGATCGGGAAGAGGGGGCCTGAGATACTGTAAGGATTGCCCCTGGGGAGGGCTGGGCATCTGATCTAAGATGCCGGGGGTTGTGACGCCTTCAAGCGGTACAAAAGCTTGCCTGCTCTCCGCCTTTTTGGTTGATTGGGCAGAGAGGGGGGAGCCTGTGACCAGCAGGAGGCTCAGCGGGAGGATGCCCGCAAGCCTTGAGAGGAACATTTTGTTCTCCTTAAGAAAACGACAGAGATGCGGTCAAAGGAAAAAGCCCGATTGGTTTATGAACAAAAAACCATCAGGGATAAGGAGAGGCGAGTCAAAAAGCTCGCCGCGTTGAATGGCTGGTCCCCCGAATGGGGAAGGCAATTGTACCACTTTGAGGAGGACTTTGGAACAAAGGCAAAGCATGCGAAATACAAGCAAGCGATTCCAAGTCTCATTCGCAAAAGCGACGAGTCATGAATGGGCCTAGGCTTTTCCTTTGGGCAGGCAGAGAACGGAAGTCGGACCCCAAATCCCGTGGATGTTTCAGGTCCCTCCGGAGAGCTGTTTTTTCTTGTTTCTGCTCCGAAAGGAAATGCTGTGGGGGCTGAGAAAATGGTGAAAGGAAAGCAGATGAGGATTCAACCATCTCTGCTCACCCTCGGGGATGTGTATGCCGTTCGAGCTTGGATGGCTTTGCTTTTGGTCGGAACGAAAAAAGACCTTTCTTTTGTGAGAGGAGGCAAAGCCCTAAACTCCAGAACTTCGACGAAAAATGGAGGTTTACAGGCAGAAGCTTTTGATGGGGAAATGAGGTGCTTGGAGAAACCCGACAGGGCACATGGGTCCGATCGCGACCTAAAAAAGAAAAGGATCGAATTCTGCAAATTGGTCGAGGAACCTTTTGGCAATGAGTTGGTTGAGGCCATGGTTTCAAAAAACCATTCTTACAGAGCATGGATTTGAATTTTTGAAAGACCTTTGGACGCAAAGGACTCCTTTTTCTTGGGTTCAGGAACTGTCTGCTTTGCGTTCCTGGGAAATCTCCATGTTTTTCAAAAAACCGAAGATTACCCCAAAGACAGTTCAAGGCTTGGACCTTGGGTCTTCCGACGGGAAGTATGCTCTTTGCCTTATGGCATTCCATATGAATGGATTTGTCCGGGAAGCTGCCGTTGCCCGAATGGAAGAGCTTCCTTTCGAGATGAGCTTATTTGTTCTTCTGCTGCGGGCGAATGATTGGGTTCCTGAGATTCGCGATCAAAGCCGGAAAAAGCTTTTTCAAATTTGGGATTCCTGTTTTAGTGGGCCGGATGGGGAAGAGTTTCTTTTTCAATCCCTCCCTGCTTTTTGGAAGCTTTCCCGGGTAACCAGAGAGGAACCCTCCTCTCTTCTCAAGCGCTTTTGGGAATGGTTTATCAAAAAAGAGTGCCCAGACCTATTGCTTGGGGATACATCCCTCGATTTAGAGTGCCGCCGTTGGGCGTCCTTACAGATATTCAAGAATGGTTTTCAACCCAGGACCTTGGTCCCTTGGCTGGAAACCGGAGACCCGATTCTTACCATCCGTCTTTTTCGGTGGGTGTCGAGATCTTGTTCGCAAAAAACTTTGCTCCTCTGTCTTGAAACCCTTGAAAAGGCTCGTTCTTTTTTCCTTCGGAAGGAGGCTCTCTCCTGTTGGTGTGAACGTTTTCCTGATGAGGTGATTCCAAAGTGCGAGGTCGGCCTTTTGGACTCTGCTCCAAGTGTCCGAAGGACTGCAGCTTTTTATTTAGGAAAATGCGGAGTGGACCCAAGGGATTGGGTGCAAGATCAAAGACGTTTACATCCGGTGGATCGAAAACTCGACTTGTCTTTTCTTGAGTTGGCTGGTCCAAATGACAAGGATGAAGTGAAGGCTTTTTTGTCTCCAGGTGCCTCTTCTCCGGCACGTCTCCGGCTTGCTGCTTACCGGTACTTTTTAAGAATCGAGGGTGAAGCTGAGAGAGTTCTTGATGGTCTCTGTGATCCTTCCTGTTGGGTTGCCAAGTCGCTTCAGCGAAGCTGTCAACGGGCACGCAAATGGCTTCCAATTCCATTGCTGCGTCGTCGGTTGGGGCTCATATCCCGTAGATGTCATCGGGATGTCTTGCTGAGGGTTTTGCAGTATCAGTCAAGCATTGTTTGCCTCGTTGAAGCTCTTCGGCCTGTAGAGCCGGTTTGTCCAAAAGGCATTGTACGATTGATTCAAAACCTTCTCCGCCGCCTTGCTTTTTTTGAGTTTTCAAGGCCAGATCCGGCTATGCTTCAGGAATTGGAGTCAGCCATGGGAACGCTCCCTTCGGGGTTCTTGGATGAATGGATCAGGAAGGATTTGGAGGAAACTGTGCGGATCCTTCGGAATCGATAAAGATTTCCCTGATTTTTGCGGAAAAGGGTTCTTTCCGGAGAGGGATTGACACGGTTCTCTTTGAGGAGATAGTTTTGTCTGAGTGAGGATGACCCAAAGGAGTGGAGTTTCCTTCTATCAAACAAGGAGCGATGCCATGAAAAACAGCCCAGTGACTTCCCTGAGTCGACTCCATCCCAAGCTTTCCTGGTTGCTCAAAGAACCTCGGTGGATTCTTTCTCCCCTCTCTGGGGTGAGTTTTTTGTTTTCCTTCCTGGTCTGGCTCCTGGCCTTGTATACGGGGATCTCGGGGACAGCCCATGAAAGGTTGGGTGGGGGGGAACGCTGGTTTCGGATCTGGGGGGAGGAATTTTTCGGGCTGACGTTAGTGGGATGGGTTTTGTCGGCTGCGGGTGCTCTGATCCTCCTGAACCTACTGGCTTTCGGTTTGGCATGGATGGGTGGGCGATCGGGAAAGGCTCAAAAGGTCTTGGAGCCCCTGACGGGAGTCCTTCTTCTTTGGTGGGTCGTCCTATTGCTTTGGAAATTGCGAGGGCTTACGTGATAGGGGCGGGGCCCGACGGAGGAAGGCAGGAAGAAAGAGCTCCCTGCGCCATCCTCCTTCTTACCCAGGGATTTAGCGCTCGTTGACCGGGACGTAATGCCTGAGGGTCGCTCCCATGTAGATCTGCCGGGGCCGCGTGATTTTGCTGTGGGGATCCCTGTGGAATTCGAGCCATTGAGAGATCCATCCCGGCATGCGTCCCATAGCGAAGAAGACCGTGAACATATCGATGGGGATGTTCAAGGCTTGGTAGATGATGCCTGAGTAGAAGTCCACATTTGGATAGAGCTTGCGCTGAATGAAATAGTCATCGTGAAGGGCGATTTCCTCAAGCTCCAGGGCGATGTCGAGAAGAGGCGTGCTGGAGCCGAGTCTCGCGAGGACATCGTGGCAGGCTTTTTTCAAAATCTTGGCTCGCGGGTCATAGTTTTTGTAGACCCGGTGGCCGAAGCCCATGAGACGGACTCCACTGGATTTGTCTTTGGCCATGTCCATGAATTGACGTGCTGTCTTGCCTCCCTCGTGGATGGCGATGAGCATCTCGATGACCTTTTGGTTGGCGCCTCCATGCAGAGGACCCCAGAGGGCAGAGATACCGGCGGATACGCTGGCGAAGAGATTGGCTTGGGCGCTCCCCACCGTTCTCACCGTGCTCGTAGAGCAGTTTTGTTCATGGTCCGCGTGAAGAATGAGTAGAAGATCCAAAACCTTGGCTGCGACCGGGTCGGGTGTGTATTCCTCACAGGGGTTGGAAAACATCATGTGCATGACGTTCTCGGTGTAGCTGAAGGAGTTCCGGGGGAACATGAAGGGCTGCCCGATGCTGTGCTTAAAGGAGTAGGCCGCGATGGTGGGGAACTTGGCCAGGAGGCGGACTGCGGCTTTCCAGCGGTGCTCCTCCGGGTCGTCGAATTTGACATCGGGATAAAAGGCCGAGAGCGCCGATGCGGTTGCCGCGCACAGGGCCATAGGATGGCCCTCCTTGGGCAAACTCGAAAAGAACCGCTTGAAATCTTCATGGAGCATCGTGTGGTAACGAATCTCATGTTCGAAACCCTCCAACTGGTCTGCAGTGGGGAGTTCCTGGTGGATCAACAACCAGGCGACCTCGAGAAAGGTACTCTTTTGGGCCAGCTCTTCGATGGGATAACCGCTGTACCGGAGGATCCCCTCCTCTCCATTCAAGAAGGTGATCTTGCTGAGAGTGCCTGCAGTGTTCCCGAATCCGGGATCAAATGTTACGGCTCCGGTCTCCTTGCGAAGGTTCCTTATGTCTACCGCTATGTTCCCTTCGGTCCCTTCAATGATCGGAAGGTCAAGTTCCTTGTCGCCAATTTTGAGTTTGGCGATTTTTGGAGTTTCGGCGTCTGTGGACATGGTTCTCCTGAATTGTTGGAGGGGATTGCTGAGATTTCTACCTAGAAAGAAGCCCTTAGCAGCTTCTTTTACTGCTTTCAGGGGCCACGATAGGATTCTTCAGCAGGATTTTCATCCTTTTGCCCGACGAAAAGGCTACATTGCCGAAATGTTTCGTCGCATCCTGATTGCCAACCGGGGGGAAATTGCCCTCAGGGTCCAGCGGACGGCCAAGGAGATGGGGATCGAGGTGGTTGCCGTCTTCTCCGAGGTTGACCGGAATTCCCTCCCTGTCCGTTATGCCGATCGTGCCTATCTCCTGGGGCCGCCTCCTCCAGCGGAGTCCTATCTGCGAGGAGATCTGATCCTCGAGATCGCCCAAAGCTGTGAGGTAGATGCGATTCATCCCGGGTTTGGGTTTCTCTCCGAGAACCCTTCCTTTGCCGAGGCGGTCCGCAAGGCCGGCATCGTTTTCATCGGTCCCCCTGCCGCTGCGATCTCGAAGATGGGGGACAAGATCTCCTCCAGGCAAGTGGCCTTGGAGGCCGGAGTTCCTGTGATCCCGGGAGCGGATGGAGATCTCGATCCTGCTGCACTACTCAAAAAAGCCCATGAGATCGGGTTTCCCGTCCTCCTGAAGGCAGCCGCGGGAGGAGGGGGTAAGGGGATTAAGATTGTCCGGGATGAGGCGGAGTTTGACGAAGCACTGCGCTTCGCAAAAGCCGAGGCGGAAGGAGCCTTCGGAGATGGGCGGGTCTATCTTGAGAAGTTCCTCGACAAGCCCCGCCACGTGGAGATCCAGGTGGTCGCGGATCAGCATGGAAACTGTGTGACCTATGGCGAGCGCGAGTGCTCGGTCCAGAGGCGCCACCAGAAGCTGGTCGAGGAGAGTCCCTCCCCTGCAGTGGATGCAAACCTCAGGAGACGGATGGAGGAGGCAGCCAAGGCCCTGACCCTCAAGGTCGGTTATGAAGGGGCCGGGACCATTGAGTTTATGGTCAGCCACGGAGAATTTTATTTTCTGGAAATGAACACGAGGCTCCAGGTGGAGCACGCGATAACGGAAGAGCGATTTGGGGTGGACCTGGTCGAGGAGCAGATCCGAGTGGCGGCCGGGAAGAAGGTGCGAAGCCCCTTGGAACCCCGCGGGCACAGCATTGAAGTCCGTATCAACGCGGAAGACCCGAAAACTTTCTTTCCTAGCTTGGGAAAGATTGAGAGGCTCAGTTCCCCCGGGGGACGGGGCGTTCGATTTGACTCCGCAATCTTTCGTGGTCTTGAGGTCAGCCCTTACTATGACTCCATGCTGGCCAAACTCATTGTCTGGGCGGAAGACCGGGGACGGGCGATCGAGCGCATGCTCCGGGCCCTGGCCGAACTCAGGGTTGCGGGCGTGCAGACTTCAGTGCCCGCAGCGGTCCATGTCCTGCATTCGGAGGAGTTCCGATCCGGGGACTACGATACGTCCATTCTCGAGGGCCTGGAGCGGCCCCAAGAATTGCAGGTCTTGGAGGTCGCCGGATTGGCCGCTGCCTATGCCAAGTACAAAGGTAGCTTAGTTTCCGAGAAAAAGGGGACAGAGGGGGCAAAAGGAGTGAGTCCCTGGGTCCTGAGGGGAAGACTCGAAGGAAGGGGATGAGATGCGGTATTACGTGACGGTTGAATCCGATGGCAAGAGCATTCAGCGAGAGATCCACTTCGAAAAAAAGGGGGATCTCCTCCTGGCGCACCTGATTCGTCATGATGACGATGGAACCGAAGAGGTCGAGATCTACCCTGTGGATCCTTGTCTCCTTGAGATGGGGCGCAGCCTCCACATGCTCGTGGATGGGAGAGGTTTTGATGCCTACCTCCAACCCACATCCAAAGGAAACCTGGATGTGCACTACAAAGGTGATCTCTGTCACGTCGAAATTCTGGACGAGCGCGAAAAAATCGCGCAACGGGTGGGGGGTAAAAAGGGTGGGTTGAGTCCCGAGGTTCGAGCTTCTATGCCTGGAGTCGTTGTGGCAGTCGAAGTTGAGGAAGGTCAAAAAGTTGAGAAGGGCCAAACCCTCCTTGTCCTCGAGGCTATGAAGATGCAAAACCCCATCCAGGCGGAAGGAGCGGGGCACGTCGAAGCGATCCAGGTGAAGCCGGGGGATACGGTGGGAGGGGGGGATCTTCTCCTCCAACTGGCCCCCTTGGATGAATAGAATTTTTTTTCCTTGGGGGGGCTGGCATGGGGAGGGTTCTTAGATAATATTCGACCTCCACTCTTGGCCCTTTTTTTGTGAATCCTATCTAATGTACCCCAAGGTTCTTTTTGAGCCTTCCGCACTAAAACCACCTATTGTTTTTTTTACCCCCATCTTCTCCTTCTTGCTCTTCTGCCTCCACCCGCAAAGAAAGTTGGACTTTGGGGAAAGGAATGTAAGCCAATGAAACCGTTCGTTTCTTTCATCTTTCAAAGAAGCTGTACTCTTTTCTTGTTCCTCCTCCTTTTAGTGAGCTTCTCCGCGAAAGCCATGGCAGGGAGGGGCACGATCAAAAAGGGCAAACTCGATATCCTGGTCTATTTTGCCTATGACGAAAAAGATTTTAATAGTTGGAAGCCTTTGTTCAACGCAGGGTCAAAGCTTCTCTATGACGCGACCGAAAAGCAGCTCCAACTAGGGACCGTTACCTTTACAACCTGCCGGCAGCTCAAAGAAAAGGCCGATGTCTGGGTCCTGAAAGACAGCAGTGGGGCACGCGCTCATCTTCGAGGTCTAGGGAAAGACGGGCTCCATGTTACGATCAGCCAAACGCATAAAAGTATCAGCGGAAAAGCTAGAGGGCAGTTCGGCCTCGTCCATGAAATGGGGCATTATCTTTTTGGGATTCTCGATGAATACAAGGGCTATATTGGGGATGTCAAAGGCAGTGATCCCAAGCATTATTGCGTGACGAGCAATTCCTCTGTCTGTTGCATTATGGATGGAGGGACCACGATTTCGACCAACAACCTACGGACGGAATACTGCACCACTGGATTTAATGGCACGAAGCATTTTAAGGGTGCTCGGAACGCCGCTGGGAAGGCGATTAAAACCAACCAAGAGTATTTCAGAGGAGGGAGCTGCTGGAAGACCATCCAGGCTTCAGGCGTGGGAGGGCTTAAGGAGCCGAAGACGCAGCCTTCTTCTTCGACTGCGGGACATGTGGCTGTCACCTACAAGGTGAACAACGGCCCTCTCGCCGTAACTTTGGTCATCGACCGCTCCGGGAGTATGTCAGGTTCTCGGATGGCCCTTGCAATCCTTGGCTCCCTCCTTGGGGTAGGGCTACTCAGGGATGGGGAAGGGCTTTCGGTAGTCTCCTTTTCATCCAGTGCCAGTGTGGACCTGGGAATGAGGAAAATCGATGCTGTCCACCGGGGCGCTGCGCTTGCGGCGATTTCCCGATTGCGTGCTGGAGGGGGTACCGCGATTGGTTCAGGTCTTCTCGTGGGACAGAGTCAATTGGATCGCATCCAAGGTTGTGCTGAACTCATCATCCTTCTCTCCGACGGTTTTTCCAACCGCGGGCCGAATCCTCTTTCTGTGGTTCCGAGCTTGAAAGCGAAGAAGACCACTGTGTATTCCATTGGGGTAGGAACCGGGGTGGACACAAGGACTTTGACTGCGATTGCCACCGGAACGGGGGGACGTTATTTCGGAGCCTCCAGTTCGTCTCAGCTCCCCAGCATTTTTCAACGGATCATCGGCGAAGTGCAAGGCGGCGGGACTGCGAATGAGCAGATCCAGGAGGACCTGAAGTCCGGACAAACAAAGACCATGGATTTTGAGATCACCGGGCTGTCCAGTAACTTTACCGTGAGTCTCGGGACAACAACGACCTCCTTTCTTGAGCTGAAGTTAAAAGATCCCAATGGCAAGGTCATCGATCGGAATTCCAAGGACCCCAATGTAAATTTCCGTGGGACCAAGCAGCAGCTCATTTTCGATGTGAACAAGCCGGCTTCCGGGAAATGGCAAGCCCTCGTTTCTTTGGGAGGAAGCAAGCTCTCGAGAACCTATGATTTGACAGCTCTTACCTTCTCGGACACGGTTTCGATCATCGCTTCCACTGGGGCGACGACCTACAGCTACCCGAATCCCATCCCTGTCTCGGTTGCTGTAACTGCGAAATGGCCGGTTGCGGGAGCCAAGGTCGAAGCTGTGGTCATTGGCCCTGACAACAAGCCCCTTCCGAAGAAGCTTCCTCTCTTTGACGATGGACTCGAAGCTCACGGAGACCAGTTTCCCGGGGATGGGATCTACTCCAACAAGTTCTTCGGTTATCAGCGTTCGGGGAATCACACCTTCCAAATCAGCGTTGTGAATGTTAAGGGGCATGCCTCTGATTTTACCGAGTGCCCCCCCTCGGCCACGGGCGAAGTGGCGATGGGAGAAGAAGGTGCAAAGCAGATCCCCATTCCGCCTTTCAAGCAAAAAACCGCGATTTCCTCCACGATCAACCGGGTTCCTTCAACGATTCCCGTTGGGACATTGAGCCTTACTTCAAAGGCGACCAAGATCGATGGGCAGACCATCAGCCAGAAGGCTCTTGCACAAACTCCGGTGCTGGCCTTCAGCCTTTCCGGGAAAAACGAAGCCATCAAGCTGAGTGAACTGAAGCTGGGGGTGGATTTGGACAAGGCTGTGGCCCTGGGTGAGATTGCCCTTCATTTGGATGAAAACGGGGATGGGAAGGTGGATCAACCTTCTGTCCCTCTGGCGATCCTGGACCTTCCGAATCGTTCAGGCGTTGTCAGTTTCAAAGCCAAGGCTGGGCCGGATCTGTTCGTAATGGATGCCAATAAGACCTACAACTTTCTTGTCACCTTGGGCGAGGCTTCTTTTGGAACCGGATCCGTTCTTCCACCTGCCGGTGGTGGAGGGGATCTGAGGCCTGGTCTTCCTGCTCCGCTCTTGTTTGCTCTCTTTGCGGTTCTCCTTTTGTTTTTGTCCAGGGTTCTTCCCCTTCGCCAGGGGGGACTCCGTCGGCTGCCCTTACCCCTTAGCTCTTGGGCGTTGACCGGGATCCTCTGTCTGTTTTTGGGGCTGGGATCCTGTGGCGGCGGAAGTGGGGGAGGTGGAAAGACTGTTCAACCCAGCGGCCCCGTCAACATGAGCCTTAACATTGGGACGAACGGAGTCGTTGCCACAGGAGCCACCACCGGAAAGGTGATTGTTGTGAAGGGCGCGGGGGCAAAGGCAAAGACCAAAATCCTCCGATAGTCCAGGCTGAGCGGCTATTTGCCCTTGCTCGGAGCCTTCTTGGGCTTCGAGTGAGGGTTTGGATAAATCCGGGTTAGGAGGAAGTGTCCCTTGAACTCCAAGACCCACTCCCCCGCCTTGCCTGGTTTTTCCACCGGCCAGAAGAACCAGGGATGAGCCAAGGCCTCGCCGCCCGCGAAACTTCCCTTTGATGGTTTGGAAAACGGAAGCTTCTGTTTCTTGAGAAAGCTGCGGATGTCCTTGGCCTCCTCCGGGTCCAAGCCCATTGCTTTTGCGTAGGGCTTGGCTCGCGCAATCCACGAAGGAAGGGGAGAGGGTTGGAGGATGGGGCGCTCGTTCTTTGGAGTGGCTTGGGGGGCGCAAAGAGCCGTGATTCGTTTTCGCAGGGATTTGGGGATCGCTCTTTCAGGACGCTCAAAACTCAAGAATTCTTTTTTCTCGCCCAGCAAAAAGCGGAAATGCAAAGCCTCGGCCAATTGGGGATCCTTGCGGCGGCTTCTGGGATCCTTTGCCAAAATCCGCAGCAAGGAAGCCACTCGCCTTGCCTCGAGGAGCCTTTTGGAGCTTTTTCCGCGGAAAGCCTCTTCCAGGATCCGCCCTCGATCAAAGCGGAGCTTCCAAAGGCTTCCATCCCTAAAGATGCTCCATTGCTCTTCGGCCACTCTTGTCGTCTGCACGATGAGGACCGGTGCTCTCCAGAGGTTCTTAGTCTTGCTTTTGGATGGGGTGGATTCAGGGCCCTTGGTTTTTTCTCCTGTTGGGAGTCTTGTGGGGCGCGTGCTTGCCTTGGTTCCCCTGGTCCCTTGACGGGAGATTTCTTGAGGCGAGATCTCCTGGGGCGAGGTCCTCTGAGGAGAACAAGAGAGTAAAACAATGGAGGTAAGGGGAAGGTGCAGAAGGATAGGAGCCATGCCGCTATTCTGCCGGATTCCCACTCATGAGGCGAGGTCCAGCAAGATCTTTGGGAATTCGTGGCCCGGCGGAGGAAAGCTAGCGGAGAACCTCTCCGATTTTCAGCAAGGCTTCGTCGATCTCACTCTTCTCGATGATCAGAGGGGGGGCGAAGCGGATGGTGTGTCCATGGGTGTCCTTGGCCAGGATGCCGCGATTCTTGAGGGCTTCGCAGTAAGGCCGAGCCGGGCCGGCATGATCCTCCAACTGCAGACCGATCCAGAGTCCGAGGCCCCGGACTTCTTGAATCTTGGGAGAATCCAAGGCGAGGAGCCCCATGCGGAAGTGTTCACCCAGTTCTTTGCTGCGGGCGCAGAGATCCTCGTCCACCAGGACATCGAGGGCTGCTTCGGCCACGGCGCAGGCGAGTGGGTTGCCGCCAAAGGTGGAACCGTGCGTGCCCGGGGTGAAAACCTGCATGACCTCCTGGTCTGCGAGGAAAGCTGAGACGGGATAGAGTCCGCCCGAGAGGGCCTTGCCGATGGTCACGCCATCGGCTCGAACTCCAAAGGCGTGGTGGGCGAGAAGCTCTCCCGCCCGCCCGAGGCCCGATTGGATCTCGTCGCAGATGAGGAGCGCTTGATGCTGATCGCAAAGGCGGCGAAGGCCAGGGAGGAACTCCGGCGGGGGTGGGATGACTCCTGCTTCACCTTGGATCGGTTCCAGGAAGACAGCTGCGATTCGGTGCGCTTCTTTTTCGAAAAAAGCCTCAACTTCCCGGAGGTCTCCGTAGGGCAAGACCGGGAAGCCCGGAGTGAAGGGTCCGAAATCCCGCCTGGCATCCTCATCCGTCGAAAAACCGATGATCGTGGTCGTACGACCATGGAAGTTTCCGTCAAACACAAGGATGAGTGCTTGGTCCCTGGGGATGCCCTTGATCTCATAACCCCATTTTCGGGCCGCCTTGATCGCAGTCTCCACCGCTTCGGCGCCGGTGTTCATCATCAAGACCTTGGCGTAGCCCAGCAGCTCACTCAGTTTTTTACAGAAGGGACCAAAGCGGTCGTTTCGGAAGGCACGCGAGGTAAGTGCGAGGGTGGCTGCTTGCTTGCGGAGGGCTTCGACAATCCTGGGGTGTTGGTGGCCTTGGTTGACGGCCGAGTAGGCTGCGAGGCAGTCGAGGTAGCGCCTGCCCTCGATATCGAAGACATAGACTCCCTCGGCCCGGTGCAGAACCACATCCAAGGGCGCGTAATTGTGAGCTGCGTAGCGATCTTCAAGTGCGAGGTAGTCATGAGTTTCCATGCATGAATCCTACTGCGAGGATTCATGCATGGAAGCCTTGGGGGAACTCTCCCATGGAAAGGGGGGGGAACCATCAAGGAGGCTGTTAAAACGCAGCTCCCGGTTTGGCTCCAAAGTGCTTGAGGATGCGGGCCAAAGGGCAGAATCCTGTAAAAGACGCTTGAAGCATGTTGGCTCCCACAAAGCCGGGCAACCAGAGCCAATAGGGGGAGACAAAATGTCCCAGAAGAACCCCGAGAAGAACCATGCTTCCTGCAAAAGCCATTACGAGCCGATCAATGGTCATTGTTTCCTCCTGTGGAAGAGCTTCCTTTTCATTGAGATGATTTTTTGAAATAGGCTTTCAAGTTGGGCTTTTCAATGAGGTGGCCTGGCTCGTGAGGACTGTTTTATTCTGTCCCTAAAACCCTGCCTTGAGGGTACCAAGTTTTCCAGGCTTTGAGCAGGACGGGGAGGTAAGGGAACCGCCTCAATGGAGAGGCTGGCCTGGAGGCTGTTTTGCCGAAAGGCTTCCCCGTGAGGGGATCAAACGCACCTCCCTTTGCCTGGACAAGCCTACCCTTGTCGAGATGGAAGTGCGCTCCCTTGGGGATCCCATAGACCAGGGGGGCCATTTCATCTTTAAGCCAAAGGGCGAGGATTCGCTTTCCTCCGATCTCCGAGGTGACGATCCTCTTCTTTTGAAGGAAGGCCAGGGGGATTGCGAGCGTCTCCCCCTGGCTCCTCAGGCCGAGGGCCAGGGCATGTCCGCGTCGGAGTGCGCCCCTCGCCAGGTCCTGGCGCGTGTAGTGCCAGATCTTGGCCCGGACATCTGTCAGGGCGAGAACTTGGCCCTTTGGAGCCATTTTCTTCCATGTCGCAAAACCTACAAAAACCGAGGGGCTGAGTTTGAGACTCTCTCCCTTTCGTTTCCCATAAATGCCTTCGCCCGAGAGCTGACTCCAGAGACTATTGGTCTCTTCATCCCACATCACGAGGTTACGATCCTTGAGGCGACCTGAGACTCCAATATGGGCGACTCCACTCTTTGTCTTTCCGGCATAGACCATGCCGGTAAAGGTAAGGGGTCACCAATTCACCACGTAGGGCTCCCCGTGGATCTTTTGGTTAATGATCTCGCGCTGGGGTCCGCCGAGCATCTTGATGGGATAGGCGATGGCTTCTTCTCCCCGAATGATTCCGATGACAAGATCGTCAGGAGAAAGGTGTTTGGATGCTTCCGCATTGGTCCAATAGGGAACCTTGCGGATGGGTTTGAACTTGACCGGAACGACCTGGCGGCCGGGGGCGCCCTCCCCCCATTGGGCCCGGAGAGCCTTCCCGGATTTTCGGCTTGGGGCTGAAGGTTTGCTCTGTGGGATGGAGCTCGGCCGGGAATCCTGGAGGGGAGGGAGGGGGAAGGCAGCCATGAGGGCTGTGGCGAGTAGAAGCATATTGGAGATCCTCAAAAGGGGAAAAGGAAAGGGGATACGTCCGTTTTTGACGAGCGTTCCCAGCTGGGAATGAGTCCTTACAAATGGGGGTTGCCAGTCTTTGTAGGGTCCAAAGATCCGGAGGCAGCCTTGGGATGGCGCTGGGAATTAAGGTTTCAGACCATTTTTTTCGAAAATGTATAAATATGTTTCCACCTAAGGGGTAATCCCCTTCCGAATCTCTTTTCGGAACAGCCTGAAGGGTAAGTGATGAACGCTAAGCAAACACTTTTTCTCCTGGTTTCAGTGTTTTCTCTTCTATCCCTTCCCGCTTCCTGTGGTGGGGGCGGTGGAGGCGGAGGGCAAAGCCAGCCCCTCGAAGGGGAAAACTTCCAACTCACGGAAGATACACGGATGCATCGTCTCGCGGGATATGGGGTGCATAAGGCAGCATGGGATGATGATGACAGCTCCACCCATTTGATCAGCAATTGCTTCCCAAGGACCCAAGAGGGATACAGCAATCCTGGAGTCCCCTACTTCAAAAATGGCAATGACTGTGCCTTCGGGATGGATCTAGGTTTTCCGACACCTGTGCGGGGATATCCGAGCAAAAGTGGGGGTTTGCTCTATTTCTTCTTCGGGGACACGGATCCACTCTACAAACCATGGCTGGATTCCAACAATGTGGTGACCAAGGACGAAGGAAGTTCAACCATGACCGAGAGTACGGTCTTTGGGGAGACTCCCTTTCAACTGGGAACCAGCAATGGGGATTCGATTTCTTATTTCACGGACACGGATCCGAGCGATGGTTTGGACATGGCCCATACCCTGCGAAATACGGAGGGGACGGATACCCAGTATGACACTTCGACGACAGGGGTCTTGGGGACAGCTTTTCGCAGTACGGTCGTTCGCCTGAACCATACGGGAGGATCCGGACCCACCTATTTAGACAATTCGGTGATCAAGCACCGCCAGGGAATGGGGCAGGATTTTCTGGTGGCCCCGGACGTCCCGGGGGGGATTCTCTACCTGGACAATCGGGACGCTTCCGATCCGACTCTGCGCAAAGAGTATGTGTTCAATTTCCGCTGGTACCAGCCCAATGAAACCCTGCTCACAGCTGCGGGGGCTTCCGGAGACCTCTGGAAAGCCAACTACATGCTGAACTCCTACACGATGATTTCGGTCAGCACGGATCTGGGCCTCTCTTGGAAAGCTTGCCAACAACGTCAAGACCTATGGCCCAAACCTTTCTCCGGTTGGGATCCCAAGGGTGGAAGTTTTGTGAGCTGCGATTGGACGAATCCGGTGGAAGGGAAGTTCATCAATCTTTCGTTCCTCGAGGTCCAAAGTTCGGAATTCAGTTACCTGCCTACCAACGATTCGGATCCCAAAGCCCGGGCGAGCGATGGGAAGTATGTTTTGATTTTTGGGTATGGCGTGGGATCGAACTTGAACATTCACCTGGCCTGTGTTCCGAGGGAGCAGATGATCAGTTTGGCGGAAAAGGCTGACACCTTGGGGACGGTTCTTGAAGGAGTGCGTTATTTTGGTGGTCTCGACGCATCGGGGAATCCTCTTTGGAAGACGAGCGAATCCGAGGCGATTCCCGTGTGCTGGGTTTCCGATCCGACGATTCGGGAAGAGTATGAGGTCCATTGCGTGACCCATTCCGATCCGAACGTGAAATTCCAAATCGTCAAAGAGTCGGTGGGTGGGGCCTACACGCTTTCTGTCCAGAGGATCAAGGCCAGCTTCGTAAATGCCTCTCAACAAACGGTGAACTTTGACCGGCTGGTCGCGGTCATTGACTTCGGCTATTCGGTTTTACTGAAAAACCTGAAAAAGGATGCGAACGGAAATACCCCCAAAACGGTCAGCATCAAAGACCTGACGAGTGCCGACCACCAGAATGGGGCTCAAACAACTGCGCAACCCGGGCCTGTGTTTTTCACTTGTGACCCCAAATACCCCTGGGCCTGGAACGTGACCGACCCCAGCAAACTCACCGCCTCGAACATCACAAGCACTCGCGCTTTTCGTCCTCTGTTCCTTCCAAAAATCAAAAAGGACGAGCCCATTGAAGACAACGCCGACCATGACGTCGGGGACGCTCCCGGAACCGCCTGCGGGATCCGTGCGATTTACAACTCTCCGGGAGGACCCCATGACAAATGGTACCTGCGCCAATTCGACCCCTACAACTCCAGTTTGACCGGGACCGAATTTGTGGGATCCCCCTTTATCATCGGCTGCCTGGCGAAAGGAGTGAATGCCTCCTCCTCCACGAAGGCAGGGGTCCTTCTGTATTACACCGGAGTGCATGAGGGATACTCCGTGGACCTCTTCTCGATCAAACTCACAAAATCCACGTGGTAAAGGCCTTCTGAAGCTCAAAAACCGCTCGCAGCTTTTGGGTTTTGAATCCCTATGGCCCTACGGGGACGATGTTTTTTGGGCTTGTGTTTCTGTCTCCCCACAAAAGGTTGAACTTGAAACATCCCTGACAAAACAGTTGGTAGCCATAGAAACACTAAGATTCTCCCATCGTCGCAGATGTGGCTAAATGGATGGGTCAGACCCGAAGGGGGGGCCAGAATCCATTTGAAAAGAGCCTCAGAAAAATTTTGTCCCCCCCCCTCTATAGGTGGCGTCTTTCTTTTCCTGAAAGGTTCCGCCACGCAAAGAATGATGTGCTTGACAGGATTTTGTTCACTTTTGTTCAGAATGGAGCAATGAACGGCAAGTCCGATGAGAGCGGATCAAAGAAAAAAGAAAAGATAACGGATCGGAGGTAGGACCATGAATCTATGACTCGGCTGGATTTCGATGTTACTTTTTAGCTACCCTATAGCTCTTCCCTGCAGACAGGAGGTGGGGAACTGTAAGGTTTGTTTGAGACAACCTGCAACGAACGAAGCGGCCTTAGCAAACCCAGGGAATTGTTCCTTGGATGCAAAGTGGGTTCCGGAACCCTTGTTGAATGGCACTTCCGGAGAGTGCAATGATTTGAACTGTCAGTATCGGAATTGTAAATGGCTGGGGCAGATACAAGTGACGAATCATTCAGGCTCACCGCTGAAAGTGAATATTAAGTGGGGTGGAATCATCTTAGGCGGTGGGACAAAAACCATTGGAAACGGGGAAACGGTTGCCGTTGATCTGAGAAAGGAGATTCCTTGCAAGGCCTCTGGTGATCAAACGGTACCTGTGACCGTTACATTTCCCAATGGAGGTTGTTCTTCTCCGATGTTTCTCAATTTTGTTTGCAGAAAATGTAAATGAATCTTTCCTAACCCAAACATATTTTCTCCAGAGAAAATGGATGATGAAAGACCGGGTAATCCCATGAAAGCACGTTTCCTTTTTTTTGCTTCCATTCTTTTCCTTGGCCTGGCAATGCTTTTTTTTGTTCTGGGTATGCACAGGAACAGCTTTGATTCCGGGGAAGGGGGCAGCTTAAAGGCTGGCGGCTTTGCGGCGGAGGAACCCGGCTCTCTGGAAAAGGATGGAAAGAAAAGTGAGGAGGCCTGGGAGAAAAAACGGGGGGTCCAGAGGGAGGACATAAGAGATCGAGAATGGAAGCTTACATTCCAATTGAGCCTCTCCCATCAAGTTCGGACATTGGGAGGGAGCCTTGCTGATGGCAAACTTCTTTTTCTCCGTAAGCGGCCTGGGCGGGGGAATGGTTTTGACCTTCTGAAACAAGTGAGGCTTTCTTCTGTTACCTCTGTCCCTCGAAAGATCCAAGATTTTCCTAAAAGCCTGAAGGTCTCAATTGTGTGGAAGGAAACACTGCGACCTTCTCACCTTTTGTTCCAAGATGTAAACCTGTTTGCCCCGCTGCGGGAGGGGACGGAGCGTGGGGGAGAGAATCTTTCCTTTGGCTTCATTCACCTCGACCTTGGGGCCCGTCCAGAAATTCAATTTGAGTGCCCAGGAAAGGAGATCCATTCTTTGGGTTTTCGGATTTTCCCGCCCCTTTTTCATCGGGGGAAGGACCTCTTTGCATGGGAGGTGTCCGGAAGCCGGTTCAAGGTGCCGCAGGCTCTCAATCCAGGAGGGTATTTTTCAATCT
>JALSSW010000190.1 GCA_026984035.1 Planctomycetota bacterium
GCCTAGCGATACAAAATCAGGGCTATGCTGACCGAATGGCTCGCTTGGAGGCCTTGTTGTTTGAGGTAGAGAGCTGGCCAATATCTGAGGGGAAGGGTTGTCCCGGGGGAGAGCCAGGGGCCTAGTTCGACCTCCCAAGGGGGGACGAAGGAGCCGGGGGCCCAGGCGGCGCGGTGGAACTTCCAGGTGCCTGATTGGGGGCGGCAGGGGTTGAGGTAGACCTCTTCGTTCCAGAGATGTTTTTGGAAGAGTTTGTTTCCGGCGACGCGAAGAAAGAGGTCGGTAGGGGTGAATTCTCCATCCTGTCCATGGCCTGTGACGGTGATGCGGAGCTTGGCGTCGTTGGAGGTCCTTGGGATGGAGGGGTGGAGGACAGGAAAGGCCTTGTCGATGGCCGTCTTGTTGTTGCCGAAGGAGAAGCTCTTGTTCATCAGGGGGATGACGGCAAGGGGGATGCGGTCGGGATGCCCCTTGTAGTAACGGAGGATGAGCTTGGGGCGAAAACCTTTCTGGGGTTGGCTCTTTCCTTTCCAGGTGGAGATGCTGAGACCGATGCGTTTTTTTCCGCGAAGAAGAGGGGCAAAGTCGCTGATGTCCGCGGACCAAGAATAACGCCGGCGGAAGGGGGTGATGTAGCGAAACAACTCGACCTTCTGCGGAGGAGCTTTTTCTGTTTTCGGAGGAAGCAGCAGATACACCGAAGCCCCGCGGTCCCATTCGTCCCAGCCCCCGGGGCCGGGTTCGAGCTGAAGAGTCAGGATGATCCGCCTTAATGCGCCCGGAGCAAAGTCGGGCAAGTCAAAGTCCTTCTCCTCGTTCCGGTGACCAGCCCAAAGGACAGCCTTTCCAAAGAGGGGGACCTCAGCGTCGGCCTTGCAGAGATTCGTTCCCGGAGGGAGAGGATCTTCCCAACCAGCCTCCAACTCTTCGACGAAGAAATCCGCGTGGCGTCTCGGACCCGAATGGGCTCCCAAGGCGATCCGACTCTCGTAGGCTCTGAGGCCGGGAAAGAAGAGCTTCTCACAGAGCGGCTTGTCGTCGATCCAGAGAGAAACAAAGGCCCCTCCCAGGTCGTAGCGGACGGCGAGGTAGAGTTCATGCGCTTCCTCGTCGCGGAATTCCACGGGAGAGAGAAAGCGTTTTCGTTCCTTCCCATCCCAAAAGAGGGCCACCTCCCGCTCAGGCATGTGGTGGATATTGCCGAAGCTGTCAAACCATTGGCTGGTCGGTGGATTGGAAACGTCGATGCAGATGCCGAGGGTGCCCGGAAGTTTGGGACTCTCCCATGCCGGGAGCGCGGGCGGCTTTCCCCCTGTGCCATTATTCTTCGTCGGCAGAAAAACCAAACTCATTCCTTCTGCCCCGAAGCTGGTTCGAAACCTGAGCTTCGCATCCAGGCGCCGATATCTTCCCTTGGCCACACGCTCGAATCCCACCGCGTTACTGAGTTCCCCCCTGGCCCGAAAGGCCTGCACCAATTTGAGGATCCCCTTCTTGGCATCAAGGGAAGGACCATAGGTCCCTTTGGCCTTACCCTTGCCCCTTGTGCTCCCTTGTTGATCCAGGACCATAGGCACCTTCGTCTTGCCCTGGTCGAAGGTCTCCCGCATTCGCACCGGCATGTTCTTGGGCCAAGTCACCCCCGGCCAAGCATCGCTTCGAAAAGGGGGTGCCGGCAGCCCCTCCTTGTTGAACACGCACAGCTTGGGACTCGAATCCCAGGCGTAACGGACAGCGATAGGCTCTGTGACCTTTTCACTCTCGACCAGGAGTTCGTGGCCTTGTTTTCGCGGTACTGCAGGAAAAAACTTGCGATCCTTCCCCGCGAGTTCAAAGCCCTCTTTTCCCCTGAGGACCAGAGAAGAACCATGGCTGTCAAAATGCAAAAGGAGCTGCTTCCCCTTCCTTTCAAATCCGATGAAATCCGGCCCTTGGGCCACGAGTTTCTTTTCTCCATAAACCTGGCGACGGGCAAGCAGGGCAAGTCTTCGGCCCACCTCCTGTTTGTTTTTGGGGTGGATGTTCCCCGGATCGCCGATATCGATCGCCACGGCCATCCCGGTCTTCGGGAGGTTCAGAGCCAGGGCCTGAGCTTCGCGCAACTCAGCCCAACTCTTGGTGTTGCGGACCCTGAAGTTCGCAAGCTGCACAAAGAAAAAAGAAAAGTCATAGCCCCAACGCCGTCGCCAATCCCGGATCATCAAAGGAAAGGTCCTGCGATAGGCAAAGGCCCTCCCCGCGTTCGCCTCCCCTTGGTACCAAATCACCCCTCGGATCCCGAAAGGGAGCAAGGGATGGATCATGGCGTTGAAGAGTCCTGCGGGATGATTCTTGTGCTTAGGTCCAATGGGCATCCTCCCCGCCCTCCCTTTGGCACGCCGGGCGGCCTTCCACCGCCGGAGCCTTGCCGGAAAGAGCCTGTCCATCCTCGCCCAAGCATCCAGGACCTTTCGCCCCTCAGGATCCTTTGCGAGAGCCGGATGACTGGTCCAGGCCTCCACCGGTGTTCCTCCCCAGGAGCTGTGGATCAGCCCCACAGGCACTCCCAGCTTCTTGCGCAGTTCCCTTCCGAAAAAATACGCAACCGCCGAAAAGTTCCTCGCGCTTTGAGGTGTGCAAGCGGTCCATGTCCCTTGAAAATGATCCAGAGGCTTTGCGCTCCTAGTCCGCTTCACTTGCAGAAGGCGAAGGGAAGGATCGAGAGCCTTTGCAACTTCCTTCTTGGCGTTGAGTGCCTGGGCAAGCCGGAACTGCATATTGGATTGCCCCGAGCAGAGCCAGACTTCGCCCACGAGCACATCCTTGAAAACCTTTTTGTCCGGACCGCATTGGAGCTCGAAGGTATAAGGACCCCCTGCTGGAAGCTCGGGAAGGAGAAGGTTCCAACGGCCGTCGGGGCCCGTCTTGGTACTCAGCTCCTTCCCCTTCACCCGCAGCCGGACTGTTGTTCCCGGAAGGGCTGTCCCGAAAACCGGGTTTCTTCGCCCCCGTTGGAGGACCATGTGATCCTGAAAAACATCAGTAGGCCGAAACCGGCTCGCTTGGCCATAAAGTCCCTGCAAGGGGAGAAGGGCCAAGAAGGCCCCCAGTAACCAGGATCGTTCCATTGTGGAAACCCCTTCTTCTTTGCTCAGCCTCTTTGTTCAGTTTCGTGGCTCAGCTTCGTGCCCCAGCTTTGTTGCTCAGCTTTGTTCGCTGCTCTTGTCCTGCCCTTGCTTGTCCTGTTCTTGGAGCCAAAGCATGACCTTCTCCACCATGAGAGGCCCAGCGGCCCCTGAAAAAACATGATCTCCTCCTTCAATGGGGATGAGCTCGACCGGACCTGCCGCTTCCTTGGAGATGGCAAGAGATTCTTCAAAAGGGACGACCGTATCCTCGGTTCCATGGACCAGGAGCCAAGGAAGCCGGATTTGAGAAGCCAGGGGAAGTACCGTCCCGATCTCCTGCATGTCCTTTTTGAAGGTGGAAGAATAAGGGCAGCTCGGGATGTCCCACATGAAGCCCTCATCCGGAGTCAAAGAGCCGAATTTTCTCTCATCGAAGGCCCGCGTGTCGACCATGCCCCCAAGCGAAACGAGCCGCAGGATCCGTGGATCCCTCTGCGCTCTCAGCACCCCGACCACAGCTCCCATCGAATGCCCGATGTAGGTGACAGGCCTCCCGACTGCGTCAAGGACCGCCCCTAAATCCTCGACCTCCTTGCTCGGACAAGACTCCCGAAAATCCCCCTCCGAGTCCCCATTTCCGGAAAAAGAAAAGCGAAGTGCATTCCAGCCTCTTTGCCCCAAGGCTTCGGACAGGAGCTTCGCCCACTCCCGATCCTTGTTGGCGGTGACTCCATGACCGAGGACAAACCAGGGAGCCTCCGGGCTGCTCCCCTCGGTAAGGTGGAAGTCAAGGCCTTCTCCCAAGTGGTTTCGGATCTCTTTTTTCATCAGCATTCCTTTGTGTTTTTGGAGTGTTTTTTCCTTCCCTCAAAAAAGAATGACGGAGCGGATCCCGTCTTGGGCTTCCATCAGTTCAAAGCCCTTATTGACTTCGTCCAAGCTGAGGTGATGGGAGACAAAGGCATCCAGGGGTAGTTTGCCTTCCACATAGAGCTGTGCGAGCTTGGGAACATGGGTCCTTCCCTTCGCTCCCCCAAAACTTCCCCCCTGGACCTTGCGCCCGGTGATCAGGTAACGCGGAATGATGTCCAGAGTTTCGCCCTTTCCCGCGACTCCAAGGATGGTGCACAGGCCCCAGCCCATCCGAGCCGCTTCGACCGCTTGCCCCATGACCTTGGTGTTGCCCGTTGCCTCAAAGCTGTAGTCCGCCCCGAACCCCCCTGTTTGTTCCAGGATCTTCGCGACCGCATCCGGCCCACCCTTGATGAGATCCGTTGCTCCCAGTTCTTTGGCCTGTTGCAGTCGAACATCGCTGAGATCCACAACAAAGATTCTTTCTGCTCCCCGGAGCTTGGCGCCGACCACCGCCCCCAGGCCGACCATCCCCGCCCCGAAAACCGCGACACTGCTTCCCTCTTCAACTTCAGCTTTGTAGAGGGCGGCTGCGATGCCTGTTGTCGCTCCGCAGGCCAGGAGGCAGACCTTGTCCAAGGCCGCGTCCTGGGGGACCCTGGCCAAGGCGATCTCGGGCATCACTGTGTATTCTGCAAAGGTCGAGGTCCCCATAAAATGCCGCAAAGGCTCCCCGTTTCGAAAGAGGCGCGTGGTCCCGTCAGGAAGGTAGCCCTTCCCCTGTGGCTCACGGATTGCGAGACAGATATTGGTCTTCCCGCTTTTGCAGTGTACACATTCTCCGCATTCAGGGGAAAACAGGGTCACCACATGATCGCCCTTCTGGAGACTTTGAACTCCTTCTCCGACTTCGACCACAATCCCCGCCCCTTCATGCCCCAAAACACAAGGGGCATAACCACTCGGGTCCACGCCACTCGCGGTATAGAGGTCCGTATGACAGACCCCACAGGCCTTCAGTTGCACAAGCACCTCCCCCCTTTTAGGAGGAGCAAGCTCGACTTCTTCGATGACCAGGGGCTTACCGAATTCTTCTAAAACAGCAGCGCGCATTTTCATGTGGACCTCACAACGATCTCAAGGAGAGCAAAAAACTAGGGTCCTGATTTTGCCGGAAACCCAGGCGGCATTCCCGCAAAAAGAATTGGGACAAGTCTTCACCCCAAAAAGGATCCAGCTCTCCCTGTTTTCGGAGGAATGTTTTGTGCCTTCTTCAAACTGGGCCCTGTGGCCCTTGGCAAGAAGGAAGAAACTTGTTTTTTGGATCCCTGGCCTGACAGGTCTTCTACCCATCGAATCAATCGTTTTTGATTCCCCCTACTTGAATCTATCTAAGCGATGCCCTGTTCTCGCAAAAAATGCCTTTTCGATTCCAGTCGGAGGGCAGGGAAACCTAATCGTAGGAAGAAACCAAGGTGCATGATGCCCCATTCAATGACCATAGGAAGGACCCATGTTTAAAGGTAAGAAAGCAAGGAAGAAAGTATGGTTTCTGGGCGCGATGGCCATGGTATTGGTTTTGTAGGGAGTTCAGCAAGGGAGGACTTTTGGAAAGCAAAGCCTGGAACCATTAAGTGGTACAAGTGAAGTCCATGTTTCAAAGGGTCTCCAGAGTCCAGACTTGAAAGCGGCGCCGGAAAGTCCGCAACGGGTATTGGAGAAGTATGCCTATTGGATTCGATGCGAGTTGGATTGTTGAAGATCTTGGCCAGCCTGCAAAAGCCCAGAGGGCTTTCGAACACAAAACCCGCGGACGGGTTTTCTACTTCTTCTCCCGGGGGGGATGGGGGGGTAAGCTGGGGGATTGCCCGCTTCCCCCGCGGGGTCATTGGTTTTGAATCTGGGACCCATTGATTTGAATGATTCTCGCCTGAAAGAACGGCTTGCGGCAGCGGAGGTGTTGGATTCTGCTTCTCTGGATCAGGCCCTGGGTTTTGCGAAGTCGCGGAATATGAGCCTGGCAGGGGCCTTGGTGGAGCTGGGTCTACTCTCGGAGATGGATGCTTGGAAGCATTTGGCCAAGGCGGTGGGGCTTCCCTTTGTCGATCCGGGAGCAGCGAAGATCCCCGAGCGGGTACTTTCTTTGATTCCTCGGGAGCTGATCGAGGAGAACCGGGCTTTGCCCGTTGTGCTCAAGGGAAACACGCTTTTTATCGCGATCGACGATCCCGAGCGGACTTGGGTCTTGGACAATCTGGGTTTCATGCTGGAGCAGACGCTGAAGCCGGCGCTTGCCCCACCGTCTTCTTTTGCCAAGGCGATGCAGCGTTTCCTGGGATCTGTGGCGGCCCGGGAGACCGAGGCCAGGGACAGAGCCGGAGGGCCGGGGGAGGAAGAAGGGGAGGACGCGCCCATCATCCGCCTGGTCCGGAAGACGATCGAGGAGGCTCTCGAACAGAGGGCGAGCGATATCCATATCGAACCCTATGCGGACCAGGTGCGGGTCCGCTACCGCATTGACGGTGTCCTCCACGACGCTGCCTGGCATCCGAAAAGCCTGCAGGGCCCTTTGACTTCGAGGCTCAAGATCATGGCCGCCCTGGATATCGCGGAAAAGCGAAAGCCGCAGGATGGTCGCATTCAACTCAAGGTCCAGGGACGCGAGATTGATATCCGAACGGCGGTTCTCCCCAGCAATCATGGGGAGACCCTCGTGCTGCGCCTTTTGGACAAGGAGAAGAGCCTGTTCTCTCTGGAGGCCTTGGGTTTTGTGGGTGATGATTTTGAGACCTTCCAGAGGGTCATCAAACGACCCAATGGGATTTTCTTGGTGACAGGACCGACGGGCTCGGGCAAGACGACGACGCTTTATGCGGCCCTTCGAGAGTTGAACAAGCCCGATGTCAAGATCATTACGGCTGAGGACCCGGTCGAATACAACCTGTCAGGGATCAACCAATGCCAAGTCCGAAAGCCGATTGGGCTGACCTTTGCGAAGATTCTCCGGGCGATGCTGCGGCAAGCGCCCAACATCATCCTTGTGGGAGAGATCCGGGACTCGGAGACCGCAGAGATCGCGATCCAGGCGGCTTTGACGGGACACCTTGTGTTTTCGACTCTGCATACCAACGATGCTCCCTCTGCGATCTCGAGGCTGGCTGATATGGGCGTGAAGCCCTTTCTGATCGCGGCCAGTATTCAGGCCGTGCTCGCGCAGCGTCTCGTGCGTCTGCTCTGCCCCGCTTGCAAGGAAGCTTATGAACCCAGCGAGCAGGAAGTCCGCAGCATTGGGCTGGATCCCTCCATGCTGGGAGACCAACCTTTTTTTGCGGCCAAGGGCTGCGATGCCTGCTCCCACACGGGGTATATGGGGCGCAAGGGGATCTTTGAGTTGATGCGTCTCGACGACGAGATGCGTGAAATGATTTTCCGTGGAGAGCCGACCTTGCGGATTCGGGACTATGCGGAAAAACGCTTGGGTATGCGCTCCTTGCTCCAGGATGGCGCGAACAAGGTGGTCCAGGGCCAGACTTCGGTGCAAGAGATCTTGCGAGTCGTGGCTGCCGAGTAAGGAAAGGGAGTCAGAGAGAGGAGGGCAAAACGAAATGGTGACGATTTACCAGTTGATGGATCTTGCGGTGGAGCGGGGAGCCTCGGACTTGCATGTCTCGGTGGGGCGGGCGCCGGTGCTTCGGACCTCGAAAGGGCTGGCGGAAATCGAAGGGATGGAGGTCTTGGGTCCTGAAGATACCGAAAAGCTGGTGCGGGAGGTCTGCCCCGAGAAGCACTTCGAGGAGGTTTCCAAGGACGGGACGACGGACTTCGGTTATGCGCACGAAGACAAAGCCCGTTTCCGCGTGAGCGCCTTCAGGCAAAAACACCACTTTGGGCTGGTGATGCGCTTGATCCCCCACAAGCTCCTCAGCTTCGAGGAGATTGGGCTCCCTTCGGGGATTCAGGATCTGCTGACGCGTCCACGGGGTCTTGTGTTGGTGACGGGGCCGACGGGCTCGGGTAAGACGACGACGCTCGCGACGATGATCGATTGGATCAACACAAACCTGGACCGTCATATTGTGACGATCGAGGATCCGATCGAATACTACCACCAGCACAAGAAGAGCATGGTGACCCAGCGCGAAGTGGGAGAGGATGTGCCGACCTTCGCCGAAGCCATGCGGCGGGTTCTACGCCAGGATCCAGATGTGATCCTTCTGGGCGAGATGCGTGACCTCGAGACGACCGGTTCGGCGATCACCGCGGCGGAAACCGGCCACTTGGTGTTTGGGACTTTGCATACGACGGGGTCGGCACGCACCGTGGATCGCATCATCGACCAATACCCCACAAACCAGCAGGAGCAGATCCGGTCTCAGCTCGCCGTCTCGGTTCAGGCAGTGATCTCCCAAGTGCTCTTGCCGAGGGCCGATGGAAAGGGTCGTGTGGCTGCCTTTGAAATTATGTTGATGAACAGCGCCATCGAAAACCATATTCGTAAGGGCGAGACCTTCAAAATCCCTTCGGTGATTCAGACAAACCGGCGGATGGGCATGATGCTTCTCGATGAGCATCTGATCCAGTTGGTGCAGGAAAACAAGATCAAGCCCAAGGTGGCGATCGACGCGGCCCAGGACCCTAAGACCATCGAAGAACGGATCTTGAGTCTCGGCTAGGGGGGGAGGACGATGGCCGGACGGAAATTGATCGGGCAGTTGCTGAAAGAGCGCGGGGTGGTCCATGAGGGGATGATCCAAGAAGCGCTTGTGATCCAAAAGGATGAGGGGGGACGCATCGGCGAGATTCTGATGCGGCTGGGGTATCTGGGGGCGGAAGATTTAACCGCTGGCCTGGCCGAGCAGGCGGGGATGGAATTCTTTCCCAAGGACGCCCTTGTTTCCGAGCAGGAAGCCCTTTCCAAGGTGGATGGGACGAGCGCCCGGGTCTATGGGCTTTTGCCGCTTCGAATGGACGAAGGGACTCTTGTGGTCGCGCTGGCCGATCCAGCCAATGTGGCCGTCCTCGATGATTTGACCTTCGCGGCGGGAGGGGGAGTTCGGGCGGGCCTTGCGGAGCCTTTGGCCTTGCAGGAGGCCATTGAGAAGGCTTATGGAGAATCCGCCGAGAACCTCGGCAAGGAGGCTTTCGGCAAGGCCGTCAAGGAGTTCGCCAACACGGGGAGCCAGCAGATCGACCTCGAAGACAAAGAGGCCATGGCCCAGGCAGCCCCCGTGGTCAAGCTCCTCAACTATATTTTATTTCAAGCGGTGAGGGACAAGGCCTCCGACATCCACCTGGAGCCCTTCGAAAACGACTTTAAGATCCGCTACCGCGTGGACGGCGTTCTCTTCGAGTTGGAGGCTCCGCCCCCTCACCTGGCCGTTGCCTTGATCTCGCGGGTCAAGGTCATGGCGGACCTGGATATCGCAGAAACCCGCATCCCCCAGGATGGGCGCATCGAACTCTCCGTTGGCGGCCGGCCCGTGGATCTTCGCGTATCGACCCTGCCTACGATGTTCGGGGAGTCCTGCGTGATGCGTGTCCTGGACCGGAGCGTGGTCGCCCTTTCGCTGGAAAACATCGGTCTTCGAGAGGACGAGAAGCCCCTGTTCGAGGAGATCCTCTCTCTCCCGCATGGGATCGTTCTTGTGACCGGTCCCACCGGCTCGGGCAAAACGACGACGCTCTACGCAGCCTTAAACGAGGTGAATCGCGAGGACGTGAAGGTCATCACGGTCGAAGACCCTGTGGAATACGATCTGGAGGGCATAGTCCAGGTCCCCATCCATAACGACATCGGAGTCACTTATGCAAGCGTGCTGCGCACCATTCTTCGCCAGGACCCCGATAAAATCCTGGTGGGCGAGATCCGCGACGAGGAGACGGCAAGGACAGCCATCGAGGCGAGTCTTACCGGACACACGGTATTTTCCACCCTGCACACCAACGATGCTCCTTCCGCAGTGACTCGCATGTTGGACATGGGCGTGGAGCCCTATCTCTTGACCTCTACAGTTGAGTTCATCATCGCCCAGCGCTTGGTCCGCCGTGTCTGCAAGCATTGCAAGACCTTCTATGAACCCGATGAAAAGGTCCTATATGAGCTGGCCCTCAAAGCCGAAGACCTCGCAGGCAAGACCTTTGCTTTTGGGAAGGGTTGCGACGAGTGCAACTATACGGGATATGCCGGGCGTAAGGCTCTCTTCGAGATCATGCGGATTACGGAGGAGATCAAGGCCTTGATCCTCCAAGGATCCCCGACTGCGGCGATTCGGGAGGAAGCCCGAAAAAACGGGATGCGCAACCTGCGCGAAGCCGGTTTGCTGGCCATCTTCGACGGGGACACCAGCGTCGAAGAGGTCCTGCGCGAGACGATGTAAGACCCCGTGGAAAACCAGGTGGAAAACCCCGTGGAAAACGCCGTGGAAAACCCGTCCGCGGGTTTTGTGGTCGAAAGCCCTCCGGGCTTTTGGCATACCAAAGACCCAAGATCCCCAAAAGCTAAAGCCCATCCCAAAAACGCTAGAAGCGTTTTTACCAAAAAACCCGCGGACGGGTTTTCCACGGGTTTTTCCACGGGGTTCCCATGGGGTTTTTCCACGGGGGAGGACTCCTACTTCACGCGACTCAGGGGCAAGAAACGGTGAGGTTGCAGCTTGGCATCCTTCGCGTCAAAAGGGATGGCCTTGAGCTTGTCGCCCTTCATGTGGTCAATGAACAAGTTGATCGGCAAGACGGCGGCCAGTTTTTCGTTGTGTTGGACGACGAGTTGGACCTGGAGCTTGGAATAGTCCACCTTGTGGAAGGCCTTTCCATACCAATCCCAGCGCGTCACTCGTTCCCAGGTGGAGGAGGGGATCTTTGCGCTGAGCACCTTGATCCCTTCCCGTTGCTTTTTTAAAGCCTGGATGGCGCGTTGCACAAGCTGCTTCCGGTCCTTGGCTATGTAGCGGTCGGGAGGGAGCGTGTTGTTTGCGATAATCTCCGCCGTGAGCGTTCTCGCGGCCTCTTCCACCTTTTGCCGGGCTGCCTTGATCTTGGCGACAAAGGGCTTCGCCCGTTCTTCTCCCAAGGCTCTGAGCACTTGGATCTTTGTTTTTGCAAACCCAAGCTGCTGGGCGATCCCGCCGTTTTTTCCGAAGAAGAGAGGCCTCTTTTTTTCCACCCCTTCACGGGCGATCTTCATGGCTTCTTGGATGTAGCGGTCAATTTCTCCGGGCAATTCCTTCAAATAACTTTTCAGGTTCAGGATGAAGCTCTTCCGCTTGGACAGGGCGTAGAGGACCCTCTTTTCCATGGCCCTGCCTTCCCGGGTCTTCTGGTTCGCCAGGCTTTGGTAGGTTTTGGCAATGCGCTGGATCTCCCTTAGGGCTTTGCCATCTTCGGTGATGACCTTGGCCAACTTTGCCGGTTGTTGGCTGAGCAATTCAAAGTTGCTATAGCGCATGGAGAAGGCTCCCAGGAGGGCGAAGTCCTCCTGATACCTTGGGTAATTCCCCATTCCCGTGAGTTTCGTCAAACGGGTTGTTTCGGCCCTGAGTCTGGACCGCAGCGCTCCCAAGAGCTGTCCTGTCGCTTGGAGCTTTTCGCCGATGGGAGCGACCTCCGGATGCTTTGCCGGAAGCTGGGCGAGGTAGTCTCGGGCCAGTTTGAATTTGGCTGCGGCCCGCTCGGTCGAAGCCATGGCCTGTTGGACCTCCGAAACAACAGGTTTGGGACCCTTGCCATCGATGCGTGCGAGGATGCCTTGCCCGGGCTTCAGGAATTTTTGGGTTTCACGCAAGTACCAGCGCACATTTTTCAGGAGATCTTTTTGCTTGTAACCAAGCCTTGCCGTGCGGGATTTGGCGGCCGAGTTTCCTGTGGTGTTCCCCCCAGTGTTTTTCCCAGACCCAGCTTGCGGGGTTCGGGTGGGGGTGGGTTTTTTACCTCCAGCGAGGATTCCCTCGATCTGCCGCAGGGCCTTGAGGGCCCCTTCCCTGGTTTTGCGAAGAGACTGGGCAGCCTTGTTGCTTTTGGAAAAGCCCGCCAAGAGTTTTCCGGCTCTGGCGAGCCGTTGCCTGGCCGAATTCAGGCGTAATAGAGTCAGCTTTCTCCGGCTTCCCCTTGCGGGTCGGGCGGCCGTTCCTGCAGAAGTTTGGGCGGAGCGAAGATCGGCGATCGCGCTGCGGAGCTCGGCTTGGGCCGACCTCAGGGCGGCTTGGGGCAAGGGGAGAGAAGCCGCTTGAAGTTTTTTCGTTCCCAGAGCGGGGAGGGCCAGGCATCCCAAGCAAAGGAAGGTTTGCCACATCTTTATCTTTGCCTTTTTTGGGAGAGTTCCCATCGTTTCGTTCTTTCTCTGATCGTTCTTTTTCATTGCACTCGCTTTCGTGTTCTTTGGCCTTGTCCTGGAGCTTGACTTATCCCCTCCCTCACAAGGACCTTCGGCCTATCCTCCGATCACGATCTCCAGGCCTTGGGATGTCCCAAAGGGCAGCTTCAGTTTGAGGTTTGGATCGAGATCCAGGATTTGGGCGAACAGGGAGAGCCCCTTGAGCTTGGGATCGCAGGGGAGGGGAAGGGGGAGGCTGCTGCTTCCCTTAGTGTCCGTCTGTTTCGGAAAGAAAATGGGGTTTTGGGGGTAAAGGAGGGCTCCGCTCTGGCCTCCGAAGAGGCCGAGATCGAGGGGGGTGGCGAGTTTGCGAAGTCCCAAGAGATAGAAGGCCGTGGAGCTGGGGACGAGGCCCGTGCCATTTAGGGCGAAGCGGGATGTGCCGGGAAGGGGAGGGAACTCGGCCGAGAGAAGGGCTGTCCCTTTTGTGCTGGCCTTGGCCTTTCCGAAGGGGATCCTGCGGTCTTTGGGAGCGTCCAGACTGAGGGCATCCAGCACCAAGGGCCAGGCGTTTCGCCGGTCGAGGAAGCTCCCCTGGTAACCGAGGTAAAGGCTCCCCCAGGGAGCGGTTTTGAGATCCCCTTCGAGGCGTTTCCCGTCGGCGCAGCCGGGAGTTCCCCCGAAAAAAGCACGAGCATGGAGATCACGAAGTTCCAGGCGCAGGCGCTGCCATCCATCATCCTTGCCGGGAACGAGGAGAATGCTCCCTAAAACCTTGGAGGGGGTCAGGACCTTTTTGCCCCAACCTCCGTCACCGTGATCGACAAGGTAGAGGACAGCTCCTTTGGCGCTTCTTTGGTAGACCAGAGCGATGCCGGTATTGCCGTTGCTGCTGCTTCCGAGAGTCCCCGAAGGATCGGGCTGGGCGTAGAAGCTGTCCGTGCTGCCGACGCCGATGCTCCAAGATTCGAGGTCCTTTCCCTGGGTCTTGGCTGCCTGGATATAGACATAGGCCTCGAGGACAAAATCCCGGGGGATCTGTTGGAGGAGCATGTTGGCGTTGCCTCCTCCCCTTGGATCAAAGGTGACCAGGGCGAGACCCCCTTGTGGAGAAGGGGGGAGGGCGTGGGGGGTGTCCGCACCGATCCTCCTGGGGTCGATGACGCGGGGGCGCCGGAAGGAAGCGCCGAAGGCTGTCCACTCGCTCCCTTCTTTGAGCTTGTCGAAATTTTGGGTCAGGGGCTTTGCCGGAGGGAGGTTGTTGCTTGCGCCCGGAGTGGCGGGGAGGAGGACGAAGGAGAGCCCGAGGCCCCCGCTTTTGCCGTCGAGATAGCGGGACCAGGAGGTCGCCACTCCGTCGATCGAAATGAAGTTGCCGAAGATGCTGTCCCCTTCGCTGAGGGCTCGGTTCCAAACGCCCTTGTTGGTTTCGTAGACGAGGGTGTCGATGATGCGCAGGTTCTGGTCCACGAGAGTCAAAGACTCATTGTCGTTTTCGAAGAGGTCGCTGCGTCCGAGAACAAGGTTCACCCGCGGAACGAGGGGGCTGCCCAGGACATAAAAACCCTTGGAGGGGAGCTTGGTGTTCTTGGGGATGCTGTAGTTCTTGTTCGGCCCATCTTTGTCCCCTGTGAGGAGTTGCCAGCCGGAGATGTCCACGCTTTGGTCGGAGGAGTTATAGAGTTCGACGAACTCCCGGCTGTCCTTGCTCGAATCGTCATAGACGAACTCGTTGATCTTGACCCCCTGAGCTTTGCAGATTCCCAGAAGCCCCAAGAAGAACAGGGGAAAAAGGGCAGGCTGAAAGGGTTTGGACATTGTGGATTCCTGGAAAGGGCCGGAGCGGAGAATGCTGGAGGTTAACCCAAGCCGGGAAGCCTGGAAAGTGAGCCTTGTCGCTTCCTGTGGGTTTTCCGCACAAAACCCACAGAGAGCTTTTCTGCTGGGTTATGATTCTTTCGATGGAAATGAAGGTTTGTCCCATCTGCGAGGGCTTTACCGCGAGGGCGCATCAGCGCTGCGGGCATTGCGATGTGCCGCTCGTGGCCCGTAGCGCCTTGGCCTGGCCCGTTCGTGAACGTGAGCGGGAAGGGGGGAATCCTTGGGTGGGGCTCTGGGTCGGTGGCAAATACCGGATCACAGGCATCCTTGGCAAGGGAGGGATGGGAACGGTGTACCGGGCGCGGCACGAACTGACCCTTGCCCAAATTGCCCTCAAGATCCTCAATCCCGGCCTTGACCGCCAACCCGAATACCGGGCGGGATTGATCCAGGAGGCACGGAAGGCGGCCGGGATTCGGGGCGACCATGTGGCGCGCATTCTTGACGCGGGCGAAACGGGGGATGGCGGGGTTTATATCGCAATGGAATTGGTCCGGGGCGTGACCCTGCATGACCTGGTCCTTGCTGAGGGGCGTTTGCCCTTCGCCAAGGTGCTCGAACTGATCCGCCAAATCGCCCTGGGATTGGACGAAGCCCATGAGGCGGGCCTTGTCCACAGGGACCTAGCTTCGCGCAATGTCATGGTCTCTCCGATGACCAATGGTGTGCGCGTCCGCATCCTCGATTTCGGCATTGCCCGGATGGCGAACGAGGATGAGGGAGGAATCCGAGGCTGGGTGAACCCTCCCTACACCGCCCCGGAAATCCTTCGAGGCGAAGAAGGGGACCTGCGCTCGGACCTCTTTTCCCTTGGAGTGATCGCGATCGAGGCCTTGACCGGTACGGTTCCCTTTCGTGGACGCACGGTGCAGGAACGGATTGAGCGTTGCAAGGATCTTGAACCTTCGGATTGGCCGATGCCTCATTCGGCCCCCGGGCGCTTTCTCAGATTACTCCGTCGCCTTCTCGACCGGGATCCGAGTCGCCGTCCCAGCTCCACACGGGAAGTGATCGATGAACTGCGCAAGATCCAAAAGAGTCGGGGGCGGCTGCTGAAGACGGCGGCCCTGCTCCTGTTTTTCTCGGGAATCGGGATGACCCTCTACAAAGCAGGTCGTGCTGAACCTCCTTATATCGAGAACCTTCCCGAAACCTCCCTTGTTCTCCGGGAACGCAGCGAAGAGGGCTTTGCCCGCTTGCAAACACTTCGTTCGGAAGACCTGAAAGTCCTACGTTTCGAAGCGGGGGGATTTCGGCCGGGGGACCTCTTTCTCGAAGTCTTTCGGGACGCAAAGTCCCAGAACAAGCTCAGGCTTCCTGCCGGAGGCCGATTCAAAGGCCAGGACTTTGTTCTCGATCAGGAATCAGAAGGTTGGAAGCGCGCTTATGCCTACCTCAAGGATGCCGGGGGGCCCGTCTTTTTGACCTTCCGGCTCAAGGGGGGCGAGGGGAGTTCCCGTCCCCTCGGTTTTGCCAAGGTCCAGCTCGACAGTGATCCTCCCCGCATTCTCGAGCTTCGCGCCACCACCGCCACCCAGGCGAGCGGACCTCTCCGCATCGACACGGGCCTGGTTCTTCGCCTCCAGGATGACAGCGGCATCGTTTCCACCGAGATCGAACTCCTCGAGGCCGATGGAACGCCCCTTGCCCGCTTCAAGGCCAAGGCCCTTCCTGACAAGAGTGGCCTGCTCCGCATTCCTATCGGGCGGCGCTTTACGGAAAAGAGAGTTCCCGACCGCCGGGGACAGGTCAGCCTACGCGTTTTGGTTCGAGACCACGTAGGGCGCAAGACCCAAAAGATGCTCTCCTTTGATCGCTTGGATCTTTCCATCCCCGAAATCCTGCAAGCTTCCGCCCCGGATGGTTCGCGTGACCTCGCCGTGACTCGGGGTTGGGCCGAGGTCCGTCTTCGCTTTGCCCAGAGGAGCGAAGAATCCGATCACCTCCATGTGCTGATCCGGCAGGAGGGAGATGAGGACGCCTGGAAGGCCATTCGGACCCAGGTCGTCGATGCTCGACCCGATGGTCTCCGCCTGCGTTTCAATCCACCCTCCTCCAAGGGAGACAAAGCTGTGTTCCTGCTGGAGTTTTTTTTGGTGGACCAAGCGGGAAACCGCAGTCGTGGCTTTCGAAGCGAACTGCGCTTTCGTAATCTCGATCTTCATCCCGATCTTCAGATCACAGGGGAGGGGGAGAGCCGCCTGTTTCCGACGGAGCACCGTGTCCTCTATGACGACAAGGCATTGATCCTCCGCTATCGCTGCAATCAAGCCTACTTTCCGTCCCTGCTCCCCTTTTCGGGGCCGAAGGGAGAGATCCCCGCAGTGGAGACCCTGGGGGCGGGTGCAGGGATGCTGGACCTCAAGGTGCTCCCGACGAGAGAAACCAGGATCTTCGATCTGACCCTGGCCCACAAGCTGCGAATCCACACCGACGATGGCTCGCCCTTGCTGAAACAAACTGGGCGAAGCTATCGCTTGCACCTGACCTGCCTTCCCCAGACTCCGTTTTGCAAGATCCCATCCAATGCCCTCAATCCGAAGAATTGGACCCCCGACCTCGTGGAAATGGGGATTCTCGAAAAACGTGGGGATCAAGTTGTGTTGGGATCCAAGCTGAGAATCTTGGCCCCTACTGAAGGGGGGATGAAGATCCGTCTGGGTCTTCTTCGCGGCGGGGAGTTTGAAGCTCTCAGTAATTTTCAGGCTCCGCCCTTCCTTCCGGGGAGGGCGCCCATTCCGATTTCCGAGGGCAACAATCTCATCGTTTTGGAGGGACAGGACCTCCTGGGGCGCCACCTCGAAGTCAGGACCCTTGGGGGAAAACGCCTCCCCAATTATCGCGTCCAAGGGCACAGTCTCTGTCTGATTGCCCGCTTTCGTCACGACACGACGCCTCCGGTTCCCCTGGAGACGCCGGTCGAGTACGGGCGAAGCCTGAGGATCCGGCTCGAGGAGGACAAGGATTTTCGAAGGGGGGCGCCTCCCCTCCTCCTGCTCAATGACGGAGGCTTGCCTATTCGTGGTGAGGCCTTGACTCTAGGCTCCAAGTTTTTTCTCGAGTTTCGGCTTCCTTTTGCTCGCTTTGCCGCCCTTACACATTTGGGTGGGGTGGCACGTGCGGACTTTGGGAAACTGTCTCCGCTTTCCATTTCCGCCCGCGTCCAGACCGCGGGGGGTGAGAATGGAGTTGAACTTCCTTTTCGACCCATCCAATCCCTGTTGGCAGCGGTCTCACTGCGAAGTTTGGGGGCCAAGTTACCCACTGCATTTCCCAGGATGCGCTTTGTGCCCTTCCTTCGCTTGGATCCTTCGGAGCCTTTTGAGTTCGGGCCGCCGACAGGGCCTTCCAAGGGATCGGTGGTTTTGAGTAAAAGGCTGCGCATTGTGGGCCTGGATAATTTTTTCCTGGGAAGTTCCGAAGTCTCAAGGGAGGCTTATCGCCAATTTTTGGCGGACCTCGGCCGGCTTTCGGCGGGGACGCGGAAGGACCTTGCAAAAGCGTTGGTGCATCCCGAAGACCCCTTGGGAGAAAAGCGCTTGTTGCGATCCAATCTGTTGCCCGATACGCGGATCTTGGCGAAGAGCTTTGAAGCCATTGCAAAGGCCGATCCTCGTCGGCCGGTGAGCGGAGTGAATTATTTTCAGGCCCAATGTTTTGTGCGCTGGCTTGGCTGGCGTGGGTTTGGGAAGCCTTGGTTGATGCGCTTACCTTTTGGGGCGGAGATGGAGTGGGCGGCCTTAGGGCGTTTTGGAAGCAGCGGCCGCAATCGTTGGAATGCCATCTCTCTGGGGGCGTCTCGGGCTTTCTTTCAAAAGCTGAAACGGTTGCGAAGAGCCGCCATTTCCGCTGGCCGTCCCATACCCTCCCTCTGGCCACTCCTCCCTTCGGAGCTTGCGAATCTTGGAGATGTCAGCACGGGGTTTGGGGGCGGAAGGGTGACGGGCTTGGATTTTGGCCTTCGCGAATGGGTGGAGGACATTGCCTTGGTGGAAGGGGATGATTCCTTTTTGTTCTTGCGGGAAAAGGTCGCCAACCATCCCAGTCACCTGGCTTTTGTAAGGGATCGGAATGCGGGAAGGGGTGAGGAACTCGCGGGAGCGGCTCGGGTTGCTCTCAAGCTCGGGGTGCTTCGGGGCTATGACCTCTTTGAAACGGCTTTTGGTTTGGGAACGACCTTCGGGCTTTCCTCGCACTTGGATAAGCTGGGCGGAGTGAGACGCATGGTGTATTTACCCAAGACGGGGCGTGAAGGGATGGAAGAGGCGGCGATGCCTCTTGTCGGGGTCAGTGGCTTTCGCGTGGCTGGGACGCGGGAATTCTTGAAGTTGGTTCGCGAGGAACAGCGTTGAGGTTTTTCCTGATTTTGCTGTTGGCCTTGGGGTCCTGCACCGGTGGTGGGGTTCTCAGCATCGAAAATCTGGCCACCGAGCCTCCCCTTCCCTATCGACTTGGGATCGATGGGGGAGGTTTTTTGCTCCCGGGAGGAGGGGGAAGGGTGGAGCCCGGTGGGCGCATTCTCGCATCCCATCTCTTCGATGGAGCCGATGGGAGCGAGGTGATTTCTTTTGCACGCTTGCTGGACAGTTTCCGGCGAGGGAGGCTCGCCAGTTCCATGGTTGTGTTCTCCGAGAAGGATTCCAAGGGGCGGGCGAAAGTGGCGCGCGCGGCCACAAAGACAGCTCTCCCCGAGACCTTGCTCCAGAGGGCTCGCCTGGAAGCTTGTGATCTTCTCCTTGTCATCGAAGGGGTCGAGGACGCTCCTGTTTTGAACCATGGGGTTAATGGTCAATGGCCTATTTCGAGCCTCGGCTGGCTTCTTCTTGGCTTGGGGATGTTTGTTCCGGACCATGATTTTGAGGTTGCTGTGCGGTTTAAGGCGAGCCTGAGGGATGTCCATACGGGAAAGGTTTTGCAGAGCATTGTTGTGACCCCGGGTCCTTTTTCTCTTTCGTTGTTTCAGCGAGGAAGTGTTCTTGGACTGATCTCGAGCATCATTGTTCCTCCCCCCTTGGTGGGGAGTGATCCCGATGCAGTTGTTAGGAAGTTGCAAAAAGAGAGTCGCCGCCGCCTCATCCTTCGAATGCTTGCGCGCCTCAAGGATCCCCAGACCGACGAGAGCCTCAAGCGCAATGTTCCGATCCGCCTTGATCTGCTTCAAGCCAGGCGGGGGGAGGTTTCTGTGGTTATTCGGGGTCGGCAGGAAGTCTTGGCCTTGCGCTTCACCGTGGACGGTAAACCTCTCGCAGAAGGCCGCAAAAAGGCCGCATCCTTGTTAGCCACGGAAAAACGCGAGGGGGGCCGGGTCACCTATGCCCGGGTTCTCAATGGTTTGCCCCGGCGCGGTTTGCTGCGGGTTGAGGTGCGCGACCTTGCAGGCAATCGGGTTTCGGGTTCCCTCGATCTGGGGCATCGACGATGAGTATCCAAGTTCGAGATGATTTAGGGCTGAGTTATGGGACCCTGAGGGGGCCTGTGCGGCCTGAGAATCAGGATGACTTCTTGCTCTATGAAGACGGAAACAAGTCCGAGGTCCAGCGTGGGGAACGTTTGTTTGCGATCGCGGATGGCATGGGGGGAGAGGCAGGTGGAGCCCAGGCGAGCCGGGCGGCGTTGCGGGCTTTTTTCGTGAGCTGGCTGGAAGCAAAGGGGGATCATCCCCAAGATCGTCTCCGCGCCGGGATGGCCGCTGCTTATCAAGCCCTCCGAGACGAAGTCAAAGCCGAACCTTCTCTCAGAAAAATGGGAACGACCCTGACCGCTGTCCAAGTGCTTCCCGAGAAAATCTATGGGATCCATGTCGGCGATTCCCGCTGCCTCAAATTTGGGAAAGGGGGAGCCCTTTGGATCACCGATCTCCACCAAGACCGTGAGCATAGCAATACCTTGACTCGGGCCGTCCGCGCCGAAGGGGATCCCGAAGAAGCCCAACTCTTTGAGACCGATCTCTATGTGGGTGAAGGCCTCCTCCTTTGCACCGACGGACTCTGGCGCAGCCGCGAAGAAGCCGAATGGGCAGCCTACCGGGCCGCAGGTTCCCTCGAAAGTAAGGCGCGAGACCTTTTCTTGGACTCCGTCCGTCGCCTCGGCGACGACAACGCAACCCTTATCCTCTTTCGCAGAGACAAAGCGAATCCCGGTATCCCCCGCGAGGTTTCGGAATTGGACACCGAGTCCAAGACCGTTTTTGGAAAGGGGAAGCAGAAGCCACTCTCTGAGCGCTTGTTTCCCCTCGTGCTCCTGGTTTTGGGTGCCTTGCTTTGGTACCTCGCTCTGCGCTAGGAGCAAAAAACCTGCAGGCGGGTTTGGGTCGTGGAAAACCCAGAGGGGGGTTGGGCCGTGGAAAACCCCTCCGGGGGTTTTCAGGTTCAAACGCTTCCAGCGTTTGAAGGATGTAGTCATGGTTTTGCTTCGGAGAGGGTTTGGGGGGTTCCTCAAAACCCCAGAGGGGTTTTGACCGTAAAACCCGCGGACGGGTTTTCCACGGGTTTTCCACGGGTTTTCTACGGGTTTTCCATGGGTTTTCTAGGTGTGATATGAACCAATTTTGGTATGAATCGTAGTTTGTCTCTGGAAGGTAAACGATGATTCAAAAAAAATCTCCCTCTGAAGATTGTGCATCAAAACTCAAGGCTTTGGCTGACCCGACCAGGTTGGCCATTGTGCGGGCCCTTCTCAAGGGACCTCAGCATGTCTGGCGCATTAACGAAGAGGTTTCTGTGGATCAAAGCCTTCTTTCCCATCATCTCCGGGTCCTTAGGGACGCGGGGATTGTGACTTCCGAGCGGGACGGTAAGGCCGTCCTTTATGGGTTGGCGCGAGGAATCCGGGGAAGCTCCCGGAAAAAAGGCATTCAGCTCGGTTGCTGCGTACTTTCCTTTGAAACCGATTTTTTGGAGAATGGATGAAACGCTTCCTGGTTTTGACTGTTGGGCTTCTCCTCCTGAGTCTGGGATCTTGGATTGGATGGAAAACCATCTCCAGAGCCCAAAACAGAAGGTTGGTCCTGACAGGTTCCAGCACAATCGCGCCCCTTGCCGTCGAAATTGGAAGGCGTTTTGAGGCTCTTCACCCCGGCCTACGAGTGGACGTCCAGACGGGAGGATCCTCTCGGGGGATCGCCGACGCAAGGCGGGGGATCGCGGACATTGGGATGGCTTCGAGGCGCCTTAAGACCAGCGAGAAGGAACTCCTTGTGCATACAATCGCCAGGGATGGCATCTGCATGGTTCTCCATGCAGGCAACCCCGTCAGTTCTTTGAGCGATTCTCAGATTGTCGGGATCTATACCGGCAAAATACAAAACTGGAAAGAAGTCGGAGGGAAGGACGCAGCTATCTTTGTCCTCAACAAGGCGGAGGGAAGGGGCACCCTGGAAGTCTTTCTCAAGTTCTTCGGTTTGGAAAACCCTTCCATCCATGCCGACGCAATTGTTGGAGACAATGAACAGGGCATAAAAACCATCGCGGGCAACCCAAACGCCATCGGCTATCTCTCCATCGGAACTGCGGAATATGATCAAAAGCATGGGGTTCCCATCAAACTGCTGCCGTCCCATGCTGTCCAGGCTTCGACGGAAACCCTTGCCGCTGGAACCTTCCCCATCTCTCGGCCTCTCAATCTTGTGACCAAGGGGGTCCCGAGTGGGATCGCCAAGACTTTTATCGAATTCTGCCAGGCAAAGGATGTTCATGACCTCATTAAGGCCCACTACTTCGTCCCCGCCACGCGCTGACGTTTTTTTGGTCTTCGCGCTGCGGGCCTTGGCTGTCGTCGCGAGTGGGATTGTTCTCCTGATCCTGGTTTTCTTGCTTCTTGAGTCAGCTCCTGCCCTGGAGGGCATCGGGCTAACCCGTTTTTTCTCGGATGCTTCTTGGCATCCTCTCTCGGATCGATTCAACATGATGCCGATGGTGTTTGCCTCCCTGGCCATCACCTTTGGAGCCATTCTGGCGGCCATCCCCTTGGGCATAGGATCGGCCTTGTTTTGCCGTTACTACGCTCCTCCCAAACTCGCTTCGCTCTACCGGGCTCTCCTCCAACTTCTTGCGGGGATCCCTTCTGTCGTCTACGGCTTTTGGGCCTTGGTCGTCCTCGTTCCGGTCCTGTTCCCTAGCCTTCTCGCGGGCATTGTGATCCTGAGCTTGATGATCCTGCCGACGGTGGCGCTGATCGCGGACGCCAGCCTTGCCCAAATCCCCTTGGAATACAGCCATGGAAGTGCGGCCCTGGGGCTCGGCCGCTGGAGCATGATTCGGGGCGTTCTCCTTCCTTCCGCTCGGAGGGGCCTTGTCACTGCCATCCTCCTCGGCCTCGCGCGGGCCATTGGCGAGACCATGGCCGTCCTGATGGTCTGTGGGAATGTCGTTCAATTTCCCAAGAGTCTTACCGATCCGGTGCGGACTCTCACCGCCAACATCGCCTTGGAGATGTCCTACGCCGGGGATCTCCATCGTTCTGCACTTTTTGTGAGTGGACTCTTGCTCATGGGACTCGTCGTCCTCCTTGTCGCCATCGCCGAAGGCCTCAGCCGGGGGAAGATCTATGCCTGAACCGTCCTCCATCCAAAAATCCGCCATACGAAAAAGGGGGCAAGTGGGAGAGAGGCTGGCAACACTCTGTGTCTGGGCTGTTGCGCTCCTTGTGTCCCTTGTTTTTTTCTGGATCCTCATCGACCTGTTCCTTGGGGGCGTCCGGCATCTGTCCTTATCCTTTCTTTTTGAGGCTCCCCGGGATGCCGGACGGGCCGGGGGGATCGCGCCGATCCTGGTCGCAAGCTTGGAGATCGTGGCCGTCTGCATGCTCGTGGCTTTGCCGATTGGAATCGGCACCGCCGTTTGGCTTGCCGAATACGCGGGCGACCGGAATCGCCTCGGCCGACTGGTCAGACGCAGCCTCGATGTCCTCGCCTCCGTCCCGTCTATTGTCTTCGGTCTCTTCGGGAGTGCTTTTTTCTGTCTCCAATTGGGCCTGGGGTTTTCCATCCTGGCCGGGGGATTGACTCTCGCCTGCATGGTGCTTCCCATCTTTATTCGAACGGCTGAGGAGGGATTTCGTGCCGTCCCTCAGGCCTATCGCTTGGGCGCTGCCTCCCTCGGAATCTCGCGGACTTCGACCCTCTTCAGGATCCTGATCCCCTCCGCTCTCCCTGCCCTCAGTGCCGGGTTTGTGTTGGGGGTCGGCCGGGCCTTGGCGGAGACTGCCGCTCTCATCTTCACCAGTGGCTATGTCAGTCGGATGCCGGAATCTCTCCTTGATTCAGGAAGAGCTATGTCGGTCCATATCTATGATCTGGCGATGAATGTCCCCGGGGGAAATGACAATGCTTTTGCGACGGCCCTTGTCTTGCTCTTGCTCCTCTTGTTGATCAACGCTTCCTTCGCTTGGATTTCGCAGCACCATCTGTCTCATGGAGCTTCTCAATCATGACCCAAGCTCTCCCCGAACCTGCCCCTCGTCCTTGGCTCCCCTATGAGGACCGTCCTCCTTGCTGTGAGCCCCATCCATGGGTGGAGGTTTCGGACCTTAACCTTGTCTACGGCAAGAAGACGGCCCTTCGGGGGATCCATGCCACGATTCACAAAGGATGCATTACCGCCCTTGTGGGACCGTCGGGTTGCGGGAAGACAAGTTTTTTGATGTCCATCAACCGGCTCTGTGAGTTGATTCCGGGTTGCAAGGTCAGCGGAAGTATCCGCCTGGATGGGGAGGAGATCCTGGGAACCAAGCAGGATCTTGTGCAGCTTCGCCGCCGGATTGGGATGATCTTCCAAAAGCCGAACCCCTTTCCCTTTTCGATCCGAAAGAACCTGGTTTTTCCCCTCAAAGAGCATGGCGTCAGGGAGGGATTGGAGGATCTGGTCGAGGAGGCTCTTCGCGATGTCGGGCTTTGGGAGGAGGTGAAGGATCGCTTGGATGCAGCTGCTCTTCAGCTTTCGGGAGGGCAGCAGCAGAGGCTTTGTCTGGCGCGGGCGCTTGTGCTGAAACCGGAGGTCCTTCTCCTCGACGAACCTTGCAGTGCCCTGGACCCCATGGCGAGTGGGGTGGTCGAGGATATGATTGTCCGCCTCCGCGGTCGTTTCACCGTGGTGGTGGTCACCCATAACCTCGCCCAGGCGAGGCGCATCGCCGATCATGTCGGCGTTTTTTGGGTCCGGGACGGGGCGGGAAGCCTGATCGAATTCGGTTCCGCCCGGCAGATCTTTGAAGATCCCCAACACGAACTCACCAAAGCCTATGTCAGCGGCCGTCGAGGGTGATCCTAGGGAGCCTTTGCCTTCCCCATGGCTTCCAGAAAAGCCTTCTTTGCTCCCTTCTCTCCCTCTGCCCGTAATTTCTTGGCGCTGACCAGGTCCGCAAAGCTCTTCTCTCCTGCCAGCAAGGCCATGAAGGCCTGGGCGCTTCCCTCGATCTTGAGGTCGGGGCTGAGGGGGTGTCCCTCGAGGGCTTCGATCTGAGCGCCCCCGATCTGAAACTGGAAGCTGCGGTCCTGGATCCGGAATTCGATCAAAGCCTTCTTGCCAGGTTTTTTGTAAAGGCGACGCAGGAAAAAGAGAAGCCACCTTGGATTGAGTTGGTCCTTCTCGCTTGGGGGTCTGCCGTGGTGGAGGCCCCAGTCTCCGAGGGCTTTCAACACAGGTTCCAGCGCCCTTCCCTTTTCTGTCAGGGCGTAGAAGTTGCCTTTGAGAGGACCCTCCTCTTCTTTTTTTTCAAGGATTCCCAGGTCCTGAAGGGTCCGGAGCCTTTTTGCAAGGAGGTTGGTGGTGATGCCGGGGAGGGAAGCCAAAAGTTCCGAGTAGCGCATGGGGCCGATCATGAGGTCGCGCACGATGAGCATGGTCCAGCGCTCTCCGATGAGGTCGAGGGCACGGGCGACGCTGCATATTTGGTGGTAACTTCGGATGGACACTTGTAGATGAGGCTCCTTCTGCTATTAAAAAGTAAAGTTATTGCTATATAAAACTAAATTCTACTGTTTCGTAAAGGAGGGCCACATGGCCGGAAACCTGGTTTTGCACTACCTTTCACCTTCTCCCAACAACATCAAGGTTGGAATCGCACTTTCCTACAAGGGGATCCCCTATGAGGTCCGCCCGGTCGATCGACAGGACCGTAAGGCTTTGGTGGAGGTCTCGGGCCAGCCCTTGAGTCCTGTTTTAGAGGATGGTGGACGGGTTGTTTTTGATTCGGCGGCCATTCTGCGATACCTGGACGCGAATTTCGAAGGGCCAAGGCTTTTTGCCTCGGAAAGGGAGCCGCTCAAGGAGATCGAGAACTGGGAACGGCATCATTGGACCGTTGTGGGGCCGTTCTTGAGGCGGGCCTTTGGAGTCTTTTTCTCCGGTGGTGAAGACTTGGCCGAGGCCCGGGCCGCAGCAGAGGGGATGACCAAGGCCAGCGCGGACTTGGAAAAACACCTTGAAGGACGGGAGTGGCTGGTGGGGGACAGCATGACGGCGGCGGATATTTTCAATGCCTGCTTCGTGGGTTTCAGCTGTTTTCCCGAAGCTCTGGCTTCTTCCAATCCGGTCTGGGCCTGGTTTGACGAGCACTTTCGCTTGGGAGAGGAGCGTCCGAACTGCCGAGAATGGGTGTCCCGGGTTTTCGCCCATCTCCCCTGAGGAAGAAAAGCGCATAGCCTCCTTGGCTCTCCGGCGTTAGGTTAATAAGGGTGCCGGGACATCCATGGGTGTCCCGGATTTCATGATGCGCCCCCCGAGCAGCAGGTAGGAATCCAGGAATTCAAGGATGGCAAAAAAGCTTCAGCGGAAGATCCAGGCACCCCAAGTCACGCGAGCTTCTGCAAAAGAGGATGGGGGTGGCCCGCGTCTGTTCGAGGGGCGGGGAGTTTCGATCCCGGCTCTTTCCGAATTTACGACCCAGCTCGCGACGCTGATCGAGGCGGGCCTTCCGATCGTTCGGAGTCTGAAGATCCTCGAAGGACAGATGAAGCCAGGGCGATTCAAAAGGATTCTCTTGCAGGTGACGGAGGAGGTGGAGAGCGGCGCGCCCTTGTCCGAGGCCCTTGCCAAGCATCCCAAGGTTTTCGATCGCCTTTACACCAACATGATTCGGGCGGGGGAAGCCGGGGGTATTCAGGATCAAATCCTGGACCGCCTTTCGACCTTCATGGAGAAGGCGCAGGAGCTCAAATCCAAGGTCAAGGGAGCCCTGGCCTATCCGGTTGTCGTCGGCATCGTTGCAGTGGTGGTGATCTTTTTGGTGATGACCTTCGTGGTCCCCAAGTTCGAGGACATCTACCGGCAAATGCTGCATGCCAAGCTGCCCTGGGGGACGCAGAGTCTCATCAATTTCAGCCACTTCGCCCGGGACTATTGGTGGCTTTGGATTGTGGTGGGCCTGCTGGTGCTCTTGCACAAAACGCTCCGCAACAAGGCCCTTGGGTATCGGCGGGCCTTCGATCGATTCTTACTCAAGATTCCGATCCTCGGGCTCGTGCGGAAAAAATCGACCGTGGCCATGTTTGCGCGCACTTTTGGGACCCTGATCCAGAGTGGGGTTCCCCACCTCGAGGCTTTGGAGATCATCAAGGCATCGACGACCAACATGGTTGTGGCGGATGCGATCGAGGCCATCCACGCGAGCATCCGGGAAGGGGAGGGGATCGCGCAGCCGATGGGGCAGTCCATGATTTTCGATGACATGATTGTCAACATGGTAGATGTCGGAGAGCAGACCGGTGAGTTGGACAAGATGCTGCTGAGGATTGCGGATCGCTACGAAGTCCAGGTGGATCGCACGGTGACCATGGCCGTGAAGGCGGTGGAGATCCTTTTGATTTTGACTCTGACAGTGGTGGTCGGGTTTATCGTGTTCGCATTGATCCAGCCGATGGCGACCTTGATGGAGGGGCTCGGCCGGGGGCGTTGAAGCATGTCCCTTCGTGCGCGGATCCTCCTTGCGATTGTCCTCGTCAACCTCGGGGTCCTTCTGACTCTGGTTTGGGTCTTGGTCAAAAACAATCGACGCAGCCATGAACTCTTCGCAGGGGAAATCCAGCGGGTGCTCTCCGAAGACCTCCAGAAACTTCTGGGCGATTTTGGTCGGCGGGTTCGTTCGCCTTCGATCACGATTCGGCCTGTTCTCGAATATGGTGCTTTCGGTCTGCTTTGTTCGGATGCGATGATCGTGGATAATCCTGTGATCGCGGGGACGGAGAAGAGGGTGGGCGGACCGCAGCGATTCCCCTTTATTCAGGTGAATCCACTTGGGGCCTATCATCGACATCTTGCTTCGTTTTCGCGTGAGGAGGTCATGGCCGGGATCGAGAAGGCGATGGACCAACGGCGTTCGGTTCTGGTCAAAGAGGGGGTGTGTATGCCCATCCAGACCACCGATGGAAGGGTCGTGGGGGGGGGATGGTTCTTACCTCGGGGGCGACTGGCCATCCCCAAGGTGCCCTTCACCGATCTTCTCCTGATCATCGGCGCGGGCGTGTTTTTTCTCGCAGGGCTTTCTTACATCGGACTGGACCGTTGGGTTCTGCGGCCCTTGGCAACCGTCAGCGCGGCAGCTTCTCTCCTGGAGCAGGGAAAGCTCGGGACCAAGGTGGAGGTGCCCTCCAAGGGGAGGGAGTTCGCCGTGGTGGCGGCCAGTCTCAACAGGGCCAGTGAGAAGCTGGCGGACCATGAGGAAGAGTTGAACCTGGCGGTGCAAAAGGCAACAGAGAAGGCCCGCCTTCGCGAACGGGAGCTGATTCTCTCCGGGCGCCTCGCCGCACTGGGGACCCTGGCGGCGGGGATTGCCCACGAGATCAACAACCCGCTCGGCGGAATGATCAATGCTGTGCAGCGCCTGAAAAAAAACTCTGACCCCCAGCGCATGGAGGCCTACTTGGACCTGCTTGAGGATGGCTTGGACCGGATCGGGCAGATTGTGCGGCGGACCCTGGAGTTTGCTCCACGGGGAGAGCGGGCCTTGCCCTTTGTGCTGCGCGAATCGGTGGAACGGGCCAGGGATCTGGCCGCCCACCGCTTGGGGGCGCGGGGGATCCACTTTGGGATCGAAGGGGGCGAAGGCCAAAGGGTCCATGGCGATTCCCACGAGTTGGCGCAGGTTTTTTTGAATCTCTTCCTCAACAGCATCGACGCCATCGAGGAGAAGGCCCAAAACGGGCGGAGTGGAGAGGGCCGGATCGAGGTGCGGATCGGGAGCGAAAGGCGCAATGGCGGCGAGGAGTGGGTCCGCGTAGAAGTGCAGGACAATGGTCCGGGGGTGTCCGCCGCCAAGTTGGCTCGCATCTTTGACCCCTTTTATTCGACCAAGGGGGGAGATCCCGAGGCGAGCAAGCTCTCGACCGGTTTGGGGATGTCTATTGCCCGAGCCATCGTCGAGCAGCATGGGGGGACGCTGGTGGCCGAATCCCCCGAAGGGGGAGGGTTTTTGGTCATCCTCCGATTGCCCAAGGGGCTTGATGGGGAGGAGAGGGCGCGGAGGGGAGCGGGCTCTTGAGCAGTCTTTGGCCTCTCCCTCTGCTTCTCCTTTTGTCGGGTTTCTTTTCGGCCTCGGAGACGGCTCTTTTTTCGCTCGAACCCGCCGTGATCCAAGAACGCAGCAAAGGGACCTTCGGGGCTTCCCTCTCCTGGTGTCTCAAACATGCCCGTTCGGTGCTCTTTTCCATTCTGCTCAGCAATCTTGCCCTCAACACCTTGTTCTTTGGTTTTGTGGGTGAGATCGCCGCTCGCATGGAAGGATTGGAGGCGACGGGTTTTTTCATCCTGGCCCTGGTGCTCATGGTGGTTGTGGCGGAGATCCTCCCCAAGGCCTTTGCTCTGGGCATGGCCGGTCCGATGGCCTCCTTTTTTTCCCCCCTGCTTAGGATCTGGACCCTCTTCCTGACCCCCCTAAGGGTCCCCTTCGTGGGCCTGATGGATCTCGTGGGGCGACGCCTCGATCCCGGAGAGCACCCCAGCTATCCCCTCGACCCCGAGGAAATCCTCGAGTGGGTGGAGACCTCCCCCGAGCGCTTCGGCCTGGAACGCCGCGCAGCGACCGTGATTTCGGAGATCGTCGGCATGGCCGAAGTCCAGGTCCGGGAGTTGATGCGTTCCACGACAGATCTCGAACCCATCTCGCACAGCCTTAGCCTGAGGGAAGCTCTGGAAACCTTGTTTGCCCGGGGGAGCGAATGGCTCCTGGTGGAGCGCGAAGGGGATGTCCTGGGCTTTGTCGATGGTCGCCGCCTTGTGACCGCCAAGGAAGATGTTCCCCTGGAGGCCCTTGTCGAGCGCATGCCTGTGATCCCCGAAACCGCCCGCTTCCACCACCTGATGGACCTCTTCAAGGCCGAGGGGATCTGGCGAGTCCTGGTCGTGGATGAGTATGGCTCCGGGGTCGGTGTCATGAGCTGGGAAGATCTTTGCGAGGACCTGGCCTTTGGCCTTGCCCAGTCGGAGGGTGAAGAGCTGGGTCCGCCCGTGCGCCTCCGCTCCGGCCGGGGATGGGAAGTGGATGGAAGCCTCTCCCTGCATGATTTTCAGGACCTTTTTCCCCTGAGACTTCCCAGGGGCCGCAACCGAACCATCGGAGGTTGGCTGGTCGAGTTCATGGGGCACTTTCCCGAACCCGGAGAGAGCGTCGAAATGGATGGCTACCGGATCGAAGTGCTCGGAGCCAAGCGTGGCCGCGTCATGAAGGTCCTCATTCGCCTCCCCGAACAGGGGAACTCTCAGTCAGAGGAGGGCAGCACTGATGAATGAAGGCCTCCTCCTGCTCCTGGTCCTCCTCTCCCTCTTGTTCAGCGCCCTCTTTTCCGGGGTGGAAACCGGCCTTTACTCTCTCAACCGCCTCCGCCTCGAGCTGCGCGCCAAAAACCACAAAAACCGTCACGCCGTTCTCCTTCTCTCCCTCCTCAAGCACCGCGCCCTGATCCTTTGTGTCTTTCTCATCGGCAACAATATCGCCAACGGCCTCTCCGCAGTCTTTGCCGAAACCTGGGCCAGCCATTACGTAGGTGAAGGCAAGGGTGTCCTCCTTTCGGCCGCCCTCTTGACCCCTTTACTCTTTTTCTTCGGCGAAGCCCTCCCCAAGCATCTCTTCACCCTCTTCACCGAGACCTGGACCTATCGCCTGGCCCCCTTCCTCATTGCCGCCCGTTGGGTCTTCTCCCCCTTGATCCTCTTTTTGCAGCCCATCGCTCGGGTCGCTCTGGATTTTGCCGTCCGTGCAGGAAAGAGCCTGCAGAGCTGGAAACCCGGCGCCCAGGACCTCGAACGCCTCCTTGCAGCTTCGGGCAGCGAAGTCGCCCCCGAACTTCGCCATGCCGCCATCGAAGTCGCCAAGCGGCAAAACCGCCAGGTCCAAAGCATCATGGTCCCCCGCGAACACGCCTGCTTTCTCAAAGAAGAACAAACTCTCCACGATCTCCGAGAAACCCTAAAAAAGAAGGGTTTCCACCGATACCCCCTCAAAAATTCCCAAGGCGAATTCAGCCATTACCTGCACTGCCTCGACGCATTTCGCGAAGGAAAGCCCGACAGCCCCCTCTCCTCGCTGGCCGTCCCCCTGGTCGAACTCTCCCCCTCCATCCCCCTTTGGAAGGCCCTCATCCTCTTCGAGGAAAAGGACAGCCGCGTCGGCCTCGTGCGCTCCGTCCGCGGCCAGGTCCTCGGCTTCGTTTTTGTCAAGGACCTTGTCAAAGGCTTACTCCCCATCGGCGTCCACGAATTCGAGGAATTGGGAGGATAGATTTTTCTAAAAAAAAAGAAAAAAACGGAGGAAAAAGGCTTGAAG
>JALSSW010000191.1 GCA_026984035.1 Planctomycetota bacterium
GAGGAGGGGGAAGGAGTTTTTGGCCAACACGGTCCAAAGCCTCTTGGGTTTTTAGAAGAGCTTCTTGGAGGGGATGCAGCCTTTTCTCCTCGAGTTCCTTTAAGAAACTCTCCCATGTTTTGATCGCCTCTTGAAGGGCTTCGCGGTATTCGGACTTTTTCAGTCGTTCTCGTTCGATTTGTTTTCTGGCGAGAAGCAAGGCCTTTTGAAGCCAAGGTTTTTCCGCATCCTCCGGTCTTTTTTTCAGCGCTGCCTGTTGGTCTTCAAGCTCCTTCATCTCCTTGGAAAGGACCGCCTCCGTCCGCCCCTGTGCGGTCAAAAAGAGTCCTCGAAGTTCACTCAAGCGCTCTTTCGATGAGGACTCAATGCCTTGAAGGCGCTGAATCTCGGCTTCTAATCGCTTTTTCCGGGCTTGCAGGTCTTTTTGCAGAACCCGCAATCTCCATAGTTCGAAATCGTTGAAACCCTTGGGAAGGGGCTCCTGGTTTAACTTTGAAAAAACAGGAGGCAAGGAAGGCTTCTCACTGCCTTCCTTGGCCAATTGGGCCAACATGGACTTGGATAGTCTTTGAAGAAGGTCCACCGCCTCGAGCCCTCTCTTGGCGATTCCATCCAGGTAACGAAGTTCCTCCAGGCGTTCCTTGGCTTCGGGAGTCTTCTTTTGGGCGAGAGCCTTTTGCTCTTTGGCAAAGAAGGCCCGCTTTTTCAAAAAAATCTTTTTGTCCTTCTCGAGGGAATCTTGGGTCTGTGAGGCGATCGTCCTCGAAGCGGGAGTGGTCGGAGTAGGAATGGGAGGAAGGACAGCTCCGAGCCTCCCAAAAAGCAGGAAAAACAGGATGGAGAAGAGGGCTTGCATGCCAGCGACTATAACCATTGGCAGAGAGTTTCCCGCTTCTGATCAGGAGAGAAAAGTCCTACCCTTCCCCCCCCTCACCCCGCTTGGCATCATGAAGGCGTGATGATTTGCACTTCTCTCCGCTTTCGGCTCCAGGGGATGTTTCTCCTCCTCATCCTTTTTTTTGCGGGGGCCCTCCTCTTTGCGACCTTCTATCTCTCCAGCCTCGCCAAAGGGGACCTGGCCAGGGAGCAGATTGACCGAGCTTTTTCGGAGGTTCGGCAAGTCTTCGACAGCTTCCAAAAAAGGATGCAACAGAACTTCCTCGAAATCCAAGCTTTGGGGGAAGCAGGACTTTTGCGACCTTCTGAAGATCCCAACACCCGGATCCTCTTGACCACCTTAAAAAAAACCCGACCCGAGCTCTTGTCTTTGGACTTGCTTGCTCCTGCACCCTCAGCCCTGATGTCGCAGAAAAGCCAGCCCCTTCCCAGCTTCGTCTGGCACCAGGCCCATCAAGTCCAAGGCAATGGATCCCCAAGCCTTCCTCTTCTTTTCGGGATGCCCACGAAACAAGGTCCCCTCTGGCTTTCCATCGAGCTGAGCCTAAGCCCTCTTATCCAAGGTTTTCGGGATTTTCAATGGGGAGAGGGCACCCAGATTGTTCTTCTAGATGGAGCCAAAAGAATTCTGGACCTCTTTCCTGTCCCAGCCCAGGGGATCCCCTCCTCCCTCCTCTTCCAACCTATTTCCAAGGCCCCTCTTCCCCTTCTGCGCAATGGTTTTCGGGCTTGGGAAAGGGCTCAAAAAGAGGGGGAGGAACTAGGAGCCTTTGGAAGTGAGGGAGAGGTCTACTGGGGAAAAATGCAGGCCCTTTCCCTGGGACAGGGCCTGAAACTCTGGGTAGGCCTGGGCATCCCCGAGCGCTTATTGGTCCTCCCCTTTACCCAATTTCGATGGTGGATCTTGGGTGTTTTTGTGCTTCTTGTGCTCTTGGCCCTTCCCTACATCAGCAAAATGGCTCGGGAATTCACCCATCCTCTCGAGCAGATGATTCTTGTCAGCGAGCAAATCAGCCAAGGCCAACTCGAGAGCCACTACGAGCCTGATACCTGTCTGATCGAAGTTCAACAATTGGCGCATGCTCAGGACCGAATGCGCGACGCACTCCGCTCCCTTCTCAAAATGGAGGGGGATATGCAAGTGGCCCGTGCCATCCAACAGGCCAGTCTCCCCAAGAGTCTCCCCGATCTTCCCGGATTCCAGCTCGCCGCTTGGAGTGAAGCAGCCGAAGAAACTGGGGGAGATTGTTACGATGTAGTGCGCTTGGATGTCGGCCCCCTGAAGGGATCCGTGGCCCTCCTGCTCGCAGACGCAACGGGGCACGGAATCGGCCCCGCCCTCTCGGTGATGCAGCTGCGCTCCATGTTTCGGGTCGGAGCGCGGGCTGGGCGGGAACCCATCGATGTCCTCCGTTGGATCAATGAACAGCTTTGCGAGGACTTGCCGGGGGGACGTTTTATTACTTCTTGGTTCGGGATCCTTCTCCCTGATGAAGGAAAATTGAGATTTCGGAGCGCGGGCCAAGCTCCCTTGTTCTATCTGCAGGAAAGCGAAGGGATCGATCATCGATTTGGGGCCGACACTCCCCCCCTTGGAGTCGATCCGCAAATTGACTTTCGAAAGGATCCGAGGGAAGTGCGGATGCGAACAGGGGATTTGTTCGTCGTCCTTTCGGATGGGATCTTTGAGGCTAGGAATCCTCAAGGGGAAAAGTTTGGTGCGGCCAGAGCCTTGGCTGCGGTTCGTGGCCCAAAAGAAATGGGACCCGGCGATCGGCTGACCCATCTTCGTGAGGCTTTGGGGGCCTTTTGCCAAGGGCGTCCGGCGGATGATGACCGAACGGCCCTTCTTGTCCAGGGGGTTTAACTCGGTTTTTTGAGCCTATGGAGCCTTGGTTAGCCAAGACCTTCTTATGGATCAGACCTCAAAGCAGGCAAGCCAGTGGGAGGAATCCCGCTCCTCCAAAACCGGAGTTTCGATCCGACAGCGTTCACTCACTTTGGGGCAGCGTTCCGCGAAGGCGCAACCCTTGGGGATGCGTTCCGGAGAAGGGGGCTCTCCCTGAAGGACCTGGCGTTTGCGGGCCTCCTCGAGAAGAGGATCAGGAATGGGAACCGCCGAAAGGAGGGCCTGGGTATAAGGGTGTCCCGGGCGCTCGAAGAGTTCGTGCTTGGGTGCCATCTCGACGATCTTGCCTAGGTACATGACCGCCACTCGATCACAGAGGTGTCGCACGACTGAGAGATCGTGGGCGATGAACAAAAAAGCCAGTCCAAGTTCTCCCTGCAATTCTTGCAAAAGATTGAGGATTTGGGCCTGAATGGAGACATCCAGGGCAGAGATGGGTTCATCCAGGAGCAGAAACTCGGGCTCGAGGGCCAGGGCGCGGGCGATTCCAATACGTTGCCTCTGCCCCCCGCTGAATTCATGGGGATAACGGTTTAAAAAACGAGGGTCCAGACCCACCTGGAGCATCAGCTCGGTGCAGCGCAGGAGCTTGTTTTTGCCTTTGGCAAGGCGGTGGATCTCGAGGGGTTCCGCAAGGATTTGCCCCACCGTGTTCCGGGGGTCCAGGCTTGCATAAGGATCCTGAAAAACCATCTGCACCCGCCGCCTGAAGCTCAGGCTTGGCTTGCCCCTGTGGGTTTCAAAGGCCTCGGGATGCTCGAGCCGGACCTCTCCTGAAGTCACCGGCGCAAGTCCCACCACAGCGCGGGCCGTCGTGCTCTTGCCGCAGCCGGACTCCCCAACCAAGCCCAGGGTTTCTCCCTGGTGCAGCACAAAGGAGATGCCGTCCACCGCCCGGATTGGGCGAGGTTTATGGGGAAAAAAGACCTGGAGGTCCCGGATTCTGAGTTCGGGGCGGTTTCGCTTCACTTGGCCTCCTCCACCTTGAGAAGGGCAGGAAGATCTACGTGGCAGGCGATGCGGTGCCCGGGGCCGATCTCCCGAAGCGCAGGCTCGCTCTCCCCACAGGCCGGTTCAGCAAAACTGCAACGCGGCCGGAAGGGACAGCCCCCCGAGAGATGCAGCAAATCCGGGGGTGTCCCGGGAATGGGCACCAACTGCTCTTCATCCCGATCCAGCCGGGGAATGGAAGAAAGCAAGCCCCTCGTATAAGGATGTGAAGGCCTTGCAAAGAGAGTCCGAGTCTCCGCTTCTTCTACAATACGACCCGCATACATCACCGCCACACGATGCGCCTGCCCTGCGACCACCCCAAGGTCGTGCGTAATCAAAATAATGCTCATTCCGCGGGCCTCTTGGAGCCCCCGTAGCAACTCAAGAATCTGCGCCTGTACCGTCACATCCAATGCAGTCGTTGGTTCATCGGCAATCAGGAGCTTGGGATGTCCCGCGAGCATCATGGCAATCATGGCCCGCTGGCGCATGCCTCCTGAAAATTCGTGAGGATACTGTTCGATGCGGATCTCGGGCTTGGGGATCCCCACCTCGGCCAGAGCCCTTACGGCTCCATCCACAAGGGCCTTGCCCCTAAGTCCCTGGTGCATGCGCAGCATCTCGGCAATCTGTGTTCCCAAGGTCGAGAAAGGATTGAGAGAGGTCATGGGATCCTGGAAGATCATGGCGATCTCTTTCCCTCGCATCGCCCTGCGCCTGGCCTCGTCCATTTCCAACAGCTCTTCCCCCTCGAAGGCCAAGCGCCCCGCAGCAACGCGGGCGGTTTCGGGCAGGAGCCCCATCATCGCCAGATGCGTCACCGACTTGCCTGAACCTGACTCCCCCACCACCCCCAGGGTTTCACCGACCCCAAGCTCATAGGAGACCCCTCGAACGGCTTCGACAAGCCCATCCTCCGTAGGAAAACTCACGCGCAGATCCGAGACTTCGAGAAAAGCCATCAACGGTCCTTCAGTTTGGGATCCAGGGCGTCACGAAGACCATCCCCAAGGAAATTCAAGGCCACAAGAGTGAAGCCAAGGGCAAGCCCCGGAAAGAGGACAAACCACCAATACACATGGATCGGATTGATCGCGTCGATACCCCCCGCCGCCAAAATCCCCCAGCTCACATCGGGAGGTTGCACTCCAAGCCCCAGGAAGGAGAGGAAGGCCTCAAAGAGCATCACCCGGGGAATGGTCAGAGTCAGGTACACGATGACAATCGAGAGCACATTGGGAACAAGATGCTGCCTCAGGATGCGCCATGTCGAAGCTCCCATGACCTCGGCCGCTTCGACAAATTCCTTGTGCTTGAGAGAAAGAACTTGTCCCCGGACCACCCGGGCCATCGTCAGCCAGTAGACCAACCCGATCACCGCGAAAAAAAGCATCATTCGGTCCAGCCCGAAGCGCTGTTCCAAGAGGTCTTGGTTTTCCCGGAGAACCGTCATCAAAAAGATAACGAGAAAAATAAAGGGGATCGAATAGAGCACGTCCACGATCCGCATCATGAGGTTGTCCACCCAACCCCCGAAGTATCCCGAAAGCGCCCCATAACTCACCCCGACCAGCAAGGAAACTAAGGTCGCCACCAGGCCTACCAAAAGGGACACCCTTCCTCCCCATAAAATACGGGAGAGGAGGCAGCGTCCTTTGCTATCGGTCCCAAGAATCGGGCCGATCTCTTTCGTCCCAAAAAGGGAGGCCCGAAGATCCACCATCTTGGAACTCAGCCAACCAAGGTCATGGTATTCAGCCTTGGACCAGCCCTCTCGGATCAGCTCCAGCTTGGGAGCTTGGAACTGCTCAGAGAGGCGTACCCGCGCCGGAGGGGCGAAGGGAAGGAGGGGAGTAAAAAAAGAAAGAAGGGACAGCAGGACGAGAAACCAGAGCGAGATTTTGGCCGCAAAATTCTTTTTGAAGCGGCGCATGGCATCTTTCCAGAGGGAGTTCCCCCGGACCTTGGCCGCTTCGGAAAGGAGTCGTTCGAGTTCTTCTTGGCTCCTGGGCTTCATCCTTCGAGCCCCACGCGTGGATCCAGAACTGTGTAGCAAATGTCCACTAGAAGGTTCATGGCATAGACCAGGGCTGTGAACAGGAGGACACAACCCATCGCCAGGGTGTAGTCCCGGTTAATGGCCGATTGGACAAAGTGAGTTCCAAGCCCCGGGATGAAAAAGATCCGTTCGATCACGAGGCTCCCTGTCAGAATCCCGGCGATGGCCGGCCCCAAGAAAGAAACTACGGGCAGAAGGCCTCCCTTGAGGGCGTGTCGAAGGATGACCTTGGACTCAGAAAGCCCCTTGGCCCGGGCCGTGCGGATATAATCCTGGCCCAAGATTTCGAGCATCCCCGTCCGGGTCAATCGAGCCACGTAGGCGGCAAAGGGAGCCCCCAGGCAAAAGGCAGGCAAAATAAGGTGGGAGAATCCACCCCAGCCGCCCGGGGGAAACACGGGAATCAAGATCACGAAAAACAGGATGAGTATGCTCGCAATGACAAAGTTGGGGAGGGCGATTCCCGCCGTCGCAAGGAACATCAAAAGGTTATCGGTAAGCTTTCCCCTGTGGATGGCGCCCAGGATCCCTGCGGGAAGTCCCAAGAGAAGGGCGATCCAAAGGGCTAGGATGCCCAGAGAAGCCGACTTGGGCAGCCCTTCGGCGATGACCTCGTTGACGCTGTAGTCCTCCATTTTGAAACTCGGTCCAAAGTCGCCTTGGAGGAGCATGACCCCGGTGCGCAGATACTGCTCAAAGAGAGGGCGATCAATGCCGTATTTCTTTCGGAGGTTGGCTTCGACTTCGGGAGGCGCATTGCGTTCGCTGGCGAAGGGACCACCGGGAATGGCGCGCATCAAGAAAAAGGAAACCGTGAACACGACCCAAAGGGTGGCGAGCATCCAGAGAAAACGTTTGAACAAAAAGCGGAGAAAAGGAGGCATCAGCGGGCCCCCCTTTCGATGCGAAGAAATTTGAGGTGGTGGACATCTTGGAGGTTGGGATAGAAGCCTTTCACCTTGGGATTGAGAATGTATTTGGACACGTAAAAGTAAATCGGAATGACGGGAAGATCCCTCAGGAGGATGGACTCCGCCTCGAAAAAGAGCTTATCCCGTTTTTTCTTGTCTCTTTCCTTGTTGGCCCTGCGGATCAAGGCGTC
>JALSSW010000192.1 GCA_026984035.1 Planctomycetota bacterium
TTCCACACCGGGGCGGCCAGGGAGATCCAGGTCTGAAAGGATGAGGTCTACTCTCTTCGAATCCATTGCGGCCAAGCCTTCATCGAGAGTGCCTGCGACCAGGACCTGGAGTTTGTCAAGCTTCTCCAAGCCGCGTGCCATGCTCCCCCTTAAGGTGGACTCATCCTCAATGATCAGAACTGTTTTCATATTTACTACTTTCCGAATGGGGATGGGAGAGGGGGGGATTGTTACCCATGAGCGGGAATGGCCATTTTTGCTGCCATAAGATCGATCCCGCATTGGAGTTCTTCACACCAGTCTATGAATTTGTTCACCATCTCTTTGCCTCGGAAGAAGGCTCCGTGCTGGGGAGCAATTACTTCGATGTCAAGATTGCGCACCATAGCGGCCCAAGCCCGCATGATGGTGTTGCTCACGATATAACGCTTGTGGAAGCCTTCCATGTATTGGAGGTGGGTATCAAAATCACTGACTTCAATATAGTCCTGGCCTAGGGAGGCACCTAGGTCCCCGGTATAAAGGATTTTGGAAGCGGGGTCGTAAATTTGGTGATTCCCGCAGGAGTGCATGAAGTGGGCAGGAATGACCAAAAGGGGACAGCCACCTAAGTCCAGGACCATTCCTTCGTCTGGGATTCCGATGAGGCGATCGGCCACAAGATTATCGAGGCCGAAGTGGGGAACAAAACGGGTCCACAGTTCGGAGCAATATGCTGTGGCGTCGGTCGTCATCAACCAACCGTTACAAGCTGCAACGATGTCAGGGTCTTGGTGGGAAAGGAAAATGAATTCCAGGGTTCCCCCTCCCAGTTGGGCCATGGTTTCGGAGAGGACCTTGCTGTAAATCTTGTGTCCCCCTGGATCAAGGATGACTCCTTTTCCATTATGGATAATGAGATGTTGGTTGGCCTGGACGGCGGTTCCGCTCCCTGCAAAATCCTCCAAGAGGATATTTTTATGAACGCCATCATCGAAAAGGACGGTATTACCCATTTTTAGACTCCTGTTGCAAAGATTGCCTGGGCTGGACTGTTTGAATCTCTGTTTCTTTTGGTGGTATGGGAAGGGATAAGAGGATTTTGGTCCCCTTGCCCGGAGATGACTCCACTTGGATGTCCCCCCCAGCATTCCGGAAGGAATTGCTGCAAAGAGCGAGTCCAATCCCACTTCCGGAGGATTTTGTTGTAAAAAACATTTCTAAGCATTTCTCTTTGACCTTGGGTTCCATCCCCTCACCATCATCTTCAACCCCAATCCAAAACTGCTTGCCTTCAATGCCTGCTTCTACCCTGATTCGATTCCCCCTGCTGCATGCATGGATGGCATTTGTGACGAGGTTGTAGATCACGGCTCGAATGACAGAAGGGTCCAAATCTAAGAGCGGAAGATTGGGAACCTGGACTTCAAGATCGATTCCCGCTTCCTGGGCTCGAACTTGGAAGATTCCGATGGCTTCCTTGATGGCATAGTCAATGGCCGAAGGGGAGTTGGTTCGAAGGGTTCTCCCTGAGATGCCGATTCCTTCAAAAGCCAGCTTCATGCGGCGAACTTCGGTGAAAACGAGGTAGAGCTGGTTCTTGAGCTCCTCGTCTTCGATGTCTTCCAGGAGGACTTCTACCGATGTGGTAATGGCTGCAAGAGGGTTTTTGAGTTCATGGAGGATTGTGGGCATAACAGCCCCTACCGTGGCAAGTTCGAGAAGTCGGTCCCGCTCCTTCCGAAGTTCCAAAATCTCTGAGATGTCATCAAAGCTGAGGGTTATCCAATCTTCTTCGCCGGAAACGGGCAAGCGGGAAACCCGGATGCCAAGGTAGACTTTGCGGTTCCCAGGAAGAATCAAAGCTAGTTCTTCGGGGTCTTCCCCTTTGTCCTTCTCCAAAAGTTGTTGGATAAACGGAAAGGCCAGGAAGACTTCTCCAACCTCTTTTCCTTGGATGACAGAAGGCTCCCTTTGCAGAATGTTTCCGGCCGCAGAGTTGGCGAAATGTATTTTTCCTTCAGCGTCGATGACGAGAACCGCAGAGTGCAGCGAATCCAGGATAGCAAGGGGCTTTAGTTTAGCGGTTCCACTGGGATCGGTTGGAGGGGATGGGGGCTTCATATCAAGCACGCTCCCTCTTTTTGGGTGGGAGAGAAAACAAGAGGTAGACTTCTGGGTCCCCAGTTCTTTTTTTGAGAGCAAGCATGTCCCAAGAACCACCTTTTAGGCCTAGGCCTGCCGAAGCCTTTCCCCGGCAGATTTATAAGCCTCGCTATAAGCTGCCCTATGTCCATGAGAACAAGCAGTATCTTTTGGTGGTTTGGCCGGATCATCGCTATACCCTGCAACAATTGGGAGATTCGGGTGAGGCAAGCCCTCCAAAAACGATTTCGGCTGTTGAAGCAGATGAGATCATTTGTAAGCATGTCTTGAACTCCAACCAGAGCCTCCTTGCGGCTGGCCTGAACCAGGCTTTTTTGAAAGCTGCCGAAGGGCTGCGGATTTTGAGCGATGCGGAACATCAGATGCAGGAAGAGCTGGAGCGTCGAAAGGGGGAAAAGGGTTAAAGAACTTTTGTGATTTCTTCGACGGCTCGGCCCATGTCCAAGAAGATGAGGCCTAGCTTGGCGTTCTTGGTGGTCAGGCAAAGGAGGAGGGTGCCTTCGGATGCTGTCACCATGACTGCGTACCCATCGGATCCGCGGATCAGGACCTGTTGCAGTTGCGCTAGGTTGAGTTCATTTGTGGCCCTGCTTCCGAGACTATGAAGTGTCGCGCTCATCCCTGCGATACGAGTTTCCTCAATATGCTGGGGGAGAGCGCTCGCAATCATGAGGCCATCTTCTGAGATCAAGGCGCTCGCTTCGATGTCGGGGCTTTCAGTTTGAAGGGAACGAAGAACTTGCTGAAGGGTGTCGGTTCTGGACATGGATCTGCTGCCTCAGATATTGAACAAGGAAAAGGGGGCCACCAACCGCTTTGGTGGATGTTGTTTTGTCCTTTTCGGCTTTTTCTGGGTTCTGTCTGAAGACATGGGCTGCCCAATTGTCGCGGATCCGTAATCCCTTTAGAGGAAGCTTGAATGAAGCGCCAAATGGGCTCTAAAGGATGCGGTCTTCGTCCCAATAGATTTTTAACCTCTGCTTGCGGGCAAAGCCGACCAGAGTCATCCCCGCTTCCCTGCAGAGGTCGAATGAAAGGGCGGAGGCAGCTGAGATCGAAACGAGGATGGGGCAGCCGATTCTCAGGGCTTTGCAGATCAGTTCATAACCGGCGCGTCCCGAAAGGAGGATAAAGGTCTCAGGAAAGGAAGCCCCATGGTCAAGAGCTTGTCCAATGGCCTTGTCGAGGGCGTTGTGGCGGCCGATGTCTTCACCAAACCCCAAGACTTGTCCATCCTTCGTTGCGCAGACTGCTGCTCCATGGCAGCCACCGGTGGTCTTAAAGAGGCCTTGACGGTTTTGGAATTTCTGAAGGGTTTCCAGAAGCAGGTCCCGTGCAAGCTTTGGACTCCCCGGAGTTAAGGGGGATCCGTTGGGAAGAACCTTTCCGAAGTCTTGGAGTCCACAGATGCCACAGGAGGGGCGCATCTCATAGGTTCGTTTCAAGCCTTCCAAACTTTCCTTTTCGGGGGGGGCAACGAGGTCCACCAAAGCCCAATCAATGGAGGTCGGTTCGTCTCCGGTTTCGGTGCTGGGTTTTCCTTTTCGAATGTGGATCGCTTTCACCTCTTCTTTGGTCTGAATGATCCCTTCGCCAAGGAGAAAGCCGAGAACAAGTTCTCTGTCTTGTCCCGGGCTTCGCATGGTCACAAATCTTGTGCTCCCAAGGTTAATCCCCAAGGGCTCTTCGTTGACAAGGTGGTCGTAGTCCCCATCCTTGAGACGGCGACGGCCAAATCCTTTTTCGTATGGAAGGTGGCTTCGGTCCATTCCCCTATCATGACTCAGATTGCTCGGTTTTTCTCCTTCCCTGTTCTAATGGAGGGAGCATCAAGCAATGCTGTTCCTGCGGGGAAGCGGATCAGAATCGTGGTGCCATTGGGGCCGGTTGATTCGATTTCGAGGCTTGCTTGGATTCCTTCCAGACTGAGTTTTGCCAGGGGAAGACCCATGCCGAGGCCATCCTTCTTTCCGACCAGGACGTCCCCATCTTGGCCTAGGGGCGTCCATGCGATTTCTTGGGCTTCGGCTGAAATCCCTTTTCCCCGGTCGCGAATTCGCAGTTCCACCCATTGGCCGTTTTGATGGGCTTCGATTTGAATCTCTTGGTTTTGAGAACTGTGTTCCAGTGAGTTCTTGAGGATTTCGATGAGTGCTCTTTGGACTCTTGTCTTCTCTCCCTGTATCCACAGACCCTTGAGGCCCATCGTTTTCACTGGAATCTCATGAAGGGAGTTTTCCTTGGCAAGGAGGTCCAGGCTCTCTTGGACCTCTTGATGGAGGGAGAGGTCCACAATTTGATGGGGAAGGGGTTTGGCTTGGAGAGCTGAAAATTGGATGAGGCGATCGAGAATTTTGGCAAAGGAATGGCTCTGTAAAAGGAGGTCCTGTGTGAATTCCAGGCGCTCTTCGTCATTGAGTTCAATGGTTGCAAGGAATTCTGCTGATGCGACTATTCCTGTCAAAGGGGTTTTCAATTCGTGGCTGACCAGGGTAATCAGGCTGCTTCGCAATCGGTCTGTTTCCTCAAGGGTTTGCAGTTTTTCTTGAACAAGGACCTCTCGGTCTTCCACAACTTGGGCAAGAGTGGTGAGGCCTTGCTGAACTTCTTGAAACTCCAATATCTTGCAATCGGAAGGGGCGGGAATGGGCTTTCCCATTTGAATGCGCCTGATCCTGCGGCTGAGTTCTTGAATGGGGCGGGTCAGTGAGCGAGAAAATCCTAAGGCGAGAATGAGGATGATTCCTAGAAAAAGGCTGCCCAGGAGAAACGCCTTCCAAGCTTTCTTGTGGACTAGGTGTGTGAGGAATGCTTCGCGCTGATCCACCTCGAGGACAGCTAAGGGCTTCCCATTGCGTCCTACAATGGGAGCATAGGCGCTGATCCAGGTTCCGTTTTGGTCCTTGTAGGGTGCTGATGTTTGAGGCTTTCCTGTTGCTAAGGCCAAGCGAAACTCTTTTGTCGCCGGGTAGGGAGCCCCGAAAAAAGGTTCCTTGTTGGTCATGACCACGAAGCGGGAAACCTTGGGATTCTTGGGATCTGGGACGAGTGTGTAGATTTCTGTCTGGAGCTCGTTACTTTTTTTTACTTTACGGAGAAAGTTCCGGATCCTGGTGAAGGAGGGGGCTCGGGAATTATCAATTTTTGCATGTTCCTCCGCAGAAATCGCTTGGGCAGCGGTGGCTGCGATATGCCTTAGCTTGTTTCTTAATCCCTGCTCCAACAGGACTCGTTCCCGATGGAAAGAAAAAAGGGTAAGCGACAGAAACACTATGGCGATGGAGCCAAGGGTGAACAGGATGAGTCTGTTCTTAAATCGTTTGGGTGCCCACATTCCTTCCTGAATATCGGAAAGAAGGGAAGGTCGCCTTGATGGGGGACACGGGAACATTTGACCTCCGGCTTTGAGGCTCCAGAATAGGGGAGTTCCAGATCAAGAGGCTTCAGAATCGGAAAGCGCCCTAAAAGCGAGAACACGAGCAAGAAAAGCGAAAGCAGCGGAGACTGAGGATGTCAAAGAACCTTATTGCCCTTCAAAACAAGTTCCTGGGGAAGGGCGAAACGATTTATGATCGGCTCGCAAGAATGAGAGGGGAGGGAAAGACCCTTGATGACGCTGCTTTAGCCCAATTGGCTGCCGAGACCGGATTGCCCAAGGCCCATGTGCGCAGTGTGGCCCAATTTTATGACGAACTTGCTGTGGGGGGGGTTGGGGCCCTGGAGTTAAGGATTTGCAATGGAGAAGCCTGCCAGGTTGCCGATGCCGGTCTGCGGGCTAGGCTCGAGGATGCCCTCGGCATAGACCCCCTCACTGGATTGGGGCCGGATGGGCGGATTTCTCTCAAGCATGTGACCTGCCTGGGCTACTGCTCACAGGGGCCGAATGCAATGCTGGAATTGGAGGGGGAGCGGAGGGTCTTTTCCTTGGCAGCTGAGGGGCGGGAGGCGGAGCTTGTGAAGGCTCTCAGTGAGGGAACAGCGCCCAACCTCCCAGAGCCGGTGAATGCGTTTTTTGAGAACAAGGATCCCCAGGGGCGGTTCCTGTTGGAACGCTTTGGTAAGGGAGCAGAGCATTTGGAAGAGGCGAGGAAGCTTGGAGCCTATCAAGGCTTGGAGCGGGCCTTGGAAAGGGGTAGGGATGAAGGGGGAGAGTGGGTACTTGGGCAGATTCTGGAATCGGAGATTCGAGGCCGCGGGGGAGCTGGATTTCCTGCAGGCTTGAAGCTCAAAACCGTGAAGGAAGCCAGGGAGGCTTCGAGCGGTTCTTCTGGGAAATGTTTTGTCGTTTGTAACGCTGACGAGGGAGATGCTGGGGCTTATATCGACAAGGAACTGTTGGAGCGGGATCCTCATGCGGTGATCGAAGGGATCCTTTTGGCCGCGCTTGCGGTCGGGGCGGAGGAGGGCTTCGTCTATCTTCGCTATGAATATCCTCGGGCAAGAAAGATTTTTGGGGAGGCCGTTGCTGATGCGCAGGAGTCCGGTTTCCTCGGAGAGAATATTCTAGGAAGTGGGTTCAGGTTCTCCTTGAGGATTGTGGATGGACAGGGCGCCTATATCTGTGGGGAAGAGACTTCGCTTTTGCGGAGCCTTGAGGGTGTCCCCGCACAGGTTTCCCCCAAGCCGCCCTTTCCTGCGGTATCGGGCTATCATGGGCAGCCGACCCTTGTGCAGAATGTCGAGACCTTGGCAGCCTTTCCCAGGATTGTTGTCCGGGGGGGCGCGACCTTCGCTGCCTTGGGGCACGGGAAAAGTAGGGGAACCAAGCTGGTTAGCCTCAACGCAGCGGTGGCCAAACCCGGGCTTTATGAAGTGGAGCTGGGGATCAGTTTGCGGGAACTCATTTTTGAGCGGGCTGGTGGGATGGCGGAGGGGAAGAGCTTCCAAGCGGTGCAGGTAGGGGGACCTTTGGGGGGGATTTTCCCGGAGAAACTCTTAGATACGCGCTTGGATTTTGAGGACTTCGCGGCCCACCGGGGGCTCCTCGGTCACGCGGGCATTGTGGTCTATCCGGATGATGTGGACCTCGTTCGCATCGGTCGAAACCTGATGGCCTTCTGTGCGATCGAATCCTGTGGTAAGTGTTTTCCCTGTCGGATTGGGTCCCTGCGGGGAACCGAAATCTTCGATCGTATCTTGAGTGGAAGAGGGAGTCAGGCGGACTTGGATCTCCTCGCCGAATTGGACGAGACCATGCTCTATGGCTCTCTTTGCGCACTGGGGGGCGCTATTCCGACTCCAATTGACAATTTGATGATCCATTTCATCGAGTCCTTCCAAACCTATATTCCCGGGGCAAAGACCCCAGAGCGGGTGTTTCGCCACCTGGAGGCTGAATGATGAAGACGATTCCAAGGCAAGAGGTGATGGTGCAGGTTTGCGTCGATGGCAAAACGGTGGATGTCCCCGAGGGAACCATGTTGCTGGAGGCTTGTAAAAAGGCGGGGGCCGAGGTTCCAACCCTCTGCAACTCGGACAAGTTGGACCCCTATGGGGCCTGCCGCATGTGTTTGGTTGAAGTGAAGGGTCGCCGTCCGGTCGCCTCCTGTCATACTCCGGTGATGCCTGGCATGGAGGTCCGCACGAACAGCGGGGCTCTCTCACGCATCCGGCGCAACATTGTGGAATTAGTGGTCTCGGACCATCCTCTCGAATGTTTGAATTGTCCGGCCAATGGACGCTGTGAGTTGCAAAGTGTTGCAGCCGAAGTGGGGTTCCGGGAACAAAGGTATCCGAGTCCTGCGCAGCACCGGCCCCCCAAGGACTTTTCTCATCCCTTTCTCAAGGTGGATATGGAGAAGTGCATCGCCTGCGCTCGCTGTGTGCGGGTCTGCGATGAGGTCCAGGGGAGTTTTGTGCTCGCCATGGAGGGGCGGGGCTTTGATCTGCGCGTGATTGCGGGAAATGAGGAGAGCTTTGCAGAAGCTGGCTGTGTCAGCTGCGGGGCCTGCGCGGTGGAGTGTCCGGTTGCGGCCATCATGGATCGGGCTTGGGTCAGCGATGGGCTCCCGGACAAGGTGGTGACCACAACCTGCTCCTATTGCGCTGTGGGATGCAGCCTCAATGTACAAGTCAAAAACGAGCGAGTCACGATGATCGAGCCGAGTCCCCTGGGGTCGGCCAATCATGGCCATACTTGTGTCAAAGGACGCTTTGCCCACGAGTTTGCTGCATCCAGGGAGCGGCTGAATTCTCCCTTGATTCGAGGGGATGACGGAGAACTGCACGAGGCGAGCTGGGACCAAGCCTTGGATCTTGTGGCCCGGAAGCTGCGTGAGGTCCGTGATAAGCATGGCCCCGAGGCCTTTGCTGCGATTGCCTCGGCGCGTTGCACGAACGAAGAAGACTTCTTGATGCAGAAGTTCACCCGGACGGTCATGGGGACCAATAGCATTGACAATTGCTCGCGGGTCTGCCACAGCCCCAGTGCCTTTGCCTTGGGCAAGTCGCTTGGGACGGGCGCGGGGACGAACAGTTTTCAGGATGTGGAACATACCGATTGCATTCTCCTGATCGGGGCGAATCCCACCGAAGCCCATCCGGTGTTCGGTGCGCGGATCAAGCAGGCGGTGCTGAAGGGGGCTGAGCTGATCGTCATTGATCCTCGGAAGATTGAGTTAGCCGGAATCGCGGAAATGCATCTTGCCTTGAATCCAGGAGCGAATGGGGCCGTGGTGAGCGCCCTCCAACAAGTGGTCCTGGAGGAAGGCTTGGTCGATGAAGATTTTGTCGCCAAGTTCACCGAGGGCTTTGAAGAAGTCCGAGCCAGCTTCGCTGATAAAACTCCGGAATGGGCGGAAGGAATTTCGGGAGTGCCTGCCGACCAAATCCGAGAAGCGGCTCGGCGGTTTGCGGGTGCGGAACGAGCGATGATTCTTTGGGGGCTGGGGGTGACCGAGGCTGCGCACGGGAGCAATACGGTTTTCGGGTTGATCAACCTCGCTCTGATGACTGGAAACATTGGCAAGCTGGGCACCGGAGCCAATCCCATTCGTGGGCAGAACAATGTCCAGGGGGGATCTGATGTGGGGGCCTTGCCCAATGTGTTCTCGGACTACCGTTCGGTGGCCGATCCGGTTGCGCGGGAGGAGCACCAAAGGGTCTGGGGAACTCTTCCCCCGACGGAGGCCGGGCTGACCCTTCCCCAGATGTTCGATGCTGCGCATGCGGGGACCCTCAAAGCCCTATGGATCACCGCAGAGGATGTGGCCCAATCGGATCCCAACACAGAACATGTGGTGGGAGCCTTGCAGTCCTTGGATTTTTTGGTGTGCCAGGAGATCTTTCTCAATGAAACGACCCGGTATGCCCATGTGGTCCTTCCCGGAGCGACCTTTCTTGAGAAGGATGGGACCTTTGTGAATTCGGATCGGAGGATCCAAAGGGTGCGGCGGGCAATTCCACCTCTTCAAGGTTGCAAACCGGATGGAGAGATTTACCAGGAGGTTGCCTTACGGATGGGGGCAGATCTCGGCTTTGGGACGCCTCCTGATCCGGCCAAGGTCATGGATGAACTGGCCATGCTTTCTCCAAACTGGAGAGGGGTGTCCTATGCACGTTTGGAGGGAGAGGGGGGCTTTTTGCAATGGCCTTGTCGGTCGGAGGACGATCCCGGGACAGCCATTGTTCACGAAGGAGGGGCCTTTTTGAGCGGAAAAGGCAGGTTCCAGGCTTTCGAGTGGCAGCCTCCGGCGGAGCTTCCGGACGAGGACTTTCCGCTGTTTTTGACCACGGGCAGGCAGCTCTTCCATTACAACGTTGGGACCATGACGCGACGGACCGCGGTGACCGAATTGGAGCAGGCCCAAAAGGAGCGCTTGCGGATTCATCCTAAAGATGCAGGGCGTCTCGGAGTCGAACAGGGCCAGGAGGTTTTGGTGATTTCCCGCCGGGGTCGGGTGACGGTCGAGGCGGAGGTGACGCGCAAGGTGAAACCTGGGACTGTGTTTATGACCTTTCATTTCCCGGAAACCCAGACCAATCTGTTGCTGAGTTCGGCTGCGGATGAGTACACAGGCTGTCCCGAATACAAGGTCTCCGCCGTGCGGGTGGAGGCCCTGTGAGGGGCTTACTCCTTCAGGTTCTTTTTCTCTGGCTCTTCCTGATCGGGCAGGCTGGGTTTCTTTCGGCTCAGGTCCGGCACATCCAAGCTAGTTCTTTGGCGAAGCAGGTGGGGGAAGACTTGCCCTGGGTTTCCGGAATCGAGGAAGCCCTGGTTCTGGCCAAAAAACAGGGGAAAAAGGTCCTTTGGTATGTGCCCCGGGTTCCCGGGACACCCATGGATCGTTTGCCTGAGCTGGATCTCTATATGCGGGCAGGCTTCTTTGGGGAGCCCTTGTTGCGCCCTTTGCTTGCGCGCTTTGTCCTTTGTCGGCAGGTTCCGGGGCGGAAGGCTTCCCGGCGTTGGGATTTGCGCCCCTTTCATTTCATTGAGCCGGGTTTTGTTGTGCTGGATTCTCAAGGAAAACAAATCCTTCGCCGCCACGGGCTTTCGACTTTTTCCCCCTATTGGTTTCGGGCACAGCTTGCAAAGGTCGCCAAGGTGCCGGTCTTGCTTCCGGAGCCTCGGGCTAAGGCCCTTCTTTCGGCTTTGGGAAAAGGGAAGGCGGAAGCGGCTTTGAAACTATTCCAAAAGCATCCCCAAGGCTCTGCAAGCTGGCGTTTTCTCGGGGCCACCGCTGCTTTTTTGGCTCATCGAGAGAAGCTTTCCAACAAGCTCCTTGAAGCCCTGGCCAAAGGCCCAGGTCCTCTTGCCGCCCGCGCTGCCGCCGAGCGGGAGGGTTTTGGCCCCATTCGTAGAGGATTTTGGACCTGGCGTTTTCTGCCCAAAGATCCTTCTCCCAGTGCAGTAGGGACCACCCGCTCCCGGGACCTTGCGGATCTCCCTATGCTTAGGGAGCGTTCCCTTGCCTTTCTTTTACGGATGCAGAGGGAAAATGGAGGTTTCGAGGATAGTAACTATGATTTTGGAGGCCTCGACAGTCTTCCCAATGTGTATGTGGCTGTGACAGCGCTGGCCTTGCAGGCCCTCCTCGAAAACCGAAAGGGGCGGGAAGCTCTGTTGGATCCGGCTCTTTCCAGGGGGCTGTCCTATCTCCTTGAACCAAAGCATTATGCTGCGTCCGACAAGGATGAGTGGATCTGGGCCAAGGTCTATCCCATCCAGCTCTTTGCCCGGATGTTGGAGACCAAGCAGTATTGTGGGTTGAAAGAGTCCCGGCTCCATCAAGTCATGCAAGGGTTCATCCAGGAGCTTGCAAAGAGGCAGCAGGCTGATGGTTCCTTCCGGCATGAATACCGCAATCCCTTTGTCACCGCGAGTGTGTTGCATGCACTGAAACTTGCGGAGTCCCAAGGAGCCGAGATCCCAAAGGACCTTGTTTCCCGTGCCCTTGTGGCCCTTCAGCACAGCAGGGCTAAAAACGGAGGTTTCAGCTATTCTCAGTTCGTTGGGCGGGGTCTCCCCCGAGTCGCTCTGATCCGGGCTGCCGGCCGCATGCCTCTTTGCGAATCTGCCCTGTTTGTTTGGGGCGCCTCGGATCAAAAACGCTTGGTGTTCGCTCTCGACACTGCCTTGCAATTTCATGGGGAGATGGAGCGTGCCCGTAAATACGATGACCACACACCTCCCTATATGTATGGTGGCTTCTTTTACTTCTATGATCTCTTCGGTCGTTCCTTGGCCACCCGCTCTCTCGCCTCTAAGGCCCCCAAATTGGCAAAACGCTTTCGTCAGGACCTTCGAAAGAGAGTGCTTGCCATCAGTGAAATTGATGGGACCTTCATTGACTCCCACGAACTTGGGCGCAGCTATGGCACAGCGATGGCCCTCCTTTGCCTTCAATAGCGGGCCTGAGCTTGTCTCGGAGAGTCTCCTGGCATAACCCCTTGATTTTGTGCGGGAGGAACACGGGCAGCAATTTCCCTTTGCATGGCCATATTCAAGACAGATTAAGCCGCTTTGTTTGGTTTGTCGACAGTTGCCCCAGGGTATTCGGGGGAGGAATCCGACCCTTTTTGCGATCCATGCTGAAGTAGGGAGAAGCTGTGAGCAGTCCGAAAAAAGGCTTTGTCAATTTTCTTCAAGAGTTTTCGATCCCATTGATTGTCGGGGTTTTTGCCGCCTTGGTGGCCGCCAATCTCGCACCGGGATGGTACCACTATTTCTTTGGGCAGATCCATGGTGAGCATGCGGATTCCATTTGGAACCTCCATTTTTCGGTTTTCGGCCATGTCGTTGGACTCCATTTTTTGATCAATGATGTCTTTATGGTCTTTTTCTTTGGGATTGCGGCCAAGGAGATCACCGAAGCCTGCCTCCCGGGGGGGAGCCTGAATCCCATTAAAAGCGCTGTGAATCCATTGCTCGCCACCTTGGGTGGAGTTGCGGGCCCCATTCTTGTTTTCTTTGGGGCTCTCCTCCTGGTTCATGGGATTGCTCCCGGAGCCTTTCCTGAGGGCAGTAAGTTATGGGGGGAGGGGAGCCTCTCCAAAGGCTGGGGCATCCCGACGGCAACAGACATTGCCCTGGCCTGGTTGGTGGCCAAGGCTGTATTCGGAAAGGGACACCCTGCGATCAACTTTTTGCTTTTGCTTGCAGTGGCCGACGACGCGATTGGGCTTGGCATCATCGCAGTTTTCTATGGGGATCCTTCCAATCCCGCCAATCCTGCTTGGCTGGGACTCGTCGGGGTGGGGGTGGCCCTTGCCTTTGCCATGCGTAAGATGGGCGTCAAGGATTGGAAGCCCTACATCTTTATTGCCGGACCTATCTCCTGGGGCGGCCTCATGATGGCCCATCTCCATCCTGCCCTTGCCCTCGTTCCGATCGTCCCCTTTCTACCTGCGCCCAAGAAGGATACGGGGCTTTTTGAAGAGGCCGAAGGAGAGCATGCAGCTCTTCACATGTTCGAACACCAGACCAAGCTCTTTGTGGATTTTGGCCTCTTTTTCTTCGCCTTTGCCAATGCCGGGGTGGAACTGGCCGGCATCGGGGCGATGACCTGGATCATTCTGGCCTCGCTTGTGATCGGAAAAACCTGTGGTGTCACCCTCATGGGCTGGTTGGGAGGCAAGATGGGCTTCCCTCTCCCCAAGGGGATGAGTTTCCGAGAACTTGTGATGGCTGGATATGTGGCAGCCTTGGGGCTCACAGTTGCCCTCTTTGTTGCCGGAGCAGCCTTCATAGATCCGGTGATGCAAGGCCAAGCGAAAATGGGAGCATTGTTCTCTGGCTTTGTGGGGCTGAGTGCGATCTTGATTGGGAAGATGATGGGATTCGGGAAGGCCGGGAGGGCTGAAACACAGGAAGAAAGCATGGACTCCAAGACCCTTGCCCAGGAAGACTTGGCTGCTCCTCATGTTTCCCTGAACCTTGAAGAGCAGCCTTCACTGGTCCCGGGAGAAAAAAAGGAACTCGAAGTTTAGCCGTCTTTTTTCAGGACTGGGCATCATGCCCAGCCGCCTGTTTTCATGGGATTGTTTTTGGGTGCCGGCTTTCGGGGGGCTGTATCAGGATCTTCCAGGGATGGAAGGAAAGACCGAAAGTGTTTCCACCCGAAAACCCGAGATCGGTCTTTCAGGGTTCCCTTTATGCCAAGTCCTTTTGGACTTGGCATTGATGGACGGAGCCAACAGGAATGGATTTCTTGTGATTAGAATTTGAAGACGGTGAAGAACCAGAATTTGGATGTGTCCGTTTTGAAGCCGTCGGAATTGTAGAAGGCTCCCTTGAGGCCGAAGACCTGCTTCCAAGAAGATTTGTAGGTGATGACACCGTCAAACTCGGTTCCATAATCCCCAGCACCTCCAGAGGCGGAGCTGAAGTCGTGATAGGTCAGATTCCATTTGGCCTTTTTGCCGAGAGGTCCGAAGACTTTAACGTAAATGTCATCGAGACCGTTGGTGGGTGTGCTGAGGAACATGTCCGCCCAACCGTTCATGGCGTGGAGGGTGGCGAGTGGAGTCTGGAACTGGCCATCGGCCGCGCTTCCTTCGAGGCGTTCCCAACCGATTTGGACGCCGTATTTTTGGTATTTGCCTCCTAGGGAGAAGTGGAAGTAGTTGGCGTCCACATGATTCGCATTCCTTCCTTCGTCGATTTGGTGAGCGAACTCAGCTTCGTAGGTGAGAGATGTCTTCACATTCATCTTGTGGGCACCTTTGAATTCCACACCGAAGGTATCGGTGGAGGCATTCTTGAAAGCGCTGTTCCGGTATTTCAAGAGATAGGTGTAACCGGTGATGGTCCCGATATCTTTTAGCTTGTATTGGGCGTTGAGGAGGTGGTGGGCCGAATCCACACGCTGCCGGAAGATCCGGTTTACGCTTGAGATGAAGGCATAGTTAATTGTGAGGTTTTCGATGTCGGTGTTGGTGTAACGAATGGCATCATAGCTTTGGTGGTGTTGTCTCCATCCGACATTGCCAATAAAGCGGTGATCATCAAGAGTGATCTCTTGGACGCCAAGCTTTACATCCGAACCCTGGTTTTTGTAATGCACAAAGGCTTGGAGCAAATCGGTCCCGTCCGGATCGGCAACCACGGGTCTTGTGGTGACTCCATTGCTGAAGCCGTCAAAGCCCTTGTTGTTGTACCGATTCCCCAATCCGATGTCGGAAACATCTTCCATTTGGATGAAGGCGTCAAAACCTTTGTAAGTCCCAGTTTTGTAACCGAGAGCCGTTCTTAGGGTGGAAGCGGTCGCTTTCTTTGCGAAGTTGTCGGCGTCCACGACTTCGATTCGATAGCGAAGCCCAAGGGAGACCTTACCTCCGGTCAATGCGTCGATAATGGTGCCACCAGCCTTACTTTCTCTTGCCGATGGTTGGGACTGTGCCACTGCATGGACTCCAAGAGTTGAGAGAGCCAAGAAAGTGAATAAGCACGTTGCAGAATGAAAGCTTTTGCCAGCCATGATTCTGAATCCTATTTTTTTTGGAATGGAGAAAAAACGGGGACTGCGAATCCCTTGACGAAGCTCCCATGTTGGGCAAGAACCCTGAAAACGCTTTAAGTTTTCTCGAAGGTCTCGGGGGCATTGTGTCGCAGGATCCTGAGATGAGTTCGTATTCCTAATCAGTAGGGCTTTGCATTCTTTTGGGGTTATGAAAAGAAGGCTTTAGGTGGGAGCCCTTTTTTTTGGGAGGTCTCCCAGCTCCTCCTCATCCAAAAACCGGATGAATGTCTCCCTGGAAGAGAAGGTAATGGGTGAATAGAAAAATGGGTTTGTAGAAAACCCGTCCGCGGGTTTTATGGTAGAAAGCCCTCTGGGCTTTAGGGAATACCAAAGATCCAAGCCCCCCAATAGCTAAAGCCCATCCCAAAAACGCTAGAAGCGTTTTAACCAAATGGTAGAAAACCCCTCCGGGGGTTTTATGGAAGAAAGCCCTCTGGGCTTTAGGGAATACCAAAGATCCAAGACCCTCAATAGCTAAAGCCCATCCCAAAAACGCTAGAAGCGTTTTTACCAAAAAACCCCCGGAGGGGTTTTCCACGGGTTTTCCACGGGTTTCTTCAGTGGTTTTCTTGCAGAAAGACCTCTTAAGAACTACTTCTTTGCTTTTTCCCCACCACGATGAGGCTGTGACCGCAGGGAAAGTTGATGCGGGGGAGGAGAGAGGCCTCGCTGCCCATGATCCCGGCGAGGGTTTCGTTGAGAGGTTTGGGGATTTTGACGGAAAGGTTTGTGTGGTCAGGGTTTTTTACGCCAAGGATCTTGTCTTTGACCTTAGTAAAGAGGACGGCAGGCAGGATGAGGGGAAAAAGGAAAGCATTGAAGTACGTTGCCTTGATGGGGGTGAGGGAAGCTTCTTTTAAAGCCTTTTGAAGCCGACCTTTTGTGTAGCGCCGGCAATGATGGGCGACGCGGTCGTTGTTGGAGTAAAGGAATTGATAGGCGGGGACGGAAAAGATCACGAGTCCTCCAGGTTTGAGGACCCGGTAGATTTCCGAGAGGGCTTTGGCTTCGTCCGGGATGTGCTCGATGGTATCGAAAAGGCAGACTAAGTCTTGGCTCTGGTCGGGAAGGGGGAGGTTGTAAGCGTTGGCGCAGAGGGTGGGGCGTTCGCTGCGCTCTTGGCAGAGTGTCGCAAGGTCCTGGTTCAGTTCGACACCCTTGGTGCGGCCAAAGTGAGTAAGGCGACGGAGAAGATTGCCGGCTCCACAGCCGATTTCGAGGATCTCTAAAGGTGCTTTTTCTTTTTCCGCCGCTTGGAGTTTGGAAGCGAGCAGTTTGTTTAGGATGGCGAAGAAAATCTTACGCCTTCCTCGAAACCAAAAATGGTTTTCTTCGAGGTCGGCGAACTGGCGATAGGCTTCGGGTTCCATGGCCTGGTTTATGCAGGAGAGTCTGGGGCCTTGCGTTTGGCAACCAGGATCATCTCGTCGTGGGGGTTGATGTAGAGGTTGACACGACTGAAAGGGGCCAGGACGAGGCCGAGAACGCCAAAGAGCTTGTGGACCCTGGTGGCTCGTTCGCGGATGAAGCCTAGGCTGACGTGCTTACCTCCAAACTTGGAGCTGAGGTGTTGGATTTCCATTCCGGCTTGATCCAGGAGGCGCTCGATGGTTTTTGGATTGAAGTGGTAGAGGTGTTCCAGGTGTTTGTAGTGTTGCCACTTGGGTCCGAGCCAGCCCGCAAAGCGACTGTTCACATTTTGGGTCTCAAGGATGAGGATGCCGTCTGGTTTGAGAAAGCGAAGAGCCTGGGTAAGAAACCAGTGGGGATCGGGGACGTGTTCGATGACATCCCAGAGGGAGACAAGGTCGAAGCTTCCCTCTTCGAAAGGGGCGTCTTGGATATCCCCGATATGGATCTTGTCTTTTCCCAAGGCTTTTACGGCTTCCTTGCCGATTTCAGGAGAGAGTTCGATGCCGCGTCCTTCCCAACCTTCTTCACGCAGAACCCGGAGGAAGTACCCGGCGGCGCAGCCAATATCCAGGGCACGCCCCGGTTTGGGATGAAAGCGCTTCAGGAGGGTCATCCGTTTCCGGAAGGTCTTGAGGTAAAGCTCGGCTTCGCTGCGATAGTCTGCATAGCCTCTCGTCTTAGGACTCTTGCTGGACCAGTAATCCTCGTTGTAAACCTCGGGGAGAGCTTCCTCCTTGAGCCTTGGGGTCACATAGACCAGGCCGCAACCTGTGCACTCGACAATGTGGAAGGGAGGTTCTTCGAACTTTTCTTTGCGTTCCTGGGAGCCGCAGAGGGCGCAACTCTCGATCTCGCGAAAGCGCGAGGGATCCAAAAGGGGGCCGCCGTCACTCATGAAGTCTTGTCCTTGGCTTCCTTTGCTTCCTGGGCGATGTCCTTCAGGTCTTTGTTGATCTCGAAAAGTTCGTCTTCGGTGGCGACTTTTTCGAAGTCCCGGTCTTTACGCCCCAGTTTTTCCGCTTCAGCGATCTTGCGTCCCATCTCGATGGACTGGTCCATGTTGTTGTACCGGAAGAGGCCCTGCCGTCCTCCGGACTTGAGGTTGTCCAGGGTGTGCACGAAGTCCATGATTTTTTTCAAATGGCCGCTGTAATAAAGATCGTAGATTGGGTAGGCGAAGGGGATTTTCCGCGTGAAGGTTTCCTCCACCTCCTCTTCTTTGAGGAGGCCGACAGTGGCAAGGTCCTTGATGGCGATTTCACGTAACTTGTCGGGCCCGGCCTTCCAGATCTCGTCCCCGACTCGGCAGGTAATCTCCGCGCAGATCATGGTTTTGCCTTTGGGGGCGCAGTAGGGGCTGAAGTTTTTAAACTCGGAAATGCGGTGAACAGTCAGGCGCTTTTCGGGGAGGTAGACCCAGTTGTCGGGGGAGACCTGCTCTTTTTTTACTTTGAGGTAAACGAAGACGATGGCCACATAGTCGAGGCCTTGGATGGCATCGAGGACTTCCTGTGGGGGAGCGGGTCGGACACTCTTGGCCATGGCGGTGACGGGGATGGTCGAGATGTACTCATCTCCGGTGATGAACTCAGTCTTGCCCTCTTTGCGGACTTCGATTTTGGTGACGGTTGTGCCGTCTCGGTGGACGCGGATGGCTGGGGCTCCGCAGATGATACGGCCACCCATGCGCTTGATCTCGCGGGCGTAGCCTCGGGCGAGTTCGCCGATGCCTCCGAGTTTGGGATAGATGAAGTCGGTGACCAGGGTGCGCGGGGTATTTTTGGGCTTAAATAGGGTCTTTTTGATGGTGTCGGTGAGGTTTAGGAGCGTGATGCGTTGGCTGGCCCAATCGGCGGAGATTTCGGTGGCGGGGAGACCCCAGGCCTTCTCGGTGTATTGCACAAAGAACAACTGGGCGAGCTGCTTTCCGAAACGTTTTTCGACCCATTCCTGAAAATGGATGTCCCGGTATTTTTTGAGGCGGGTGAGATCCAAAAAGCGGACAAAGGCGTAGTCGAAGAGGATGCGCAGGACGGTCCAGGGGGGGAGGCTCTTCAGGACGTTTTTTGCGTTCAGGGGATAGTTGAAGAACTTTCCGAACATGAAAATGCGGGAAAGCCGCTTGGCCCAGATCTTATTGTCTCCCAGGATCTCCTGGATGTGCCCCATGAGTTCTTTTTCACGGGTGTGGAAGCGGTGGGGGCCGTAGTCAAAACACCAGTAGTTCGATCCTTCTTCGCCAGCTGTGCTGCGGTCACCTTCCTCGAAGGAATTCGCCATTCCCCCGACCTCGGGCTCGCGTTCGAGAATGGTGACCTGAAGGCCGGCCTTAACAAGCTCATAACCGCAGGAAAGCCCAGCGAGGCCGCCGCCGATAATGACGAAGTGTTTGCTCATGTTGTCTTAGGAGTGGCGCGACGGTTGTCTGCGCAAAGATGGCCAAGAAGTTTACCCGTTTTTTCCCCGGAGGCCATGAGGGAGATGCGAAGGTCTTTCATCGTCCGAGGAATCTTTTGCGCGTGATGATCCGAAACATGCCCCAGGCCGTCTTGCAAACCTTGAGAAAGCTCTCCGAGTGCTTGGATGTTCCTCCCAGGCGAGGATGGTAGTTGACAGGGATTTCGATGACACGGAGGTCCTTCATCAGGACTTCACACATCATTTCGGGGGAGAAGGAGGGACCCTCGCAGGTTAAGGAAGATTCGATGGTTTCGAAGGTGGAGCGCCAGAGTGCCCGATAGGTGCAACCGACATCGGTGAGACGGGGTTCATATTTGAGATACCAACAGGCTTCGAGATACTTGGCCATGGTAACGTTGCCCCATCGGAGGAAAAAGCCCATGTTGGCGGCCTGTTGGACCATTTGGCGGGTGGTGCGGGTGCCGCAGACCATGTTGGCGTCATCCAGGTAGACGAGAAGCTTTTCGACGTCGCTGGCCTTGAAAGAGCCATCCGCCTCGGTCAGGACGAGGATGTCCCCGGTGGCGGCGCGCATGCCTGCGAGGAGGGCCTTACCATAGCCTGGGGCGCTTTCTTTGACGACCCGGGCTCCTGCTTCGCGGGCTAAGTCCGCGGTGCGGTCCTTGCAGTTGTTGTCGACGACGAGGACTTCGTCTACGTCCGGGCATGCCCTGTAATCGCGGACCACCTCGGAGATGGTCTGCTCTTCGTTGTAGGCAGGAATGACAACACTGACGGTTTTCTCGCGGAACATGGAATCTTTGCTGTTCGGAAATAGAGGCAGAGAAGTGTAGCCCGGCTCTCACGGATTGCCCGCAATTCCCTTCCAGAAGTGGAGAGATCATAAGAAGGGGGCTGAATCTCCCAAAACAGGGGGCTTCGGGGGAGCCGGCCTTGCGGGAGAATGGGTGTCCCGGTATTCAAGGAGCATGGATCCTGCGCGGAGGGTTAGGGCTGTGGCTGGCTGGCGGGAGGTCCTGCTCGCGCTGGGGGTGGGGCTTCTCCTTGCGGTCCTCTCCTGGCCGTCCCTGTTTTTCAAGGGTGAGAGCGTCTATTCCACCTCGGGGGCCTTGGCCCATGAGCCTTGGAAGAGCGCACTACCTTTGGGGGCAAAGGAGATCCCCAATAATCCTGAAGTGGGGGATTTGGACCTCTATTTCTTTCCTCAACTTGCCGCAGTGGTCCGACGCATGCACGAGAATGGGGAGTTTCCGCTTTGGAATCCCCTGATTTATGCCGGGGCTTCGGCCATTGGAAATCCCCAGGTTCCTGTGGCCTCGCCCTTTACCTGGGGACTCCTCCTCTTTCAAAAGGCGGGGGAGCCCTTCGATCCCTACCGTCTTTCCCTGGGGCTCAGTTGGATGGGGGTCCTCCGCTATTTGCTCTGTTTTGTGTTCGGGTTTTTGTGGTTGAGGCTCCTGGGCGGGGGGAAGTTGACGGCTCTAGCGGGTGCGGCCTTTTTAGGGCTCGGCCCCTATAATTCTCTTTGGCGATTTTCCACCCCCGAACAGGTTGCCTCGCTCTGGCCCATGGTTCTCTTTTTCGCCGAGGGCTGGGTGCGCAGCCGTAAAGGCAGGTGGCTGGGGCTGGCGGCCCTCGCTCTGGGCCTCTCGAACTTGGGGGGCTATCCGCAGACCTCGCTGCTTTTCTTCGGTTTCCTCTTTGGCTACCTCCTCCTGCGGGGGGGCGGGAAGCCAGGTGGACTGGCCGGATTCTTGGTGTTAGGGCTGTCCTGCCTGCTGGCCCTCCCTGTCTGGGCGCCCTTCGCGCAATATCTGGAGCTGTCCCGGGTCCGCGGGTTTCGCGCCGCCGAGGCCTGGCTTCCCCCGGGCGGCGTCCAAGGTCTTCTCCTTTCTGTTCTCTGCATCCTCCTCCTTGGCCTTCTTCTGCGGCTGGTCTGGAACAGGGCCCAGGGCCGCCCCCAGGCCTTCCTCCTCCTCGGCCTCCTCAGCGGCGGCCTCCTCTATACCGCCCGCCTCGGCGGCTACGACTCCCAAACCCTCTTCTGGCTCTTCCCCGACATTGGGGGACACCCATGTTTCGGAGGCTTTCGGGCTGCAAAGCAGCTGGGGCCTTACTTGGAGGTCAACCAGGACAGCCTGGGTTTGGCCTTCTTTCTCCTGATCCTGGCTTTTCGAGCGCCCTCCCTTCGTCCCGGCCGCCTCCTTCTTGGCCTGCTCTTGTTGGCGGGCTCCTCCTTCCCCATCCTCTTCCAAGCGCTGCGGCTGGCCTTCCCCATGATTGCGCCGAGCCGTTTGCTGAGCTTGGTGCCTTTGGTAGCCGTTCTTCTCCTGCTGCGAAGTGTGGCCGAAGGAGAAAGGCTCAAAGCTCGGGAAAGGAGCCTGTGTTTTGGGCGGGCTGCTCTCTTCCTGTTGGGCCTTGGCCTCGTTGCTGTCTTTTTCAGCCGCTCCTGGCTCCACCCCAGGGGCAGCGTTTTGGTCGGCCTCGTTGCGGCCGGGCTTCTCCCTTTGGTTCCCAAGCTCCTCTGGGCTCCCCTGGCCATCCTCCCCTCTCTTGTTCCTGGCATCGGTTTCCACCCGGCTCAACCTCCCGAGGCCTGCTATCCAAGGGTGTCCCTGATCGACAAGTTGCTGGAGGAGAAGGGGCGTCTCTTCGTTGTGCCCATCGATGCTTTTCCTGGGAACAGCCCTTTGGTCTATGGTAAGGCCCAGGTCCTCGGCTACGACGGCTTGGAGCCCAAGCGCTTTTTTGACCTGGCGGCCTACCTCCCCAAAAAGGGTCCCGCCCTTCCCCGTAGTGCCTGGAAAGCTGAGGATCTCCTGCTTGCGAGTCCGGCCTTTGACCTCCTTGGCGCGTCCCTGGTCGTAGCCCGCCCCGGTGCCGAGCTCCCGCGGCACTTTCAGGTCCTTTGGGACAGCTCGCTCCTCCTCGCTCGCAATCCCAGGGCTCTCCCGGAATTCCTCTACTTGGGCAAGGCCTACGACTTGCGCCGCGATCCCTACGCCCTCGGCCGCCGCGACCCCCGAAGCGCCATAGCCCTCGAGAACCCCCCTCAGGGGGCAGCCAGCGACAAGGATGGCCAGGTCCGCGTCCTTCGTCGCAGCGGCAACGAGGTTGTTCTCGAAGTCAAAGGGCAGGGTGGTTGGCTCTCTGCCCGCATCGGTTTTGATCCCGGTTGGCGTGTGGAGTTGGATGGAAAAGCCATTGCTTTTCAACCCGCCTATCATATTTGGACCGCCGTTCGGCTTCCGCCCGGGACACATTTGCTTCGCTTCCGCTATCTGCCCTGGACCTTTGTCTATGGGCTTTGGGGGGCTGGCCTTGGGCTTTTCCTTATCTTGCTTCTTTTTTTCTTCCCTTTACCCAAAGAGAAAGGCCCAAGGAAAATCGCTTGAGCGATAAGGTCCAAGCGGACCTCCCCCTCAAGCTTCACCTTGGAGGAAACCAAGCCTGAGTGTGAAAATTTTGGAAAGCACTTGGAGGACGACCAATCGTACCGCAAGGGCCTTCCTCCCTTTTGATGCATAGAGGAGCCAGGGAGGGGACCTTTTTTTGCTGGCCTTTTCTGGACTTGGGGGACAGGGACAGGAAAGCTTCCCCTTGGCTTTACGGAGCGGTCCACAAGACCCCCATGTTTGGATGGGAAATATACCTTGTTTCCTGTCTCCTTTTAAAGGGAATCTAGGTTATATATTGATGTAATCGGAATATATGTTCTATATTCCCTCTGTGCTTCCTTTGCAATCCCCCATTCCTAAAGGAGGAGGAACATGGAATACGCCACCTTGATTGGAGATGTCATTCTTTCACGGAAGGAGCCAGATCAGGAGAAGCTCCTCTTGAACATTGGCAAGGCCCTGGAGGAGGTGAACAGGCTTCTTCCAGCAGCCCAAGCCTTAACGATGACCATTGGGGACGAGTTTCAGGGAGCTTACGGAGAAATGGAAAAGGCCTTGGAGGCGACTCTTTTGATCCGTCTTGTCCTTGGAAAGCAGCCGGAGCTTCGCATGGGGCTCGCTTGGGGGCGGATCAGTGCTTCTGACCCTGAGGCGCTCCCCTTGGGGCAGAGTGGGCCGGGTTGGTGGAATGCGCGGGAAGCCATCGAAAAGGTGAAAAAGCTGGAGAAAAAACGAGGATGGCCCCGGACCCTGCGAACTTGGATCGAGGATCCGGAGGGTCGCTTCGATGCCCTCAATGCGTTTCTTCTTTGTCGAGATCAAGTCCTGCAGGGCATGGATGACAAAGACCGAAGAATCGCCCTTGGGCTCTTTTTGGGGGAGTCTCAAAGGGATCTCAGCAGGGTGCTGGGAATCCAACAACCCACCGTCTCCAAACGCCTTACGGGTGGTGGAGCCATGGCACTTTTTCGCGCCCACCGACTCCTAAGCAGGGCGGTCCCTGACGTTTCTTAAGCAGGTCAGGGCCTCAAAATGCAAGGAGGCAGGCTCGTTTCATTGATGAGTTTCTATGCAAAGAATCTCCTGCCCAAGTTAAGCTTAGCTTGTTCTTAAAACGGCGTCGTTCATTGTCCATAGCAATGGGGTTCTTCCATGCTCTTACCTTTCTTTTTCCTGTTTCTCCTTTGCTTTGGATTGGCAGACCTCATCGCAGGAGGACTTTCGGGCGAAATCGATTCCCACCGTCCAGGCCGGACCTATGCGGGGCGATATACAGGAGGAATCCTCGGCCTGATTCCGGTCATCCTCTTAGTCTTGGACCGGGTACCGCCCCTTTTGCAGGGATTGCATCCCATGGCCTATGGCGTCCTGTTCGTCCTGGGTTTGCGGTATTGGCTCTTCCTGCGGCGTGATCTGGGAAAGAGAAAAGGGCTGAAAAAAGGATCTTCCTCCCTAGATGCCAAAAAAGCTCTTGGCGTCCTTTTCCTCGTTGGGTTGGTAGCGATTTCCTTGGACCTTTCTTTAGACAGCCAACTCTATCAACCGAAGTCTCTCTTTTTCTTCCTTGCGGATCTACGTGCGTACCGGGCCTTTACCCTTATCTGCAGTCTCGTCTTTTTGATGGGAACAGGAAACGGAATCGTCCGAGCGATCCTTGTCGCCGCCGGCACTTCGTTTCAAGGTGAAAAAGAAGGTTTCCGGGGAGGACGCTACATCGGAATGTTAGAGCGTTGGATGATTTTGATCCTCGCGTTTTCTGGAAACCTCACTGCCGCCGTGATCGTCGTTTCAGCAAAAAGCATTCTTCGCTTCCCCGAATTGAACCGAGCTGCTGATAGAGAGAGCTCTGAAAATCCAACCGAAGAACGAAGAGACGAAGCATTAGAAAACAGGGAAACCGAAGAAGAGCAAGTAAAGAGCCTTTCCGTGGATGTCCTGACTGAGTATTTCCTCTTGGGCTCCCTCGCAAGTTGGATTCTCCCCATGGTTTTGATTGGCCTCCTTCCCCTGTAGTCCTCTGGCTCCCTAGCTCTCTCCTGTGTCGCCGATTCAAAATCCATAGGTCGTTTCTCTTCTCCCACAAGAACTCAGAATCTTGAAAGGGACCCAGGTGCATTTTTCCTGGGCTTTTTACCTCTCAAAAGGGCAAAGCCGCATGGCAGGGTAGGGGGCCCATATTCTGAAATGGATGGATTGATCCGAAGCCTCGGAGGCAACAATCTTTGAAAACGGTTGGAAGGATTCAGATCAAGGGCCTTGGAAAACAAGAGGGCTTTTCGTATCATCGATTGGGTTTTCCCCGTGCCTGTGGTTTTTTTTTTTTAAAAACTCATCACACCTTCCAGGGGGCTTTTTTATTCCCACAGGGGCGAAAAATGGACTTGGAACAAATCGGTTTTTGGGTGTTTCTCAATCCATAATCTTTGGCTTCAAAGAAGAGGGGTTCTCCAAAGTTTTTATAGGATCTTTTTCCCAACAAAAATTATAAAAAAAGAAAAATGAAAAGATATGTTTGGGGAATTATTTTATTCGTGTTTGGATTCCTCTCTCTTTTTGGGGCCATGGAAAAACACGAATTAGGCCCCTCTTTCGTTTTCTTGGTTCCTGGTGTTTTGTTAGCATATTTTGGCAAAAAATATCTGAATGAATGGAAGCAAACAACCGAAATGGCTCTCCAAATGATTCGAGATGATAGGCAAATTGATGCCTTCGAGATTTCAAAAAGACTCGGAATTTCTGAAATTAATATTCGATTGTATCTTCTCGAGGCCAAAAAGAAGGGAATCATCCCCAATGAAGCTGAAATCATTTAAAAAAATCCTCAAAAAAGGGAAAACAAAAGATGAAAAATGGATTCAAAAATCCTTCCCTTTTTTTAAATAAGAAAGAATAAATCTTGAAGAAGAGCGCCAGGTGGTCCTTGAGCTTTGCCGCCTTTGCAGCAAACTGTTTTGTTGTGTCCTCTGTTTCTTTGCTGATGATGATAGCTATTTTAAACCCCAATGTTCCCAATCCCCTGACTTCAGGGGCTTCGATGATCTATGCGGGGATTGTGGGAGGGGTTGGTTTTGGGCTTGGCGTCGATTCCTTGTTGGCTTGCGTGGGGTCCAGTGCTTGGATGCGCTCACGCAGGCTGGGATTCGTTCCTTTGGTTTCTGCGGGAATGGCTTTGATTCTTGTGTCTTGTGTCTTGGGCCTTTGTCGGGTTCCCTTGAGAGGGACTTAGAATTGGGTAAACCTGACAATCCTTTTTGCCTTTTTTGCCAAGCAGATTTCTTTTCTTTAAGAAGTGGCCAACCTGTGCAGTGCGTGAACCGCTTGAATGAAAAGCCAAGGCAAGCCCTTTGAAAGGATCTTGATCATGATTTTGAAATGGATTTGCTGCACAGTAACAAAGGATAAGCGGTCGGCCTTTTCCAGAGCTCAAGAAGCTTGGTCGAAAATAGCGGCGATTCGGGGCTTTATGGCTCAGGCGGGGGGCTGGGACAGCCATAATCTCCAGCGTGCAACTGTTCTCGGGCTTTGGGAAGATAGGTCTTTTTATAAGGCTTTTATGAGCAAGCATCACGATCGAATCCATGGGGGGAGTCGGCAAGACCAGACCTATACCAAGTGCGAAGTAAGGATTTTCGATACCCTATTTGAAATTCCAGGTTCGAAAGAGGATTTTGTTGAAGCTCTACAAGCTGCCTCAATTTTGCGAGTGGCTCGGTACAGGGTGCGTCCGGAAAGAGAAAAACCTTTTTGTGAAACCCAAGCTGTCCATTGGGCGCCTGGCATGAAGCATGTGGGGATGCTTGGTGGCCTTTTTTCGAAGGGTGGGGAAGAGAAGACTGAGTATCTTGTGACGACAGCGTGGCGGGATCAGAAGAGCCACAAAAGATATAGAAAAGAGTTGTTTCCTTCCCTTCGGGCTGCTTCCGGGGTCGATGGTGATATCATCCATCTCGAGGGGGCACTTCTAGCCCTCGAGAAAGCCTGGTGGGTAGGAAGGCAATAACAAAAGCTTTCGATCCATAGAGAACTAGATCAAATCTAAAAAATGATTCGAGAAGACTAGAGCAGGCCTGGGCGGTGGGGGTTCCTCCAACGGCTTTATTTCTCAGGTGATTTCCGATATTAAGTATTGAAAACAGAAAAAAAAAGAGAGAGGTTATAGGGGATGAATCCAAGGATAAGTGCGATAGGCATTTTTCTTTCTGTAGGAGTTCTTCTTACCTTATTTGCATGCAATAATATGCCAAAAAGGTCGCAAGTCCAACAGGACAAAATGATGAATCCTCTAAGCGATGGAAGAATACCTCTAGGCCTTTCTCCACAGAGGAAGAAGCATCAACTAGCCAATATGAGGTCCCATGTGGAAGCAATACGGATGATTGTTGGGTTTATGGGAGAGGGGAACTTTGAGGCCGCATCTAAAACTGCTCACTTACGGCTAGGTTTGACCGATGAAATGAAAAAGATGTGTAACATGTTTGAAAATGAGGCTTTTAGGAACCTTGGCCTGCAGTTTCACAAAAGTGCGGATCATCTTTCTGAAATTCTAAAAACAAAAGACCTTAAAAAATCTCTTCATGCAGTGAAGGTCACTTTGGGCTATTGCGTACAATGTCATGCTACTTTTCGGCAATGAAAAATGTGTTTTAGGTGAAAGCGAAAAACGATTGGGCGTTCGGATGGGGATAAACCCCGCTTTTTCCTGTCTCCTCTTTTTGCCGCCTTTTTTAAACCTTTTCTGTGCCAGTCGGGTTGTGAACCTCAAAAGAAGTCAACCCTCTCCACAGGCGGGTGAGAGAGTTCTGTTCCCTGCTCCCCGGATCAGGGTTTAAGGCCTAATGATGGCTCGGGTGATCAAGGCTCGTTTTCGTTCTCCGAGGCGGAGGGCGAAGAGGCAATAGGAATGGCTGCCGGATCCTGAGAGTTCTTTGACCCAGAGTTCGGGTTTTACGGCATGACCACGGGTGCGGATGGTGATGCGGCCTCCCTTGTTTTTTTGGAGCCATGCTTTGATTTTCTTTTTGCGTAGGGGGAGATCCGCCAGGATTTCAAAGTCCTGGAACCAAGGGTCTTCGCTGGGTGTCGGGGCGAGGAAGAGGCCGATGTTGGGATGGAGTTCGGAAGCGCGGCTTCCTGCCCTTTGGAGTTTGGCTGGGGCGAGGCCTGCATGGTGGAGGAGGGGATCTGGAAGGAGGAGATAAGTTCCGGGGCTGGCTTGGAGCTGGAGGCCGGCGGCACAGCTCGAGGGGGGAAGGGGGGTGGCGGCGAAGCTGCGGAGTGTGCCGAGTGGGCCTTTGCGGGAGGGCCCGAGGAGGCGGGTGGCGCGAAGAGGAGCTTCTGGGTCCTGGAGGGAACCCAACCAGGCAAGGGCCTGAACGACCCCGCCGGAATCAGCAACCTGTTCCAGGGAGAAGGGGGGGAGAGCCAGGGCTTCCAGATCTTCCCGACGGATTTCCGGGCCGAGTTTGATGCAGCCGCCTTCACAGGTTTCGACCAAAGCACGGAGAAGAGGGAGGAAGGGTAAAAGTCCCTCGACTCCCCGCAGCCTTCGTTTCTCTTGTCTCCTGAGGGGGTCGAAATGAAAGAGTCCTCCTGCATCCTTAGGGAGTCCCTTCCGGAGGTCCCAGCGGCGGATGTTGCCTCCCGTGTTTCGTTCAGCCATCAGGCAGCGGAGAGGATCCAGCTCCAAGCCTAAGTACATACGGCACACCTTCCTAAGCTCCCGGCCGTCCCCACCGATCCCGCAGGCGAGGTCCAGAAGCATGGGTGTCCCCTTTTGGCGTTGGGGCTTGGGGAGGGCTTGGGCGAAGCGCTGGGCCTTGTATTTTGCGATGCGTTCGGGGGTGGCGACTTCGACTCCTTCGGGATCGGCGAAGAGTTCTCCTGCCCAGGAAAATTTCTCCTGTCCAAGTCTTCGCGCTTGAGCAAGGCTTAGGGCGATTTGGACCCTTTCAATGGGGCTGGATTTCCGGAGAGACTGGAGGGCAGAGGGTGTCCCAAGTGCGAGAGCTTCTGCGGCGGCATCGAGCAGGGCGGGAGAGCCGCCTTTGATAAAATGAATCCAGGTCGCAAGCTTGGGGGGGGAGGACACCCTTATAGGCTAACCCACCCCCCCAGCTCTAGCACTGGGAGAGTTTAGTTTCCCATCGTGGAAAGCCAAGCGTTGGTCATCTCGTTGGCTTGCTTGGGGAAAATGACGATGTGCAGTGCCTGCCAGAGGAATTGCGTTCCCGCTAGGCTTGTGTCGGCTGGAATCGGAAGGCTCAAACTCCATCTTCCCGAAGGGGGAACGAGGAGGCCGTTGAGAGAGAGCCAGAAGAGACCTGGATTGAAGTAGAGCTTGCAAGAGGTGGTCCCAAAGGGGATTGGGACAGGGCTTGGGATTCCGAAAAGGGGAATGGCAAAAGAGCCCGGAGCCGCATTGCTTCCTTCGAGTCGCATAAAGGTTCCCAGGACCGGATCGGTGGCGCGCAGAGAGGGTGTCCTGCTTGCGACGGTGGTGCATCCAGTCCCGATCGCCTTGCCATTGGCTCCCGGAAAGATTTTCCATGGCTCCCTTCCCTTGATCCCGTCATCGGCGACAAAGAGAACCCTTCCATTGTTGAGGACGAAGTCCGATGGCCCGCTTCCATCCCGCCCCTTTTTCAATTCGGCGAAGAGAACCGTTCCTTGTGGACTTCCATCGGTCCTCCACAGCTCGAATCCGCTGTTCCCATCATTTGCGGTAAACAAAAGGTGCCGCGAGCCCGTGTGGAAGAAAGGACCCGGATCGGAGGAGCCGCCGCCCTTATTGATGTTTTTGAGCATCCTGGTTCCGGAGCCGGTCCCATCTGTTGTCCAAAGCTCGGTCCCGCTCAGGTTATCTTTCGCACTGAAGAGAACCCTCCCGCGGAGGGTCGCAAAGTGGTGGGGGTTGGAAGAGGCAGGTCCTGTGGCTATGTCGGCGACCATATAAGTCCCCGCTGCCGTCCCGTCGGAGATCCAAAGTTCAACACCATTCGTCCCGTCGTTGGCTGCAAAAAAGAGCTTCCCTCCCGCAGACAAAAAGCCATGGGGGAAGGATCCCTCGCGACCAGGACGGATGTCTTTGAGCAGTTTGGTGCCCGAAGCAAGGCCATCCGAGATCCAAAGCTCAGCCCCCGTTCCGCTTCGGTTCGCTTGGAAAAGAAGGAAATTCCCGAGGGGGGTGATCTGGCTTGGGCTGGAGCCTTGGCTTCCGGTGTTGAGGTCGGCCACCATCTGCGTTCCGGTGGGGGAGCCGTTGCTGACCCAGAGCTCAGTGCCATTGATCCCGTCGTTCGCGCGGAAGTAGACCTTGCCTCGAAAACTCACAAGGCCTTGGGGGAAGGAACCCAAAGCTCCCGGCCGGATATCCCGGACGATGCGTGTCCCCTTGGCTGTCCCATCGGTGACCCAGAGTTCTTCCCCGCTCTTTCCATCATTGGCAACGAAGAAGAGGAGGTTTCCGCTGGGAGTCAGCGACTTTGGGCCGGACCCCAGGGCGCCGGTTCGAATGTCCCGGACCATGGTCGTGCCTGCCTGGGTTCCATTGGACATCCAGAGTTCGCGCCCGTTCGTTCCGTCATTGGCTTCGAAAAAGAGTTTCCCCCGGAAAACCGTCAAGGAGGCAGGGTTGGATCCTCCCTTGCCCGAGTTGATATCCTTGACGAGCGAAGTGGAAAGGGTTTTCCCGTTGGTCACCCAAAGCTCGGCTCCATGAGGTCCGTCATTGGCGCGGAAAAAGGTTCGCCCGAAGAGATCGATCATCCGACCTGGATTGGAGGCGGCGGTGGCTCCGGGGAGTGAGGCAAAGAGGTCTTTGACGAGGTTTGTTCCCGAAGTGGTCCCATCCGTAACCCAGAGCTCGAAACCGTGGACTCCATTGTTGGCGCTGAAGAAACTGACGTTTCCGTTGGAGCTGAAGGAAGCCGGGGAGCTGCTGGAGAGTCCGGGATAAATATCGCGAAGCATTGTTGTCTTGACGCTGCTTCCATCGGAGATCCAAGGTTCGAAGCCGTTGGCCCCATCTTGGGCGCGGAAAAGAAGCTTGCCCCCAAAGGCGGTCAGTTGCGAGAGTCCGGAGCCAGCCAATCCCGGGCGGATGTCTCGGACCAGCTTGGTTCCGAGTTCTGTTCCGTCGGTCGACCAGAGTTCTTCGCCTTTTTTTCCGTCGTTGGCGGCGAAGAATACCTTTGTTCCCACTCGGGTGAGGTGCCTGATATTCGAGCCCAATGAACCGGCCCGAATGTCCTTGAGCAGTTTGGTCCCGGCCGGGGTTCCGTTACTGATCCAAAGTTCC
>JALSSW010000193.1 GCA_026984035.1 Planctomycetota bacterium
TGGAGAGGTCACCCTCAACATATCTCCCGACTCCATCTACACAGGAGCATTGGGGGCCGCCATCTTCTCCCATAGGGAGTGGACGCGGAGCAAGGAAACTGTGTCCGCTTAGGCGGAAAGGAGAAACGATGAGTATTACCCGGACGAGTCCTCTTTTGTGCGCAGGAGTCGACATAGGCTCTTCGCTGGCGAAGGTGGTCTTCATGGAGGATCGAGGACCTGATGGGGCCAAGTTGATCCATGGGATGGCCGAGCGTCTTCGGAAACGGGAACCAAGGGTTGTTGCCGAGGCCTTGTTTGAACGGTGCCTGAGAGAAAGCGGGATTCGACGGGATCAGCTCGAATACATCGCAACTACAGGGGAGGGTGAGGTGTTGTCGTTTCGGACGGGGCACTTCTATGGGATGACAACGCACGCGCGCGGCGGGCTTTTCCTTGAGCCGGAAGCCCGGGCTATTATCGATGTTGGTTCTTTGCACGCACGAGCGGTGCTGATGGACGATAAGGCCAAAGTCCTCGGCTACCGCATGACGAGCCAATGCGCCTCGGGGTCGGGACAATTCCTCGAGAACATTTGCCGCTATCTCGGAATTACGCTGGATGAAATCGGATCCCTCTCTTTGGAAGCAGACAACCCGGAACAGTGTTCTTCGATTTGTGCGGTTCTGGCCGAGACCGACGTCATCAACATGGTCTCTCGAGGCATCTCCGCACCTAATATCATCAAGGGGATTCATCAGTCCATGGCCGGGCGCTTTGTTAGGCTTCTTAGTGCGGCCAAGGCCCAAGGGGTGGTCCTTGTAACAGGAGGGCTCTCCGCAGATGTGGGACTCGTACAAACCTTGCGCGAGGCTGCCGAGGAGAATGAAAAGCCCTTGGATTTTCGGACCCATGAGCACAGCGTACTTGCGGGAGCCATCGGAGCAGCTCTTTGGGGAGCCTTCCGCGCACGCAAACTGGCAAACAAGGGGATCCGCCTCAGCCAAGGTGCTTAGATGAAGGAGTCATCCACAGCCACAGACCGCCTTTCCCTACATGGCCGCTGCGCCATCGTCACGGGTGGTTCAGGGGGGATCGGACGAGCCGTTGTGCAGAACCTCGCAGAGGCCGGGGCCAAGGTTTGCTCAGTCGACCTCCCATCGACCAAAAGTCCCCAAGGCGCCCTCATTCACCTCACAGCGGATCTTTCTCAAGAACCCTCCGTGGAAGCCATCGTCCAAGAAGTTGGGGAGGCCTTGGGCCACCCATCACTTCTCGTTCACTGTGCCGGAATCACGAGGGACGGGGTCCTTTGGAAGCTCTCCGCCGAAGACTGGTCCGAGGTCCTTCGTGTAAACCTGGACGCAGCCTTTTTTCTCCTCAAACACCTCACCCCAACCTTCCGGCAACAGAGTCGAAGCTCCGCAGTCCTTCTCTCCTCCATCAATGGAGAAAGGGGGAAGTTCGGACAGAGTAACTATGCCGCCAGCAAGGCTGGACTGATTGGGCTTGCAAAAACAGCTGCTCGAGAACTGGGAGGCTTCGGCACAAGGGTCAATGTCATCGCCCCTGGAATGGTTCGGACGCAGATGACAAAAAATCTCCCTCTCGAAATCCAAGAGAGAGCGACCGAAGAAACGGTTCTCGGCCGAATTGCCAGTCCGCTCGACATCGCTGACGCCGCCCTCTTTCTTTGCTCAGACCTTTCCGCACAAATCACAGGCCAAGTCCTCCGCGTTGACGGAGGCCAATTGATCACATGACTCCCCACCAAGACCACCTTGTAGAGCAAGATCCAGGGAACCTTGAACACGAAGACGTTTATGTCAGGGGCCTCAAGCCTGAAGACCTTGAGGCTGTTATCCGCCTTGATGCAAAAAACACCGGCAAACGTCGAGAAGAATTTTTCAAAGTCAAACTTCAGCAAAACCTCCAAGAGACAGGAATCAAGATATCCCTAGCCGCTGAAATCGACGGAGGCTTCGTAGGTTTCATCCTCGCTCGGGTCTTCTATGGAGAGTTTGGTGAAACAGAACCTATCGCCGTCCTGGACACAATCGGGGTGAATCCTGATTTCAAAGGAAAAGGCGTTGGGCATGCTTTACTCAAGCAGCTCAACATGAACCTCAGCGGCCTGGGTGTCTCCACCCTCCGCACAGAAGTCTCTTGGGACTCACCTGATCTTCTCCTCTTTTTCCAAAAAACCGGCTTCCGTCCCGCGGCCCGCTTCTGTCTCGACGCCCAGGTCAAAAAACAGTAGCCTCACATCCTTGAACATCAATCGCACAACTCGCTACGCTCTATACGCCGCCCTCGAACTCACCAAAGCTTTTTCCGAGGGCGGAACCATCACTACGGGCCAGGTAGCCCGCAAATACCAACTGCCCGAGACAGTCCTTGCCAAGGTTTTTCAGCAACTGGTGAAAGCTGGAATCGCCCATGGAACGCGCGGCATCGGCGGAGGTTACCGGCTCGCAAATCACCCCGCTGACACAACCGTTCTTGACATCCTCGAAATATTCGATCCCCCCCGCCCCCCCGGCCAATGCCTTCTGGCTGATAAAAATGAAGGGTCCTGCCACGAAGAAGACGAATGCAAGCTGCGCCGTCTTTTCGATGAAGTAGACGAACAGGTTCGCTGCACCTTTGCTTCGGTCACACTTGAAACCCTTGCGAAATAGGGAGGGTCAACTTTCTTGGAAACACCCTCTTCGCTCAAATCACCTATCTCGAGAAGGAGGAGAGAGTCACCATCCGATGGAATGGGTGGTTTCACCCAAAACACGAGCCTGAAAAGAAAGGAGATCGCGACCCTGATCAAGATCCTTAATGCGTATTTGGAGAAGGGCAGGAGAACCCAGTTGGAGACGGAAAGGGTTCGCCGGATCCCAACCGCGAGTTGTTTCTCGGATCTCCCCGTCAATGCGGAGACGGAGATTAAGGGCCGGACGCGGGGAGGCTAGGGGGAAGCTCAGAATCAGAGTCGGGGCTTGGGACTGGGCGGTGAATGAGCCGGACGGAAGAATGCCGGGTTGGAGAACAAAGTCCCGATGGAGCCTTCGGCGGGATCGAGAACGCGCGATCCAACGCTGCCCAAGATAAGCGGGGTGGGAGACATGAATCTCACTGCGCTTAGCTGGGATCCCAAGGCTATAACCGCCTGCTGCGTCGGTAACGGCCAGGCACCCTCCGAGGGAGTCTACCCAGCCGGGGAGGAGCGCTTGGCTCGCACGGCGAAGTTCTTGTCCCCAAAGGGCGCCAGGAAAGGTTGGGGCAGCAACAAGTTTGGCACCGACAAGCGGTTTGGCGGCTGGCCCCAATACGCGGCCAGAGAGTAAGGGGTACGAATCCGGAGCGATATGAAAGACTCGGGTCCGAGCGCGGTATGCCGGAGGGAGAGGGTAACCCTTGGAATGACCCAGGCGAGACCCGAGGATCCCCAGTTGCAAGGAAGCATGAAGAGGGAGGCCCCGCAGGATAAAACTGCCATCGGAACTCAGGGGAATATCAGCGTAGTGCCCCTTCCAAAAGAAGGGAAAATCCCTGGGGAAACTGGAAAGGGGGAAATCAGGCAGCAGAGTGAGTCGGAAAGGAAGCTTGGACTCCGAAGGCCTTTTTGTGAAATGGATACGGCCCCGCAGGGTGTAGCCCGGGAGGAGAGGAAACCGGAAGCCTCTGTTGGGGCCGAGATGGAGGTCGAGGAGTTCGAAGCGGGAAGCATGATCTCGGGCACTAATAATAATTGGCTGGCGAGGCCCAGCGGGGATCCCATCAAGGACAAACTTGCCGCTTCGATCTGTTTGTGTTCTATGAGCGCCCAGGGTGATTTCGGCATCAGCAATCGGAAGGCCTTCTTCGTCAAAGACTCGGCCCTGGAGAGAGGACAATCGATTCCAATCTAGATCCCAATGGTTTACCTCACCCTTCTGGATGAAAAGGGATCGCATGGTGCTCCGAGCCGTCTCGGGGTTTTCAATGCGGACAAGATGGACCCCGAGAGAAAGTCCCGTTATTTCTGCTCGCGAGGGATGAGGTAGTAAGCGGCTGTCAACGGTTCGACCTTCTTCGGGGCCGGAAACAAAACGAAGCAGGAAAGGACTTTTCTGATTTCCGATATGGCTCAGGATTTGGAGGATTCCAGGTCCACGATGTTCGCCGGGAAGGAGAGCTGCGACTGTTTCTACTGCAATTTCGAGATTACGAACACGATCCGGGTCGAAGCCTCCTCGAAGGTCCATCCCATTTTCGGTCTGATCGGACAAGGTATTTTCCGGGAGAACCGCCTCCAAAAGAGGGACTTCGATCCCATCATCTTTGGGGGAACCCGCAAAAACCACCCAGCTCTCGTAACCGAGGCCAAGGAAGAATGTGACCATGCCGAAAAAAAGCAACAGGGTTCTTATTGCGGGATCTAAGGGTTTTTTGGAGGACATGAACGGTTTTGGCACCAAGCTTTTTCTACAATCCAGGCAAGTCGGTCTGAGGAAGTTTACTACCCTCGCGATTCCAAGCCCCTAATTGTATGCTCGGGACCTGGCGGCGTTACGGATTCTTCTCCTCACTCTTTCCGGCCCGGTTATTCATCCAAGCCCGTCCCAACGGAAAAGATGGGAACGAAAAAGGGATACAAGATTGTACCCCAGGTTTTAGGCCTGGGAGGAGCAAAGGGGCTGGGACTCCTCAGCGGACTCATTTTTATGTCCCTGGCAAGTCGAAACCTCGATGAGGCCCGCTTTTCCAGGCTCCTGACCCACCTTGCCTCCCTCGGCTTTGCAGGGATTTTCGCATCAACCGGAACCATGACCGACTGGCTCCGCCGAGCGGGAAAAGGCTGTCCCCGATTGGCTTTCCAAGCCTTGGGAAGACGGGCAGGGCTTCGAGCGGGGCTAGGCTTTGGCCTTTATGTCCTCCTCCTGGTGGCCATCCGCCCATCGCTCTCTCCCAGCTTTGTGCTGGCAGGCCTTTGGCTCCTCAGTCTCCCCATGGCCCTCGCCGCGGGCCCATCCCTGCTGAAGGGGGACACCCATTCTCTGGCTCTGGCCCAAGCCCTAGGCCGGATTTTCACCCTGGGTTGCGCCCTCAGCTTGTATGCCTTGAGAGTCCAAGACCCCGGACTCTGGCTCATGGCTCATGCCCTTGGCCTCAGTGCCCAGGAGGGAATCTTGTTTTGGCGCCTCCCCAAATACCTGAAAAAGGCCTACCTGGGTCCACCACCCAAAGACCTGGGAATGGGTGAACTATGGATCAGCCTGGGGGATCTCGTTCGCAGCGGCTACCACCAGGGCGCCCAGCTCCTTGCCTCCATGATGATGGGTGTCCCCTTTCCCCTTTTTGGAGCCCCGCACCGCCTTTACGCCCAGGCCGGGCTCCTCCCTTCCATGATGGCCACCATCATGCAAGGCCCGTTTTCTACGCACCGGACCGACCAAGCCCGCGCCCGCCTCCGTGCCCTCCTCCTTCCCATGCTTGCAGCGGGAATTCTCACATCAGCCGCCCTGGCAGGACCTGCCAAAATTTGGATCTCCCTCCTTTTTCCCACCCTCGAAGATCCATCCAAGGCCGCCGCCACCCTCCGAATCCTCGCTCTTGCCCTCCCTTTCAGCTTTATCGCAGGAATCCTCGTCCCCTATCGCCTTGCCCGGGGGCGGGACCGTAGCATCCTCCTGATCTCGATCCTGGGTCTTGCATTCATGGTCATCGGTTTTTGTTCGGCTCAGCAACCTGAGACCTTTGCCTGGATTCTCGTGGGTACTGAAGCTTGGATCCTTCTTGGAAGCATATTCCTCCCATCCCCAATCTCAGCCTTCGAAATTTCCGGCCAAGATGGATAGCCTCTCTGCATGACCGCCGAAAAAAAGCATGGTCTCAGCGTTCTTCCCGCCACCGCAATCTGCGGGAACGATATCACTTCGTCTTGCCTTTATGTTTCGGCCCTTTCGATCCTCTATGCAGGCAAATACGCACCCATTGCCCTTTTGATCGTCGCTGCGGTCCTTTACCTTTTCCGGAAAATTTATGGAGAAGTCGTCGGCGCCCTCCCTCTCAACGGCGGAGCCTATAACGCCCTCCTGAATACCACCAGTAAAGCCTGGGCCTCCCTTGCAGCCTGCCTGACGCTTCTCTCCTACATGGCCACCGCAGTCATTTCGGCGAGCGAAGCCATGCACTACTTACATTCCTTGCTGGCCAGCCTCCCTGTTGTCATCGCCACAGTTGTTCTTCTAGGGATCTTCTGTGCGCTCACGATTATTGGAATCACTGAATCGGCGGTTGTCGCTGTTGGAATCTTTTTGTTTCACCTCTCGAGCCTCTCCCTCCTCGCGCTCGTGGGTGCTTATCACATCTTCGGCGATGGCACAGGCCTCGATACCCTTTGGGCCAACCTGGGCACAACTCCGGAAGGAGGGATGACCCACGCCCTTTTCTTCGGGTTCGCTGCCGCAATGCTAGGAATCTCCGGATTTGAAAGCTCCGCCAATTTCGTTGAAGAACAGCAACCCGGCGTTTTCCCCAAAACTCTCCGCAACATGTGGATCGCCGTGAGCTTCTTCAACCCCCTCATGGCCATCCTCGCCTTGGCTTTGATCCCCATCGGGGATGTCGCCCCACACAAAGAGCAGCTCCTGGCGCACATGGGCCAAGTTGCCTCGGGTGGTTGGCTGCGGTTTTTGATTTCCATCGATGCTGTCCTCGTCCTGAGTGGCGCCGTTCTGACCTCCTATGTAGGTGTCACCGGCTTGATCCGAAGGATGACCCTCGACCGCTGCCTCCCCCAATGGCTCCTCGTCACCAATAGGCGCGGCAGCTCCCACAGGATCATTCTGACCTTTTTCGCCCTTTCCGTCTCTGTGCTTCTCCTGACTCAAGGAGATCTCACAGCCCTCGCGGGCGTCTACACGATTTCCTTTCTCGCGGTGATGGCCCTCTTTGGGATCGGCAACATCCTCCTCAAGGTTCGAAGAGCCCGCCTCCCCCGCCCCGAAAAGGCTTCCTGGCCCGCAATCCTGATCGCCATCGCCGCGGTTCTCACAGCCCTGGTCGGAAACATTCTCTTAGAGCCCAAGTATCTCAAGATTTTCCTGATTTACTTCCTGCCGACTGCCCTCTTGATCTCGATCATGCTCTGGCGCATTGGGCTGCTCAAACTGGCTCTTGCGATCCTGAATTCCATCGCTCAGAGCCTGGGGCAAATCACCAGCAAACTCTCCACCGGCATTCAACAAAAGATCGACTCCATCAACTCCCAAGAAATCGTTTTTTTCACCAACGAAGATGACTTACCCTCCTTGAACCGGGCCATGCTCTACGTCGAATCCAACGAACACACCAACAGGATTCGCTTTGTCACAGTCGTTCCCCCCGGAGAGCAACCCCCCAAAGGTCTCAAGGAAGACCTGGCCTTTTTGGACCGGGCTTACCCCGATATCGACATCGATTTTGTCATTGAAGAAGGCTCCTTCGGTCCCCAAGTGATCGAACGCCTCTCGAAGAAATGGAAGATCCCCAAAAACTTCATGTTTATCGGTTCCCCCGGTGACCACTTCCCCTATGGGCTTGCTCAATTGGGTGGAGTGCGTTTGATTATCTAAACAAAGAACCCTGCCACAGAAAAAGTCCAGCCTTCCCTGTCTTCCTTGAAGCTCCCGAAAAAGGGGTTTCCCAAAGAACGCCGCCAAACCAACAAGGTGACTTAACGGCGAAGCGAGGCGAGAGAACCTTGGCTTTTCTGGACAAGAACGCCCTTCGGATCAAAGCGAAGCCGAAGGGCCTGGGCCGTTTCATCGCTTCCCTGATAGCTAAAGGAAGGATTTACAAATCTGAAAAGATTGAGACTGATCGAAATCCCCCAACCGCCAAAATCTCCGCTGGCCCAGAGAAGCTCGGTGCTCTTTCCGGGACCCCGTTGCACCAGGAGTGGGGCTCCCAACAATCCAAGGCATTGATCCAGATTGGACTGTCCGAGCCTCAGGGCTTGCACTGCAAAAGAAGAAGGGGGTTCATTTTTACGACTTCGGACCCAATTGAGGGAGAGGCAGCCCTGGAGCAGAACCAGCCCTACCCAAAGAAGGCAAAATCTCACTTCTCCGATTCCCCCTGTGCTCCCTTTTCCATCCGGGAAGGAAGATCATCATACAGGTCTTCCCAGGGCATGGAGTATTCACTCCGGGAGGCTGCGAGTGTCGCCCCCATGTGGGTTAAACGGTCGTTCTTATCGAAGAAAAACCAGACACGATCCGCTCTCTGGTCCGTGTTGGCTACAAACACCGCCAAGAGAAACACCCCTGCGGTTTTGCCTTGGGTGTGCTCATAGACATAGGCGCTCCCCTCGTTGAGACGAACAATGTTGCTTGGGGCACCGAGTTTGGCAACCACATCTTTTGCTTCCGTCTTCCCCGGCTGGAATGCCCTCAAAAGCTTGGCCGAAAAAGGTTCTCCACTCGATTGCCGGTTGATAAAGCAAGACCCCAGGAAGAGAGGAAAAATAAGAATGAAGAAACGAGAGGCTGGAAAAATCTTCATACAAAAACCTTCGCAAAGGGTTTCTCGGTCCCCAAGAACCATTTGCTCTCGAGGCAAAAGAGGAACAGAACCGGCCCCAAAACCCACAGGGGAAGGTTCCATTCATCCTGCCCTTTCTCTGAAACCTTGGCTACAAACTTCAAAAAAAACAGCCAGGAGAGAACAAAACTCTTCTTCTGGGAGTGCGGGCACCTTTTGAAAAAGATAAGGAAAAGCAGAGAAATGTCTCCCCATTCTCTCCCCATTCGCACTACAAATCGAGGTCGTACATCCAATCAAAAGCCATCTTGATCGCCATGTCGATGGGATATGGGGCATATCCTATTTCGCGTTCGGCTTTTTGACTCGAATACCAGAGATAGCGGGTGGACAGCCTAAGGATCTGGGGTGTCAAAGGAGGACGCATAGGATGGACAAAGTCCCAAAGGGTGGCAAAGCCTGAAAAAGCCCGAGCAAGAGGCCGGGGAAGAGAATGCTGAGGGGGGGGGACCTGAGCAATGCGGGCGATCCGGCGAATCAGATCCGCTCCGTGGAGGTTTTCACCTCCTAAGATATATCGTTCCCCCCTTACACCATGCTCGAGAGCTAGGAGAATCCCCGAAAGGACATCCCGGATATCAACCATATTCACCCCGCCTGGAGGAAGAAAGGGGAGCCGACGCTTCTGAACAGCCTGAAGCAAGGAGCCCTCCGCCTTTCGGCGATCCCCCGGACCCAGGATGGAGCTGGGGTTGACAATGACCCCATCCAATCCCTTATGGACTTCGATGAGGACAGCCTCCTCCGCAGCCCGCTTCGTGTCACAATAGGGGATTTTCAGGCAGCCAAAGTTATAAGGACTGCCTTCATCAAGGACCTTTGGACCTTCGCTGTATCCAATCGCCGAAACCGAGGAAACATGCAAAAAACGGGACACCCCTGCTTCCCGAGCCAAACGGGCGACCCTCGCACTCCCTTCGACATTCACTCTGTAAAGAAGATCCCTGTCTTTTCGCTCGAAGCTCACCAGGGCGGCGGCGTGGATCACAAGATCCACCCCGCCGAGAGCTTCACCAAGAAGGGCCTCGTCCTCGAGACAACCCTCCACTTTTTGGAAAGGGACCCCCACCAAGTTTTTTGCAGGATTCCCCGGCCGAACCAAGCAACGGAGCTCCTCCCCCTGGTCTACCAAAAGACGGGCCAGATTGGATCCAACAAAACCGGTGGCCCCGGTCAAAAAGACGAGGCTCATGGCCCTCAATAAGAACGGGCGACAATCACGCGGCCAGGGCTATCCTTGCCGCTAACAGGGTCTTTGCCGGGTTCACGCGTGGAAATAAAGCCTTCTGCTGTTTCCACTCTCTCGGCTTCGGGGATGCAACGAATGGACGCTTTGCATTCCTTGAGTTTTTCTTCTGTCTCGGGACTCCCATCCCAATGCATAAGGAAGAACCCTCCATCTTCTATTTTGGTTTTAAGCTCGTCAAAGCTATCGACCTTAAAGGTTCGTGCAATCCGGTATTCCCTGGCACGCTGAAGGAGGATCTCCTGTTGGCTCGCAAGTTTGGCATAAAGCCAGTTTGCGTCGATGGCCATTTTTTCTGTAAGAACCTTGGCTCGGTCGTGCCTGGTTACCACCATCGCCTTACCCCCCTCCACATCACGGGGACCCACCTCGATCCTTATGGGAACACCCCGTTGTTCCCAATGGAAAAACTTGTCCGAAGGCCTGGCTGTATCCCTGAGATCCAACACAACCCCTCGCCCATCCTCGAGCAGTATGGACACGACCTCCTTGGACCCAAGCCCCTTTTCCGCTTTCTCCACTTGATCCTCCCCACATAGAGCAACCAAAAGCTCTCGGGCGTAGGACAGGACTTTTTCTTTCTCGGCGTCCTTGCGATAGATTGGAACGATCGCAACCACGATGGGAGCAACCTTGGGCGGAAGGATTAATCCTTCATCATCCGAATGGGTCATAATCAACCCACCGATCAATCTCGTACTCACTCCCCAACTCGTGGTATATGCATATTCGAGGCCTTGGTCCCGGGTCTGAAACTGGATATTGAAAGCCTTAGAGAAATTCTGCCCGAGGTTATGGCTCGTTCCCGCTTGGAGAGCCTTGCCATCCTGCATCATGGCTTCAATGGTATAGGTGTGATCTGCTCCGGCGAAGCGCTCGGATTCCGTTTTCTCCCCCTTAATTACCGGGATTGCCAGGACATCTTCGGCAAATTCCGCATAAATGTCGAGCATGCGCCGCGTCTCCCGATCAGCCTCCTCGGCTGTCTCATGAGCCGTGTGGCCCTCTTGCCACAGGAACTCCATGGTCCGCAAAAACAACCTGGTACGCATTTCCCAGCGAACAATATTGGCCCATTGATTGATTAAAAGGGGCAAATCCCGCCAACTCTGAACCCAATTCGCGAAAGAATGCCCAATTATTGTTTCGGAGGTCGGACGAACGATCAGTTCTTCCTCGAGCTTGCCCTTTGGCTTCAACCCTCCCTCACCATCAGGTTCCAGGCCGGAATGCGTGACAATGGCACATTCCATGGCAAAGCCTTCAACATGGGCTGCCTCTTTGGCAAGGAAACTTTTTGGGATGAACAAGGGGAAGTAGGCGTTGACATGGCCTGTTTCCTTAAAACGCCGGTCAAGATCCTGCTGAATTCGCTCCCAAACTGCATAACCTTGAGGTTTGATGATCATACAACCCCGAACTGGGGAGTGTTCGGCGAGATCACCCGCTTTGATAACGTCAAGATACCATTGTGGGTAGTCCTTGGACCGGGAGATTATATTTTTGGCCATGTGTCTCTCTCAAAAAATGAGCGGAGATTCTAGCCCTGTTTTCACAAGAGGTCGAGTCAAGAGAACCGGAAGAAAGCTCCAACTCTAAGAAACGCTGTGCGTATGATGCCGATCATGAAACTCAGGATTCCTCTTTTTATCTTTATTGCCAGTTGTGTCCTGCTGCTAGGGGGGGTGTTTTCCCCTGGGCTCCGGGCTCAATCCCCCAAGCGGGTTAGGATCCATGTAAAGCTGGTCCCAAGCAATCCCATCCCGGGCCAAAAGGTCTCTCTTGTTCTCGAAGCCAAGGTCCAGGAAGGCTATCACATCTACAGCACGGGAGCAGAAGAGGGGACTCCGACCAAGTTAGAGATCCTGGATACTGGCGGCCTCAAACCTACGGGGAAACCCATAGACCCCATTGGGATCCCTCACCAAGATCCCCTTGGAAACTTTGCGACTTGGCTCACAGGAACCCTGATCTTCAAAAGAACCTTCGAGGTGCCCAAGGGAAAAAATTTAAGCAAACTGAAAGGTCGATTTTCCTACCTTCCCTGCACCGAAGATTTTTGCGAACAGAAAACTGAGGATAGTTTTGAGATTTCCCTCGGAAAAGAAACGAAGGCCTCAGGCCAAGGCCCGGATGCACCAAAAGTCCAGGCAGCAAAAAGCGAAGTTGAAATTCTTAAGATCTTCACCCAACCCAAGGTAGCGGCCCCAGGGCAAAAGATCCGCCTTGTTCTCAAAGCACGCGTTAAAAACCCATGGCATGTCTATGGTCCCCTGGACGAGTTTGGGACTCCTCCCAAGATCCAAATAAACCCAGGGAAAGGCTTTGAGGTTTTGGGCAAAACAGAGCTTCCCTCGGGCGAAGAGCACAAGGTCATGGGGATGACCACCTGGTGGATCAAAGGTGGATTCGAAGCAGCCATCACGATCAAGCTCGCTTCGACCTTAAAAATGGGGAGTACCTTAAAACTGCAAGGGAAGCTCACCTATACCCCTTGCACAAAAGATTTTTGTCTTCCCGCCAAGGACCTTCCCTTCAAAGCAGAAGTAAAAATAGGTAAAGCTCTCGCAACAAGCGCCATCCCTTCAAACAACGCGGGCACGAAAAGTAAAACAGTCATCGCCACTCCCGCAGGAAACAATCAACCAAAGGATCTTTCCACCTCCAAGCCCATTTCTACCTCCAAGATCAAAGCAAAAAAAAACATAGGCGGTGCAAAGGGAGGGACCGCTGGCGGACTTTGGAAAATCATCCTAGGAGGAATCCTGGCAGGGCTCCTGGCTCTTCTCATGCCCTGCACCTATCCGATGATCCCCATCACCTTCTCCTTCTTTACCAAGCAAGCCCAGGAGAGACAGGGATCCATTATCCCCTTGACCATGGTATACGGAGCCGGGATTGTTGGAGTCTTTATTTTGACCGGGATTTTAATCGGACAGCCGATCATCATCTTCGCGACCCACTGGCTGACAAATCTCGTCATTGGAACTGTATTCATCATCTTTGCCCTTTCCCTCTTCGGAGTAATCACCCTCAATCCTCCCAGGTTTCTGATGGACGCCGCAGGCAAAGCTTCGATGAAGGGGGGCTATTTAGGAGTGTTCTTAATGGGCGCAACGCTTGTTGTGACTTCATTCACATGCACCGTCCCTTTTGTCAGCACTCTTCTTGCTGCAGCGGCGACCAAGGGATCCTTGCATGTCATTGTGGGAATGGGAGCCTTCGGGCTCACAATGGCCCTGCCCTTTATGGCTCTCTCCTTGATTCCGGGCAAAATGCAAACACTTCCTCGCGCAGGCGAGTGGATGAACACCCTCAAAGTCTTTTTGGGCTTTGTGGAAATTGCAGCGGCATTTAAATTTTTTTCCAATGTCGACCTATTGCTCGGATTGCAGCAACTTCCCAATGAGCTGTTCCTCACCCTTTGGACTGGTCTCTTTTTGTTGGCCGGTTTCTATCTTCTTGGGGTGATCCACTTTAAGAATTCCGGAAATGCAGAGATCGGCTCGGGTCGAATGATGGGAGGCATGGCCTCGATCCTTTTAGCCTTCTACTTTTTGTATGGTGCCATGGGTTTTCCCTATAACAACAGGATCATGAATGGCCTTTTGCCGGGGTACACCGCCCGACCACCTGAAAGCCAAGAACACAGCATTGTCTTAGACAATCTCGACCAGGCAAGAAACCTTGCACGTCAATCCGGCAAAAGAGTTTTGATCAACTTTACAGGCTTTGCCTGACCCAATTGCCGCGTCATGGAAAACCAAGTTTTCCGGCTTCCGGCGGTCGCCGCAGCCCTAAAGAATAACTTTGTAGAAGCAAGGCTCCATATGGATCACCCTGATCCCGCCATCAAATCCAAATCAGTCAAAATTCGTAATCGCTACCAAGTCGGCGTTGCAACCCCGACATTTGTAATCATTGACCCAGAAACGGGCAAAGCTCTGATAAAGCACGAGGGTTGGATTCCAAAAGAAAAGGATTTCCTACATTTCCTCCAGGGGAAATAACCAAGGAAAAAGGTAAAACCCTACAGCACTCCGAGGGCTTGGAGGTGATCCTTGAGAGAACGCAACCTTGGATCTGAGGGATCCCCTCCGGCCAGAAGGAAGGCCCGATAACTCTCCGCTGCCCCCTTGGGATCCTTCAAGCGATCCTTACAGACTGCGAGGTTGAGCTGAGCTTCTGCCAACCCGGGCATTGCCTGCACCGCCTTAGAAAAATACCCTTCCGCTTGGTGGACTTTGCCCTGCCCAAGCAAGGCAATACCCAAATTGTTAAGAAGTTCAGGCATCTCCGACTTCGCCAAAGCCTTTCGGAATCTTCCCTCGGCGACAACAGGGTTTCCCAGCCTCAGCTCAATCAAGCCAAGATTGTTAAGGCCATAAATATTTTGAGGATCGAGCTGAACAACTTCCCGAAAAGCTTCCCGCGCCGCCCGAAGTCGCCTACGCCGACCCTCCATTATCCCCTTGAGCAACCAAGCTTCTTTGGAATGCCGGTCCAAGGCCAAGGCTTCTTTAAGATCCACCCATCCCTGAGAATCGTTTCCTTTCTCAAAGTTATTAACAGCCCGGCCAAGCGCAAGCCGAGCTAAGCCGGATTTGGAGATTCCCTTCGCGGAAGCTTCTTTGACTCGAACCCTTGCCCCTCGATCCCCAAAATGTTTCCCTGGACTCGTTCTTCCACTCAAGTGAGATTCGTGCCATTCATCCTCATGCGATGCATTCAGTCCGGCCGTTCCAGGTTTAAAATCCACTCGCGTGCGAAGCACCCGGTCCACTCCCCTTTCCACGTCCTCATTCATCCATGCAGGGGTCAGGATTCTTGGGAATAAGAGGATGACCAACTCGGTTTCCACATGCTCCTGGACTGTCGAACGAAAAAGGGCTCCCAAAATAGGGATGTCCGAAAGGAGGGGAAGCCCTGTTAGAGTCTCAGATTTCCGCCTACTCCTGAGCCCCCCCAAAACCACCGGAACTCCATCGGGTATCCGCAAAGTGGTCGTCACCTTTCGCGTATTTAAAATCGGCTCGGTGATCAAATTATCCGGGGTCGATACAAAGCCTGATACTTCAATAATCGAAGGTGCAACTACCGCCGTGATCACCCCATCCTCTCCAATCTGAGGAGTAACCGACACAGCAACCCCGGCATCTTCAAAGCGAACGTTAAACTGAGTCCGGCTGGTCCCGGTTCCCGAATCAATGATCTCTCTTTCGATCACGGGAACTTGTTCCACAACGCGAATTACTGCAGGGACGTTATTCAGAGTCGAAACCCTTGGGCTCGACAAGACCCGCACTTGGCCCTGCTTCTGCAAAGCATCTATAAATATCGAAAATTGTCCGGCATTCAAAAAGCCGACATTCAAAGTGTCTACTCCCGCTTTGGCGGTTTGACGGATAATTGCACCGTCGGTCAAGGTCCCTCCACGGTTCGCAGGATGATGCAGATTGAAAAACCCCGGCAGGAGTGAGTAGTCGACACCTGTCTTATAATCCTTATTCAGCTTTACCTCCATGATCCGGGCTTCAATGGAAACTTGCTTGACCGATCTCCTTCGCACCGCTTCGAGATAATTACTAACCCTTTCCACAGTGCTGGGTTTCCCTTCCACCGAAACCGATCCCAGCCTCTCGTTGACAACCAAGCTGGCCCCCTGATCCTTGGAAATCACCTCACTTAGATTCTTCTTCATCACATCCCAAAATTGAACAGCCCCGGAACCATTTCCTAAACCAGGGCCAGAGCCACCGGAACCGGAGGACGAACTCCCCGCAGATTGATTCCCGCCTTGCAAGCCATTGGACCTTGCTGTTTCTTCGGAAGGAAAATCCACATCAAAAATCCGATGAACCCTGGGTAGGATCCTCAAAAAGGTCCCATCCCAGGTATACCCAAGGTCATAAGCGCGAAGGAGAGCCAAAAAGGCATCCTCCAAGGTGGATTCCTTGATATCAAAGGTTGCGGTCCCCTTTACATTTCCCTCAATCAACAGGTTGATCCCCGAGTCTTTGAAGAGCACCGTCAACACATCCTGGATCCCTGCATCACGAGAGGAAAAGGCTTTGATTGAATTTCCTCCAGGAGATCGGAGAGAAATTGTTTCGGGAAGAAGCTGGACTCCCAGTCCCGGAAACTGATCCAAAGAAGAAGCTAAGGCACGAAGGACTTCGGCTTGAATTTGAGGCCCTGAATCTCTCTGAGAAGACCCATGGGAGCCGCAAGCCATGGGGAAGAAAAGGAGAATAGCGCCGAAAAAAGGAAACATCCGTTTGATGAGCATATGATTCATTCCTTTCCCGAACCTTTGGGGACTTGCAGGCCTTGGAGGACTTTAAAAACATCCGCAGGATTCAAATGACTGGAGGGATCCTGGGGCTCAGCGGAAACTTTAGGGTGCACGACCTTTTTAGAAGAGATTTCAGGCTTGGGAGATGCCTCTGAAGGAGGGCTCTCCTGAGACTGAGCCTTCACCCGGACCAAGAGAGGATCCTTGCGCATCCTCAGGACAAATTGTCTTCCCGAGCTGCCCAAAATCTCCAGATGATCTCTTTGAATATGGTGGACCAACCCAAGAGAAATTCGATCCCCTTCTCCTACAAGCTTTCCTCCAATAATTGCAGAGCGAGAATTTCCGGAGATTAAAATCAGACTGAGACGAAGATCTTTGTTCGGGTTGCCTTGAGAAGAGGACTTAGCAAGAGAGGAACCCTTGCTTAGGTCCAACTCTTCCACTGGAGTGTCGGACTTTCCTTTGAAAACTCCGAATGGGCTAGGAACCTCTTCTTCCAGAGAAACTGGTGCAAAGGTGGCTGCAAACCCGGGGCTCGGAGAAGACAAAGCCTCCTCTTGTTGTGGTTCGGGCCTCATTCCTTTTATCGGATCTATTTCTTGGCTTTCCGTCTTTTGGGAAACTGAAAAAGGAAGATATTTCAGGATGAGATCCTTGTTGACAAAAATCCCTCCTGCCACCAAGACCAAAACCAACAAAGGATTTTTGGAAATCTTCTTTTTGCCCATGCTCTTTTTGCTCGCCCTAACCACCTGCTTTCTCCTTGGATTCACTTGGGTAGAAGAACATCTGCAATTTGAGCACCCCCTTAACTCCCGACTCTGAAGGGCTTGCATCCAATGAAACAATGTGCATCAGGGGCTTTGACGATTCGAGAATCCCCAAAAATCGCAAAAGGGATTGAAACTTTCCTCGGACCTTGAGGGAGCAAGACAATTTTTTTGGTTTAGGAACCACTTGGGATTCCCCCATTTTGGCCGCTCCAGGCTCGCCAGGTTGCGCACGTGTTTCCACCATGGGAACTTCCGAATCTAATTGTTTTTTCTGCGTATCGAAAGAGATGGATCGAATCCCTGCCTCCTTGGCGGCTCTCTCGATCACAGCAAGAGCCCTCCCCACGGTGATGGACTCGGGGAGAAGATCACACCCCTCTTCCAGATCCGGAATAGGGAGTTTCTGGAGATGGCTGACAAGTTCTTTGGCATCCCTCACACTCTTTTTCAAGGTGGCCAAATCACTTAATCGAGGTACGAAATACCACGAAAGAAATCCGTTGGCGAGAGCAAGAGACCCGAAGAATAATAGGATCCATCCAGGGGTCAAAAAATGTTTCAGCTTCTTCATTCTCCTCCCCTCCCCAGAGAAACCTCATATTGGAAGGGAGTCCTTTGTGTTTTCTTATCTGGCTCTCCTAACTTCCCTCCCCCCGACGATCCTTTTGAAAAAGGAGAAAGAATCCTGTCCAACCTTCCAAAGCTCCGAATTGCTCCAAGTTGATCTCCTGAATCAATAAATCCATCCACCTGGAGAGTTTTGCCCTTTAAAACAATTTTACTTAGGTACAAGTTTCGGGGTTTCTTCTTGGATAGGGTTGCTAATGCTCGAGAAAGAGGGATGTTTTCCTTCCGGATCTTTGCAATCATTCGTTTCCGTTGCACAACAATCAAGGGAGCTCGATGGGCTTGGCGTAACTGCTCTGCCTGCACCCGGAGGACATTCAAGGTCCTCTGCATCTTGGCCATGGCCAACTTTCTTGACTTGCCTTCTCCGTTCAGAGCCCGGATCGAGAGGCTGGCTCCAAAAACAAGCGCAACGAGACCTGTTAAGGCAGCGGAAAAACAAGCAAGGTCGAACCTGGATTTTCTCTTTGTATCAATCAGCCAAGGGCCTTCAGCCTTGGGGTTCATCCTGGCTAACAAGAAGGCAGAAAAATAAGCATCTATTTCGCTGCCCTTTTCCCCCATGTCCATAAATGGAGGCCTTGCCAAAAGCTTAGCTTCTCTCCCCAGCACGGATCCCCAATCCTCTCCTTCTTCAAGAGAGTTCGCCAATGGCCCCATTACGTGGATCTCGGCTGGTTGCGGATGTCCTAACTCATTGAAATACTCAAGAGATCGATAGACTTCTGAAGCAAGCGGGAGAGAAACCTCCGACCCAATAGTCCCGTTCCCTTGATCAGAAAGGGATAACCTGACGACCCGAGAGGCCAAAACTTGCCGTTCTTTTACGAGGAGGATTCGAGCATTCGATCGGGCGACATCAAGAATGGCATAAGGAGAATCATCACTAGGCTCCACCGCTTGGGCAAGGACGGTTTCGATGCTGGTTACCTGCATGGCATCAAGACCAACCCCTTGACCAGCTAGCTGCAGAGGTTCCAGAATGGCATCAGGGGCACCAAGGAACTGGCATTTCCAACCGGAGGGATCCAGAGAATCCAAGTATCCAATTACAAGATCTTCATTCTCATGGAAAAGACCGATTTCCCTCACTGAGTCCTGGAGCACTTGGATAAGATCATCCCCTTTGGGGCGATCCGGCTTCCGCAAGCCTCCATGGACCAACCTGCGATCACTGAAGGCAACCCGCAGATTGGACACCCCTTTTGGGAGCTTCTGGGCAATCCGACCCAAAACCGAACTGAATTCTTCCCAACCCGCAGACCGATATTGAAAGGCATGGATGACCTTTGTTTTTTCCCCCTTCCCTTGGGTCACAAGACCTCTGACGCTTGGAAAATCAAGAATTAGGTTGAGTGTCATAGCCATGGGGATCGTTCCTAAAAAACCACATCATCACTAGTGCCAAAAGTGCGATCAGGTCCGGCGCTGGTGAGAATCCGTGAGCTTGCATTGAGAGTAAAATCCGTTCCAAAGCCATCTTTTTGATAGGCAGTCCCAAGTCCCATCGCAGCAAGGTCCGTTGTCCAATTACCCGTTAGAGTTCCTCCACCGCTCAGGTATTCCGCTAAAGCTGCGGCAATGACTCGGAGCCGCTCTCTGGTTTTTGTGAGACCTGGGATAGATCCTGGAATCGTGATTTTTAAGGATTCGCTGTTGGCCCCATTATCAACACCATCGGTGCCAACACTGTAGACAATCAAAACGTCAGGATTAGTAGTTTGGCTCAGCTTGTAGAATCCGTTTCCTCCCCACTCATCTTCCAGCTTCTCGTCACCAACACCGGGGAGAATGTAGATCCCAAAAAAGGACGGGTCATTCAGGGATGCAGGAAAGGAAGCATTGTCATAGTAATATGCTTCCATAGCTTCGCCGATTGCGTCCAACTCCCGCTGGGCACGGGAGAGCTTTTCAGCCTTTTGCGTGGCTGTCGCCAAGGGGACCATTGTCCCGGCGAGGATGGACATAACCGTGATCACAACCAGGAGTTCGATCAAGGTAAAGCCCGAAGGAATTCTTCGCTTCACACCCATCCTTACCTCCCTACCGCCAGCATGGCCTTGTAAAGGCTGGAGAGGATGATCGCTGCCATCCCTCCCACCACAACTCCCAGGAAAATGGTAATTGCCGGCTCCAGCCAAGCGATTGCTCCATCCACCCGTTCTCTCGCTTCACGATCGAAGTGGTCCGACAACCGGGAAAGACAATGATCCATCCGACCGGATTGCTCTCCAACGGCAACAAGATTGATCACGAGTGGAGGAAACTCCTTTGATTGGCTCAGGGCCTGAGAAAAGGGTTCGCCTTGAGTCAACTGTTCACGAACCTCATGGATTTCCTCCCTCAGGTTTGGATCGGAAACAGACTGTTGGGCCAGTTCGACCCCCCGTACAAGGGGAATTCCGGATTCTTGCAGTACAGAAAGGGTCCGGGAAAACCGTGCAAGGTCGATGGCTTTCATTACAGGGCCCGCCACTGGGAATCGACCCACCAGCGAAAGGAGGATTTCTTTTCCAAAACCCTTTCGTAAAAAAAACAAGGCGCCGAATCCGAGAAAGACCAGACCTCCAACAATCCCAAGGGCGTGATTGTTGATGAATTTTCCTGTTTCCAAGAGAACAGCGGCGGATGTTGGGAGTTGGTCTCCCATCTTTCCAAAAAGCTCTTCAAACCGAGGAAAAACAAAACCAAGGATGAAGAGGAGCACTCCAATGACTCCGACGAGAACAATGATGGGATAGCGAACCGCCTTTTTTATTGTTTTGCTGATCTCTTCTGTCCACTCAAGGAATTCGGAAAGACTGAATAAAACTTTCGCGAGATCTCCGGAGGACTCACCTACCTTGACTAAGTTTCGATAGATTCGAGAATAGATTTTTGGAGCATGATCCAGGGCCTCGGAGAAAGTGGAGCCACTTTTGATCTCTGCAATGGTTTGGGCCAGAACAGGACTCAGTTTGCTTCCTTCGGATTGTTCCTGCTCCACTTCCAGAGCTCGAAGAAGCGGGACACCCGCATCCAATTGAGTCCAAAGGTTCTTGGTAAAGTCATTCAATTCCCCGAGAGAGATACGGGTGTGATGCCTCACAGTTTTGCTTGGATTTTCCCCTCTCTTCTTAGCTGCATTCCTCCCATTTTCCAAACTTTGGGGAGGTACCGAAGATGTTCTTCTTGCGCGTGGTTTATCCTTTTCCTTGAGGCTTGTCTTCAAAATCGGACTCATGACATCACCTCTGCAGGACCAAGAAACCTATGTCGTCTCCACCCACAGGATCTCCCAATCCGGAGTTAGCAGAAGTCTGAATCTTTCCATCAGGACCGGCACTGAGAACCCATAAACGCCGATACTTAGTTGTGGAACTACTCCAACCTGAAACGATATTGACCACGTAAGGTCTTTCCCATGGATCCAATCTACTGGGATCCAAATAGGGGCCCTGCCAGGAAGATGGCCCGGTGGTCACATAGCGATTTACACTCTGTCCACCAGGCGCATTCCGAAACAGATGATTGTCCAATAGATCTCCGGCTCCGTTTGACATCCAAGTCCAAAATTGGGTCGAGGCCTTCCAAGGATTGGAGGTTGGGATGGTGGGTCCCGAATAAAGAACCCACAGAGATTTCGTTGCTCCTGTTGCATCCATGCTGGGGTAAGAACCGACCGTGGAGAAAAAGAGATTCATCGCTTTTCCCAAGGCTTCGACCTCTACCTTTGCCCGGTCGATGCGAGCTTCCTCGGTTTCCCGAGTCATCAATGGAACTGTAACGCCAGCCAGCAGCGCGACCACAGCCAACGCGGTTACGATTTCGATCAAGGAGAACCCTTGGCGATATGGGTTACGAGGAATCTTCGCTTTCATTGGAGGTATAAACCTCCTTTTTCATCGAAGCTTGGCCCCCCTTCCCTTTAATGATTGCGGGTAAAGGTTGGAATGCAGGCTTGTCGAAGATGAGAAACTGCATGAACCAACAAACGACAGAGATTCCTCTCCTGGTCCAAACGATTGCGGACGCAGCCCATGTCCCTGTTCAGAACCTCATGAAAGTCTGGACAGGTGCGGGTGAAAGGGACATCCCCTTTGTCCGGAAGGTCGTGGAACTCAAACTCCTTCCGGCAAACATCGCCTATTCTTTCTTTGCCGGATCCATGGGGCTCCCCTTCGAAGACCCGGACCCCTATGACTTAGACCCCGATTTGCTTCAAATTGTCCCTGAGGACCTCATCCGAAGGCATAAGGCCATTCCCCTTAGGTTCGAAGACGGAATCTACATCATAGGGATGGAGAATCCTCTCGATCTATTCGCAGTGGATTCGCTCCAAGAGGCACTAAAGGCCCCCATTCTTTCGGCCGTGATTCCGCCGGAAACCTTGGAAGCCTGCATTCAGGCCAGAATGCAAGCAGGGGAAGGCGTTGAAACTTTACTGGCTCGCCTCGACCTTGGTGGCCTGAATGCTTCCGAGCTGGGGGATTCCAAAGAACTCCGCCAAATCGCGGGCAATGATGTCATTATCAAGATCGTAGACGCCTTTATTGATCAGGGGCTTCGGCGAAAAGCCAGCGATATTCACCTAGAGGCGGGGGAAGATTATCTGAGAGTCCGCTTTCGGGTTGACGGGCATCTCGAAACTGGTCACAACCTCCCCAAAGCCTTGCATGCTGCCATTCTCTCCCGAGTCAAAATCCTTGCCCATATGGACATTTCCGAACGGAGGAAGCCTCAAGATGGCCGCTTTGGAATTGAGATTACCGGTAAAGGGAAAGTCGAGTTCCGTGTATCAACCCTCCCCTCAGTTCACGGCGAAAAAGCGGTCTTACGTATTTTGGACAAGCGCAACTTAAGTTTGGAACTGGAGAAACAAGGTTTTTCCAGCTCCCAGACAAAAGCCATTCAAAGCGAAGCCTCTTCCCCAAATGGTTTAATCCTGGTCACGGGGCCAACTGGAAGTGGCAAGACGACGACTCTCTATGGGATCTTGAACTTCCTGAATACCGATAACCGCAACTTAATCACAGTGGAGGACCCGGTTGAATACAAGTTGCGGGGAGTCACTCAAGTTCAAGTAGATACGAAAGCAGACCGTACCTTCGCAGGCGCCTTGCGTTCCATCCTGCGTCAAGACCCGGATGTGATCATGGTAGGTGAGATTCGAGATCGAGAAACTGCCGAGATCTCGCTTCATGCTTCCTTGACAGGGCACATGGTCTTATCGACTCTCCACACAAACAGCGCCATTGGGACTGTCACTCGACTGATTGATATGGGAGTCGAACGCTACCTTCTGGCCCCCACACTAAGGGCCATTGTCGCCCAACGCTTGGTCCGAAAACTCTGCCCTCTCTGCTCGAGACCCAGCCAACCTTCCAAGGAGATCCTGGAGCAATTCAACCTAAATGAGAACGACCCAAGACTAAGTTTCCGCGAAGCCGTGGGCTGTTCTACTTGTCGCAATCAGGGCTTTTCGGGCCGCCTGCCCATCTTGGAAGTCCTTATCTGGAACAAGGACCTTGAAAGAGCCTTGGCATCGGGCGCGGAAGAAACCAAGCTGGCTCAAATCGCCAAGCAGACAGGCTTTAAAAACATGATGGTGGATGGAGCAAAAAAAGCCCTCAAGGGCCTTACGACCTTGGAGGAAGTCCTCTCCGCGGCCCGGTTTTAGGCCGACAAAGCCCCTTCAAGCAGAAAGCTCTCAAACTGCGACCTTTCGCGCATTGCCTGGCGCTTGATTCTCGCTATCCTTTCCGGCCCATTTTCCGAGAAGACCCGGTCCGATTCCGGGAAGCAAGAAAAGGTGCTGACATGGAAATCCTAGTTCTGGTGAAACACGTTCCCGCGAGCGATGCGTCCATCAAGGTCGCTGCGGATGGACAAAGTATCGAATCCGCAGGGCTCTCTTTCGTTCTCAATCCCTATGACGAGTATGCTGTTGAGGAAGCGCTCAAGACCAAAGAGTCCAAAGGCGGAACTGTGACCGTAATGACTCTCGGGGGAGCCGAAACGGTTAAAACCCTTCGCCACTGCTTGGCGCTGGGAGCCGACAAAGCCGTGCGGATCGAAACTAACGGTAAGAACACGGATGGACTTGCAACATCCACGATCCTTGCAAACAAAGTTGAAGAACTGAACCCCGATATTGTGTTCTGTGGGAAGCAAGCCATCGATAACGATGATTCCCAAGTTGGACCCAGGATCGCAGCCAAGTTGGGTTGGGCTTGTCTATCTGAAGCAAGTAGCTTCGAGTTGACCGACTCCGCTTTTTCCGGCACCCGGGATATCGAAGGCGGCAAGGAATCCGTAGAAGGGACCCTTCCTGCGGTCATTACCTGCGATAAGGGACTCAACGAGCCCCGTTATGCCAACATGAAAGGCATCATGATGGCCAAGAAAAAGCCTCTGGAAGAGGTCGATGCAACCCCGGCTGAGGCAAAGGTGGAACTAGTGAGTTTAACCCCCCCTCCCCCTCGCCCCGCACCCACCATCCTTGGGGAAGGGCCGGATGCAATCCCGGCGTTGATCGAGAAACTGAAAAACGAAGTTAAGGTCCTCTGAGAGGCAGGAGATTAGGATCATGTCAAAAATCTGGCTCACCTTCATTGAACAGCGCGAGGGCAAGATCAAAAAGGCCTCCCTCGAAGCATTGACCCTCGCAAAAGACCTCGCATCGAGTGTAGGGGGAACTGTCCACGCAGCACTCATTGGAGATGCTGTTCAGGGACTTTGCTCTCAAATCGCCGAATACGGAGCTTCCAAGGTCTTTCTTGCTGAGAGCCCTGATCTGGCTCTCTATAGCGGCGCTGCCTATTCCAAAGCCTTGGCACAAGCAGCCCGGGACTCCCAGGCAAATTTTGTCTTTGCCTCCCACACGGCCATGGGAAAGGACCTCCTCCCAAGAGTAGCTGCCATCCTGGGTGCGGGAATGGTCTCGGATGCTACCCAGGTTGAATTGCAGGGAGAGGACCTAATCGCTACCAAGCCCGTTTACGCCGGCAAGGCCTATAAAACCGTCAAAGTGACCGGCCAGCCCTTCTGCCTGACCTTGAGGCCCAACACTCTTCCTCCAAAAGAAAATGCTGAGTCCGGCGAAGTCGTAACGGTTGAAGCACCCACCAAGCCCTTTTTGGACTTCGTCAAGGAAATCCTCGCGGCTTCCACGGACAAGACTCCCCTGCAAGAGGCCGCAGTTGTAGTTTCTGGAGGACGAGGCCTCAAAGAACCTGAAAACTGGAAACTCGTGGAAGGATTAGCAGAAGCATTCGGTCCAGGAATCGCTGCGGTGGGGGCCTCCCGGGCGGTGGTGGATGCTGGTTGGAGGCCTCACAGCGAACAGGTGGGCCAAACAGGCAAAGTCGTCTCTCCCACCCTCTACATTGCGCTCGGGATCTCAGGAGCCATTCAGCATCTCGCCGGAATGAGCACATCCAAGTTTATTGTTGCCATCAACAAGGACCCTGACGCACCGATTTTTAAAGTCGCAAATTATGGAATCGTCGGCGATGTCATGGAAATCGTTCCCCAATTAATCGAAGCAATCAAGAGCGCACGTGAAGCATAAGTAAACACTCTTTCGAAGAAAACCAGAGCAGAAGAGTTTTCTACCGGGTTTTTGGCAAAATATCGGCGACATGGAATGGCTCGCCAACGCACTGCCCTTTATTTTATCCGGGCTCAACTATCTGGTTGTCCTCGTTCTTGTTCCAAGGATCTTTATCAGCAAAGAGGAGTCAAGCCATATTCTCCTCTGGATCATCCTAATCGTCACGGTCCCCTTTGTAGGAGCGCTTTCTTGGTGGTTTTTCAGCAACCGAAGGATTCGGCGAAAGAAAACATCCCTTCAACTCTCAGAAGAAGCGAAGCGTAAAAAACTGGCACAGGCTCGAAAGTGCTTTACCGACCGTCTCGAACCCTACCAACCCAACTCGGGTCAACAACACAAAGCACCCAAGCCCGACCTCCTCGAGCTAGCACACGAGTTGGACCATTCTCTCCCCTACACGAATAACCTACTAGATCCCTTTGAGGAGCAGTCTCTCGCCCTTGAAAGTATCTTAGATGCACTAAGAGAAGCAAAAGAATGGATCCATCTTGAGTTTTACATTTTTCGCCCCGATTCAATTGGGAAAACAATCCTCACAATCCTCGAAGAAAAAGCGAGTCAAGGGGTTCAAGTCCGCCTTCTTGTTGATGACGTTGGCTCCTCCGAGCTCAAAATGCGGGACACCCAAGGACTCGTGGCGGCGGGGGGGGAGGTCGCCCGATTCGCCCCCATCCAGCCGCTTATCCGTCCCTGGTCCCTTCATTTTCGGAACCACCGAAAAATTCTCTGTATTGACGGCCGCATCGGATTCACCGGGAGCTTTAATATCGGCCAGGAGTATTTTCCCACCTGCCAGAAGACCTGCCCGGGATCCTTCCGTGACCAAGCCATTCGAATCGAGGGCCCTGCGGTTCAAAAGATGGAAGAGGTTTTTCTCGAAGATTGGTTCTTTGCCACCGGACACGACATCTCAACCTTTTTAACCTTCACCTCTTGGATGGATCGAAAAAGCGGGACAGACATGGTGCATTTTATTGGGAGCGGGCCGGATACATCCGAAAGCGGGACCATCCACAAGCTCTTCTTTGCCGCCATGAGTTCCGCACAAAAGCACATTTACTTGACGACTCCCTATTTTGTTCCAGGACCGGAGATCTTGTTAGCCCTTGAAACGGCCGCGCTCCGGGGTATCGACGTCCAACTCCTCCTGCCATCCAAGAGTGACGTACGGTTAACAAAAATTGCAGGAATGGCATTTTATAAGCGCCTTCTTGATGCAGGTTGTCGAATCTTCGAATACCAACCTGGGATCCTTCATGCAAAAACATTGATGGTGGATGGTTGTTGGGCATCGGTAGGAAGCGCAAACATGGACAGGCGGAGTTTCTCTCTGAACTGGGAAGCGAACCTAGTTTTCTACGGAAAAGGAATCACGGAGCAATTGGTTCAGATTTTCGAAAAAGACCTAGAGGAGTCCGTCGAAGTCATCAAGCCTCCTAGAAACAACCCACTGATGCTTGGCGTGGCCAGAATCCTCGCTCCTTTGTTGTAGCCGCCCTCTTACCAGTGTGCAGTCAAAGTTGAGGGAAACAACCGGAGTCCCAACTGCAAAATCCGCCCTCGCTGCTCAAAGTCACCAAACTCTGTAAGTAGAACATCAAAGGGAGCATATTCTTTGCTCTTGTCAGCCCACTCAACTAAGAGGAGAGCCACCCGTTGGTCCCCCGAGCTGGTTTCTCCAAGACGTCTGCAAACAGCCTCAATAAAGTCGAGTGCTTTAGATTCGATATTCCTTCGCTCTTCATGCGAAATCTGAGCCCAAACCTTGGTAAACTCCGCCGGATCCTGGACCCCAATATATTGCCTGCGCTTTTCCCGATAGAGTTCGGTCAGCCGAAGCCCCATGCGCAGGTCCTCAATGGCCTCCCGAATCTCCTGGTCTGTTTGATAAAAGTTCAATGCCGAAAATGCCTCATCCCAGTAAAGACCATCGCCAAACCTTTTTGATTGGCTGCGTCAATCACTTCCTGATCTCGGCGTGACCCCCCCGGTTGGATCAACGCTGTGACCCCAGCTTCAGCTGCAGCAAGGACGCCGTCAGGGAAAGGAAAAAAAGCATCCGAGGCGAGTACCGAGCCCTTCGCTCGATCTCCTGCTTTTTTCACTGAGAGTTCCACAGAATCAACACGACTCATCTGGCCTGCACCCACTCCCACGGCCTGGGTCCCATTTGCCAATACGATTGCATTGGACCGCACATGTTTACAAACAAGCCAAGCAAATCGCAGAGCTTCCATCTCCTCATCACTTGGTTGTCGATCCGTCACAGATTTGAGTTCCCTTTCTTCATTTGGGAGATCGCGGCTCTGGACCAGGAATCCCCCGGAAACAGAGCGGAACTCTGCTTCAGTGCCCACCTCCAATCCGCCCGTTTCGAGGATTCGAAGGTTTTTCCCAAAACGCGCAGAACGCAAAAAACTCAGAGCCTCTTCAGTGAAACTTGGAGCAATCACCACCTCAATAAAATTACCGGGCTTCGCCATCGCTGTCCCTGCCTCCCCGTCCACCTCAAAATTGCATGCGACAATGGACCCAAAAGCCGAGAGGGGGTCTCCTGCAAGGGCTTTCTGGTAAGCATCAACTCCGGTAGAACCTAAGGCAGCCCCACAAGGATTCCCATGCTTGATGACAACGCAGGCAGGTTGGCCATCGCTAAACTCTGAACACAGCCGCCAGGCAGCATCCAAATCCAAAATATTGTTATAGCTCAGCTCCTTACCCCCCAAAAAACGCGCTCGCGCCAAACTGCTTGGAGCCGCACTCGCCAGTTCGTAAAAAGCCGCCTGTTGATGGGGATTCTCTCCGTAGCGCAGCTTTTGTTTGCGAACCCCACCCATGGCATTAAATGGCCCAAATCCTTCGCCTTCCATCCAGGAAGCAATCGCTGCATCATAAGATGCAGTTCGAGCAAAAACCTTTGCCGCTAGGTCTCTCCGGAGTTCCAAGGAGGTATGACCTTGGTCCTTCAGCTCCATTTCGACCTTCTCATAATCCATAGGATCGCAAACCACCGTCACCGAAGTGAAATTCTTGGCTGCCGATCGCAGCATCGAAGGCCCACCGATATCAATCTGCTCGATGACTTCCTCTGGGCTCAGTCCCTGCTTCCTAAGGGTCTCTTCAAAGGGGTAGAGATTGACGACAACAAAATCAATCGGAAGGATGCCATGCTCGTGCATTGCTTCCCGATGCGAATCCTGGTCCCGAAGACCAAGCAAGCCCCCATGGATTTTGGGATGTAGAGTTTTTATCCGGCCGTCCATCATCTCAGGAAAACCGGTGTAGTCGGAGACATCCGTAACCGAAAACCCTTTCTCCCGGAGAAAAGCCGCAGTTCCTCCCGTTGAAAGCAGACCATAGCCTGCATCCCCAATGGCCTTAGCCAAGACCTCGATGCCCCTCTTATCCGATACAGAGATAAGCGCCCAAGCTCGTTCCGAATTCATCGTTCTACCTTATTTTTTCGGTTTCTGCTTTTTCAAGTAGGCTTCCATAAAGCCCATGAGATCTCCATCCAACACCGCCTGGGTATTCCCCATCTCAAATCCGGTCCGTAGATCCTTAACCATCTGGTAAGGCTGGAGAACATAGGATCGGATCTGGTTGCCCCAAGCAATGGCCCCTTTATCACCATAAAAGGACTTGAGGTTTTCCTCCCGCTTGGCCAACTCCAGTTGGTAAAGCTTGGCTTTGAGAAGCTTCATCGCCGTCGCTCGGTTCTTGTGTTGACTTCTCTCCTTTTGGCAAGACACAACCACATTAGTGGGAATATGTGTCAGGCGAACCGCCGAATCCGTTTTGTTGACATGCTGTCCACCTGCGCCACTCGCTCTGAAAGTGTCAACTCGAAGCTCCTTGTCGAGGATTTCTATTTCAATGTTGTCATCGAACTCCGGAACAATCTCAACCGAAGAAAAGCTGGTATGCCTCCGCGCATTGGCGTCGAAAGGCGAGATTCGGACGAGGCGGTGAACTCCCTGCTCAGCCTTAAGGTAGCCATAAGCATAGGGACCCTTGATCAAAATCGAAGCCGAACGAATGCCCGCTTCTTCGGCAGGCTGATAATCAAGCTCTTCAAATTTGAAGTCCATGCGTTCGGCCCAACGCAGATACATTCGAAGTAACATTTGAGCCCAATCGCAGGCATCCACTCCACCACTGCCCGCTTGAATATTAAGAATCGCATTGCGGTGGTCATGGTCCCCACCCAGCATAAGCTGGAATTCAGCCTTTTCGAGAGCCGCTTCAAGGGTTTCAAAGTCTCGATTCAGATCCTCCTCGACTGCAGCCTCATCCTCCTCCCCCAGCTCAATCAGCACAGAAAGGTCTTCCAGCATGGCCATCCCACTGTCAATAGGATCCACTACCGCTTTGGCCCGCTTTTGGAGCGCAAAAACAGCTCCCGTTTTCTCCTGGTCATCCCAGAATCCCGGGGCAGCCATGAGTTCTTCGGCTTTTTTCAGGTTCTTAAGCTGGCCTTCGTAGTCAAAGGCTCTCCTTAAGCTGATTCAGCCGAGTCGTCGCCAATCCATATCGATCCTTGAAATCTGATAGTGCCATAAGGGGGTCTCCGGTTTCCCTGCTCCGCAAAAGGGGCGACCATGGTAACGAGTCGTGAGGGGGCTGGCGAGTTGAAAACAACGCAGATATGGGCCTGGAGTGTTCCCAACTGTTCAAAAGCCCAACAGGGTAAAAACCTTAGGGGTTTCCCCAAGAGCCCATTGGACCGACGCTTTAGGAAAGCAAAAAGAATCCGCCCAAGATCCAAGCCAATCCCTCATGAAGCTGCTCCCTCTTCCGACAATGGGGCATGCACTTTCCGGTCCTTTCGACGGAAAGCCGGCCGTGGCGGGTCAGAGTTATGCCGACTTCGATCCTTTGCCTGCAGAACTCGCCACGGCCTATTTTTTTGGTTGGACCGGCCCCCCTCCGCCTGCCCCCAACGGAACCTTCGCCATACCCTCCTGCTTCATCAGGGCTTCGATTCCGTCTGGATCCGAGGGACAACCGGCACTCAAAAGCAGGTAGCCATCCTTGGTCACCAAAATGTCATCTTCGATGCGACAACCCATCCCCTCTTTTCCGAGATAAGCTCCTGGCTCAACAGTAATCACCATGCCCTCTTTCAGGACATAGGAATCTCCCCCAGC